>NZ_AYWP01000021.1:0-81343 GCF_000502435.1 Mesorhizobium sp. LNHC232B00
GGCCGCGCCGCCCATCGAGGTGCCGCGCGCCGTGCGGCCCGGGGCGGCGGAGCGCTCGGGTATCTTCTTCGACGGTTTCGGCGATTTGCCGCCGTCGCCCTTGCCGGTCTGGCGCCCTTCCTTCTCCGCCTCCTGCTCGATCTGCTCGGCCCAGTCGGCGATCGAACCGGTCAGCGGCGTGCCCGACAGCTCGGGTTGCGGCATCTCGGCGAAGCCGCCTTTGTGCAGAGGTTCGGAGGCGTCGAGGAAATCGGTCAGCGGGCTGCGCCGCTTGGGCGCGGCGCGGTCGTCATTCGCCGTCGGCGGCGTTTTCTTGTCGGGGGATCTGGCCATGTCCCGAATATGGGAGGTCTTGGCCAAAATGGAAAGAGTGGGATGGGGCGGGGCACGCCGCCAGACGCGGCTCCTGACAGAAGGCTGTCAGGAGGAGAAAGCCACGGCCCGTGCCTGTCCGATCCCGATCAGGCGCCGCTTCCGTTGGATGCTACCCGCGTCGCCGATCCGTTCAGGCGCGGCACGACGACCAGGCGCTTGATCTTGCCCTTCTTGTAGGCGGCGAGGAAGCGCGCATAGTCCTTGAAGGCAACGCAGCCGCTGGACTGTCCGTAGCGGCCGCGAAGCAGGTAGCTATGGGCCAGGAAGCCGTCGCGATTGTATTTGTTGCGGCCATCGACGGGGGTGAGGCGCAACGCCTCGACACCGTGGAAGCGCGACTCGCGCAGCGACAGATTGTAGGTGTTGGGCGGCGTCGGTCCACGGTTCTTCTGGTTGACATAGCGCGGCTGGTCCGTCATGGCGCCGACGCCCGAATGCGCTTCTAGTCTCTCGCCGTCCGGCATGTAAACCATGCCGGCGCTGATGTCATAGACGGCAACGCCGTGTCCGGCACCGCTTCCGGCGCTCGGCCCATTGAACAGGTTTCTGAACGCCTGGCCAAGGCCGCCCGAAGGCGTGTCCGGCTTGGCATAGGCCAGCACGTCGCCGCCTTGGCGGCCTTGCCTGGCCTGTTGGGCCGGCTTTGCCTGGGGAGCCGGCTTCTGCTGCGCGATCTTGGGCTGTGGAGCCGGCTTGTCCTGCTCCACGGCCTTGTCCTGTTCCACCACCTTGGGCTGCTGCGGCGCGTCATATTGCGGCCGGCGGGTCGGCAGAGGCACGTCGTCGGTGAGCGCGTCCGGCAGCGAGGCGGCGTCGCCGGGCTGCGCCTTTTGGGTCTCGACAGGCGCGACCGCGACATCGGCCGAGGCGCCGGTCATCGGCAGCGGCGAGGCGAAGGCTTCGTCCTCGACCGGCATCGACTGGACGAGGGCGAGCGCCAGCTGCGCGTTGTCAGGCGTCTCCGGCTGGGCAAAACCCGTCGGCGCCGGCGCGGTCTGCACGACAACCGAGCCGGTGCCGGCTCGGGCGAAGCGTTCCGCCGCGGGCGGTGGAATGTCGTCCGACAGGCTGGCCACGACCTGGACGGACGGCACCAGCGACGCCTGGGTAATCTGGGCCCCGATGCTGGAAATCACTGGGCGGGCGTCGGCCGTGGCGACAGGCTTGCCGGCGCCGGCAAAGGCAGCCGCGAGCTTGGTCGGCGACAGCGATGCTTCCATGCGTTCGAAGCGCTCCTGCGCCTTCGACTTCAAGACCGCCGGCTTTGCCGATGCCACGAGGCGTGCGGATTTCTCCGCGTGGGGGCTCACCCTGGCCAGCTTGAAACAGCTGGCGCCGCATTGCACGGCATGATCGTGCAGGGCTTGTGCGCCGCCATGGGCATTGGCCAGCACGAACGGCGCCGAGGATGTCAGGAAATGTTGTTTCAGCGGATCGGCCAGCGCCAGCGAGCCCGGCATGGACAGCGTCTGCGGCAGGCCGCCCGACGTCGCCGACAGCGAGGCGCCGACCGAACTGAGGCCGGCCATGGTGCCGATCAGCCAAAGGCCCACGGCAGCGCTGACGCCGGGCACGGCGACCCAGCGGACGATCCGTTCAGGGGTGAAGGATGAGGAACGTGGAGCGTCGCAGGCATTCTCGCCCTCCCAACGCGTGTCCCCGACAATGTTTCTACTCAAGAACGCCATGCCACCAATCTTGCTCCAATCGGCTCCCACGTCCGCGGCTGTGATAGCCGCGACGACCATTCTGTGAGTGATCCCAGGTGGTCCCCGACGCGTTTTCCGCGCCTGTCGTTAGTTGCCGATTGCTTCAAAATATGGACAAAGTTGGTTAACCAATCCCTCTCAAAACCAACAGAGAGACGTGGACTTTGTGCCGAAAAAGGCTTGTCCACGACCATGCACGCGGTATTGCAGCCCTTCCAATCCTGTTTTGCTGCCCGTTTTTGTCCGGCAAGTCAAGCAAAACAGCCCTCGCTAATTTGTGCGGGTGGCTGTTCGGCCGGTCATGCCACGATGGCGGGCGCTCGTTGCGTGGCGTCGGGAAGGCCTTGGGCACCGTCAAAAACTGTTGCCCGCCTGCCACAAATTCTTGGCCCGGACGGCTGTCTCGCGATGGCCATCGACTCGTTTTGGGAGCCGGTGCAACGCCAAGTCGGATCCGCCGCTGCGGCTCGAAGCAGGCACCATTGCCTTCCTCGCCTCGGATGCTGCCCACGATACGTTCGTCACGCGGGCCCTTCGTCGGCAATCCATTGCGGCACGGGGTTCCGCGTTAAGGCAGGCTTACCGCGGGCAGGGCGCCATCGATACCGATGTCGGCGATCTCAGCCAGTTCGGCAGCAACGGTTGCGGCACGGCGCGCCTTCGGACCGTGCCGTGGCCAGACGAGACGGCGCTTGATGGTCAGCGCCGGCACGTCACGGGCGATCTCGAGGAGATGGCCGGGCTCGAGATGGCGCCGCAAAACCAGTTCGCTCGCCAGCAGCGCGCCCATGCTGGCGATCGCCGCTTGTGCCGCGACGATCGTCAACCCGAAGCGCGGGCCCTGGTCGATGGCTTTCGGCTGGCGGCCGGCCGCCGCGAACCAGTCGCGCCAGGAGGGATAGACGTCGTCGCCCATCGTCGGGTCGATGTGCAGCAGCGGCATCCTGTCCAGCACCTCGGCCGCGTCAGGCCTGATATGGCCGCGTACCAAGGTGGGCGCGCAGGCCGGGATCACCCGCTCGGTGAACAGGTCGAGCGATGCGAGGTCGGGGGCGGCACCCCGGCGATAGCTGATGGCGAGGTCGACGCCTTCCTCCTGCATGGCATCGTGCGCGACGGAGGTGACGATGCGGACATCCAGCCTGCCCAGCGCTGCCCGCACCTTGTTGAGCCGGGGTGCCAGCCAGAGCGAGGCGAAGGACGGATCGGCCGCGATGGTGAAGATCTCGGCCCGCCGTTCGAAGCGCAGCCGCCGCATGCCGGAGGCGAGCGCGTCGAAGCCGCGATCGATGTCGGGCAATGCGGCCTCGGCGGCGCGGGTCAGGGCAATGCCGTTGCCCTCGCGGTGGACCAGCTTGATGCCGAGCCGCTCCTCCAATTGCCGGATCTGGTGACCTATGGCGCCGGGCGTCACGCCCAGTTCCTCGGCCGCGCGCGTCAGGCTGCCGGCCCTGGCGGCGGCCAGCAGCGCGCGCAGTCCGGAGAGCGGCAAGTCCCGCAACGTTGTCATGTTTTGAGTTTACCTCAAAAGCTTGAGAAGGAAACTCATTTGAAGAGCGGTTTTTCCTTGCCTAGGCTGGTCGAAGAAATTCAAAGCACAGGGGACACCAGATGCTCGACACGCCAAAGCATGCAAGCCAGCCGGGATCTGCCGGCTCTCAAGCGATGCCGGTCCGGGCCATGCGAGCCGAAGGCGGGTGGATCGCCATCGAGCTGGCGGATGGCCGCGCGGCAAAACTCTCGACGCGCTGGCTGCGGCTTGCATGCGCATGCGAGCAATGCGGCGACACCGCCTCGGGCAAGAGGTGGCTGACGCCGGCCGATGTCGGCGAGGCCGTCCGTGCCGGGAGTTTCGATGTCTCGACGCCGGGGCAGGTCACCGCGATCTGGCAGGATGGGCATGTCTCGCGCTACGACGCGGCTTTCCTCGCCAGTCATGCCGGCGGTTCAGGCCCGGTCCGCTTCCAGCCGCAACTGTGGAACAGCGATCTCACTGCCCGGCTCGGCCGCTTCGCCTTCGACGCGGTGGTGGCGGACGACGAAGCGCTGTTCCAGTCGCTGCGGGCGCTGAGGGACCACGGTATCGCCATGCTGACCCGGGTTCCGGCCGAAACGGAAGCAACGGCGCGGGTCGCCGAGCGTTATGGGCCGATCCGCGAGACCAGCTACGGCAAGGTGTTCGATCTCATCTCGCGGCCGGATGCGCGGGTGGCGGGCGAGACGGCGCGGGCGCAGATCCCGCATACGGACGAGCCGTTCCGCTACGCGCCGCCCGGCTTCATTTTCTTCCACGCCATCCGCACCGGTGCGGGCGCGGGCGGTACGTCGCTGATGGTCGACGGCTTTCATGTCGCCGAACTGATGCGGAACAGGACGCCCGACCTGTTCGAGCT
The DNA here is from genome assembly GCF_000502435.1 of Mesorhizobium sp. LNHC232B00. Lineage (NCBI taxonomy): Bacteria > Pseudomonadati > Pseudomonadota > Alphaproteobacteria > Hyphomicrobiales > Phyllobacteriaceae > Mesorhizobium > Mesorhizobium sp. LNHC232B00. The sequence continues at coordinate 4,478 of NZ_AYWP01000021.1, forward strand.
GTTGACGCGCCACGGCGTCACCTTCCACCGCGAGCACGCCGGCGAGGTGTTCTTCAGCGCCGAGTCGCATGTCATCAGCCTCGATGCGGCAGGCGCGGTTACCGGCATCCGCTACAATGACCGCTGCCTGGCGCCGCAATGGGCGGCTGAAGACCGCATCGACGGCCTGATCGAGGCATTGGCCGAGCTGACACGGCTGATTTGCGATCCGCAGAACCAGTTCCAGCACCAGTTGCAGCCGGGCGAAGTGCTGGTCTTCGACAACCAGCGCGTCCTGCATGGCCGCAGCGCCTTCGATCCGACGCTGGCCGTGCGGCACCTCAGAAGCTGCAATATCGACCGCGACGGCGTGCACAGCGCGTTTCGGTCGCTGGCCAGACGGTTCGCGCCGGAGGAGGCGGAACAGGTACTCTATCAGGGCGCGATTTTCTGACGAGTATCGCCAAAAGGGCCTACTCGCACGCCCACTCTCAAGCGCTCGGCGTAAGCCTAGAAATGAGCGCTCTTTTATTCTACAATTAATTCGCAATTTCTTTTCGGGGCTTGGCTGGTGATAATTGCGTTCTCGTCTGAAAATAGGCATTAGCTCTATCGATCTTTGGAAAAGATTCGTGATCTGGCCGAAAAATCGATGGGGGAGGTAATTTGTCTCTAGATAAGATATCTAATCCAATACTATACTCAACAATGACTTCTGTTGCGTACAATATAAATATGAGATATTATAAGGGGCTGCATTATCTTTGGTGCACCCCATATTTCGGGTCAGACTTCAAGTCGCCCCACTTCACCGTCCCGCCCAGTTCCTCTCCTTTAGAGATATATAACACTTTTCTCAAGGAAATAGACGGAGCAGACCGGCATGGCACAAAAATCAAATTGAACAGATTGGGCATCAGAAAAGGCGCCGAGAATATGGCGAGATTAGGAAGAATAACAAGCGACGAAATGAAGGAGATACATGCGATCTCCAAGATTGCTCTCGATCATCAATTCAAGCCGTTGCTTTGTGTTATATCAAGGCTTGAGGCCGTTCCGTATTATAAAAGGATAGATGTTAATAGTAGAGCCAACCCTCTGTCTCTGGAGTATATAGTAGCTGACCTTCCTCAGTCGGCTTTTGATGTAATCAGGATCGGGTAATATGATAGATATCAAGAATCTGATCGATGCCGTTGACGTAGCCGATGCAAGATCTTCTATGTACTATGTGATTCGTTATATTAAACAGGCGAAGTATTTTAAAGAATACGGGAAGGATATATTTGAAGATGAGCATCATAGCGCTCCTAGCCCCCACGTCCGACGCATTGCTCTTGAAATAATAGCAGTCATTGAGAAGCACGAAGGTATGCCCGCCTCTGCCCTTGAGGAATCTAAGGTTATTGAGTTACTCGACTATATTACGTCAATAGAAGGCGGTCTTAGCACGGAATTTTCAGATGAGGAGCTTGCGGCCGCTGTAGAGTTCAATTCTAATATTGTTTCTCCAAATATTGATAGTTAAATATATATCAACTACTGAAGATATATTTGACCGTCAATTGAACCATAGGGCGAACGTCAAAAATCCACCGCCGCCGAACTGACGCTGGATCTGGTCGAAATCCTTGCTGGTCAGGATCTTGCCGCTTTCAAGATAGGGCGCGATGCCCGGGCCGGTGATCGACAGCACGAGGTCGAAGGGCCTCGGCTCGTCGAAGAAGCGCTTCATGTTGATGCCCTTGCCGGTGATGCGGAAATGCGGCAGCAGCGCCCGGCCTTCGAGCAGATCCTCGGCCATGGTCAAGGTGGCGAGCCACGCCTGCACCTGCTCCTCGCCGACTTCGAGACCGGTCAGCGGGTTCTCGCCCTCCTGCTGCGGGCCGGGCAGCCATTCGCGATCATTGTCTTTCTCGGCGCGGATCGCCTTCCAGTCCTCGCGCGACAGGCGGATCATTTCGAGCAGCTCCTGGCGCGCCGCCTTGCGGCGCTCCGGCTCGACCACTGGCCAGTTGATCATGTGCACCATCGAGATGAAATCGGCGATGCGCCATTCCGAGGAGAAGATGCTTGAGCCCATCTCGCTCGGCGGCGGCACGAGAATGTCCTGCAGCGGCAGCTTGGCGCGCGGGAACAGCATGTGGAAGGAGCCGTCGAAGGTGCCCTTGAAATCATGCGCCAGCCAGAAATCGGCCTGCGCCATCAGGAATTCGGCATAGCCCTGGAGCCAGTAACCGTCGGCGCGGTCGAAGCGGAAGGTCAGCGCGGGTGCGGCGTCGCCCTGCTGGATGCTGCCGTGCGACAGCGCGGCCATGCTTTCATCAGGCGCGATCGTGCCGTCCTCGTTGAGGTCGATGCCGGCATGGGTAAGGTCGATGACCATGCCGATGTCAGCCTCGGCGGGGACCGAGCCCAGTGTCGCGGCGGATTTTGCCAGACGGTCGCGGAAGGCGACCAGGATGGCGCGGAATTGTTCGTAGGTCAGCGGCTCGGGATTGGGATTGTCCGGCACCGGCAGCTGCATCAGCGGCAGCATGAAGGATTGCGGGCTCTCGAAGCCATGGCGGTGCAGGCCGCTGGCCAGAAGCTCCAACGCCGTGAAGAATTCGCCGGCGCCGGCGGCATAGGCCGATGCCGGGTCTTTCGGCGCGGCGGCCTCCAGCGTCGACAGCGCGCCGTCGCGCGCGGCGACGGTCTTGGCCTCGAACAGCGCGGTTGCCGCTTCGGGCATGGTGGCGCTGGCAGAAGACAAGCTGGCAAAGGATAAGGGAAGAACCATCATGAAGCCGGATGCCAGCAGGCTTGCTATTCGTGTCATTCTTTCCCTCCCACGCGGTGTTGCGGGCGACCATACACGAATGTCGGCCTCCGCGCTTCAACCTGTCCGGCGGACGGTCTACACAGGGCAAACGATTGGGCTTTGCGTGTCGAACTATCCGCTCTCCTACAAGCTGTCCTGGCTGCCGCGTTTCCTGAAGCCGTCGCTCGGCGGCGATGCCGGCGGGTTTGCGCCTGCGGCTGCGACGTTGGTGGACCCGCCACCGAAGCGGACTGTGCGGCTGGCCTTCATCGGCGATATCTCGGCAGTGGCCAATCGCAGCGCGCCGGACTGCGATCCGGCCATCAAGGCGCTGCTAGGTGCTGCCGATCTGGTGATCGGCAATTGCGAAAGCCCTGTCGTGGACAGGCCCAGCGCCGTTCTGGGCACCAAGCTCGGCACGCATCATGCGATGAGCGAGCGATTGCTGGCCGAGGCGCTGTCTTCGGTCGGTATCGCCCGCGAAAAACTGGTGCTGTCGCTGGCCAACAATCATGTACTCGACCAGGGCGTCTCCGGCTTCGACGATACGGTGGCGGCGCTGAAGCGGCTCGGTATCCGCACCATCGGACTGGCGGCCAATGGCCCGGTGCAGCCTGTCCAAGCCGGACCGCTGACCGTCGGCCTTGCCGCCTTCACGCTGTGGCGCAATGCGGATGAAGATCTGTTCGCCGGCCGCGTCTCGATGGGCAGCGACCCGGCAGGCTGGCCGCGTGACGGTTGCGATCTCCTCTGCGCCGTGCCGCATTGGGACTGGGAGTTCCGGCACTTTCCACGCGCCGAAACGCGAGCGCTTGCCAGGCGGCTGGCCGGACAGGGCGTCGGCCTGATCGCAGGCCACCACGCGCATGTCGTGCAGCCGGTGGAGCGGGTCGGGAAGACGGTCGTCGCTTACGGGCTTGGCGATTTCCTCGGCACCGCCCTTGCCCACCAGCCATGGCCGGGGCGCATTGGCGGGATTTTCGTCGTCGATATCAGTGCCGATGTCGGGACGCGTGGGATGGTTGTCTCGTATAGGCTGCATCCCTTTGTGAGGCTGCGGAGCAGGGACCACGAGCGGCTGGTGCCGGTGGAAGGTTTGGAGAGAACATTGAGGGAAAGGGTCGAACGGCGGTTGAGTGCGGTTTTCCCTTCTCCCTTGCGGGAGAAGGTGGCCGCGAAGCGGCCGGATGAGGGGTGTTCCAGGGAACACCAGCGTCTCATTCCGCTGGAACACCCCTCATCCGTCTCGGCGCTGACCCGCCGATCCACCTTCTCCCACAAGGGGAGAAGGAGAAGTGCCATCCGTCTGGCGTCGCTCCAACAAAACCAGCTATCATGCCAGCATAGCTTGCGGGGGTTGGCGATGGAAACAGCGGATTTCATGCCTGGTGAGACGGCTACCGCCGCCATCCGGAAAGACATCGAGAGCTATGAGGCGGCGCGGGCCTCGGTGGCGCGGCAGGTGCGCTGGCGTGTGCCGGTGTTTGTCGGCCTGGTCGTGGTCGCCGTCGTCGTGCTCACCTGGCTGTTCAACAAGGTCGCCGACCCAAACGAGCAATGGTTCTCGCCGCCGCATGTGTTCCTCTATGCCGTCGGATTCGCGGCTTCGAGCCTGCTCTACTTCCAGGCCATGAAGCCGGCCGCCCGGCTGCAGCAATCGTTCCGCCAGACGCTGCTGCCCATTATCTTCGGCTTCATCCGCGATGTGCGCTACCAGCACGGCGGCAGGCCAAACTCCTTCGACCGGCTGCCGCGCGAGGCGGTCGGGCCGTTCAACCGGCAAGCGTTCGACGATGTCATTTCCGGCCGCTACGACGAGTTTCCGTTCGAGCTCTACGAAGCGGAATTGCGGGAAGGGACGGGCAAGGGCTCATCGACGGCCTTCAAGGGCGTCATCGTTGCCTTCGAGGCCATCGAGCCGTTCCCTGGAATTCTGGTGGCGACGCGGCGCACCAACGCGGTCATCGGCTTTTTCCGCGGCATGTTGACGGCCAGGATGCAGGAGCTGTCGTCGGGTGAGCCCCTGCTCGACGCGGCTTACGAGTTCCGCACCGACAATGTCGAGGCGGCGCGGCCGCTGGTGACCGGTCGGCTGGCGCAGGCACTGAAATGGCTGGGCGAAACCTGGCCCGACGATCCGGCCCGCGTCGCGCTCAATGGCGGCGACGGTTTCCTGCTGTTGCCGCAGGCGAAGAACTTCTTCGAGCTGCCGGATATTTCGGTTCCGCTCGACTACAACAGGCACGTCGCGCCGATGATATCGGATATGGGCGCCATGTTGGCCACGGCAGCGCTGGTGCGCAAGATCGGCGCGAAGAACGCGGCGGATTAGCCGAGCTTGGCCGTCAGCAATCGAAACCGTATCTGTCGCGCATGGTGTCCACCTCTTCCTTCGACATTTTCTTGAACATCACGCAGACGGTGAAGGCGCCGACCTGCCGCCCATCGCGGGTATAACCCCAATCGGAAATATCGCCCCGGGTGAATTCTATGTTCTGGCCGAGGACGACATTGCGCACTTGTTCCGGCTGGTTCGCCAATATGCCGACAAAGCCGGTTTCGGTGCGCCGGAACGGGATGACCCAGAAGTGCTCGGTGACGTTGCCGTCGCGCACCTTGACCTTCAATTTGAACCTCTCCGTGTCGGACGGAGGAGCCTCGGACAACGCCAGGAATTCGTCCAGGCTGGCGAGCGCCTTCGCGGTCGCTGCTGCCATCTCGGGGTCGTCCTCGGTAAACATGATCGTCTTGTCGCCATCCGAGTCCGCGTCCTGCGCAGAGGCGGACCCGGGCCCAAGCGCCAGCAGCAGCGATATTATGGTCCGGAATACAAACTTCATGGAATCACGCCCCCCTCTGGCTGCCGATATTCTCGTGCACTCATTTCGAATTTGCAACCATAGCGCGAGCTAAGGTAGAGGTTTCGTGCCGATCGGTGAAACAAAACTTGTATGGCTGGAAAGCCAGCGGGTGGTTTCGTGAAGCGGCCCAACGAGGATTGCGGCGGCAGCATGGTGTTCGGACATCGCTCGCCGCAATCGGCCAAGTGACTCTTTTCGTGGACGGAGCGCGCTTGCCGGGAAGCGCCAAAGCGGCAAGAGGTCACCTCAGCCGCAGGCAATGTGTCGGAATTAAGCCTATGAATTGCTTTGCGAAAATTCACCCAACGTGATTTGCGGCTGGCATGCTTTCCGCTCAGTTTCAGGCCGTTCGGTGCCGTCGTTTCCCAAGGCGACACCGGGCGAGAACTGAAACAGCATGGAGTGCTTACCGATGAAGAAGACCCTCGCAACCACCGCCGCCCTGCTCGCCTTCCTCGGCACGGCCTATGCCGCGACCGTTCAGGGCACCATCCAGTCGGTCGACGCGACGACCAAGTCGATCACGCTCGACGACGGCAAGATCTACCAGCTGTCGCCGGACGCGGCGGTCGGGAAGCTGAAGGTTGGCGCCAAGGTGGCGGTGACGGTCGACGACAAGACCGGCATGGTGACGTCGATCAAGAAGGCTTCGTAAAAGCCGCCGACGTTCAAGCACTTGCCTTCTCCCCGTCATTATTTCGGGGAGAAGGTGCCGGAACGCCGTTCCGGCACAGCCGCTATGGTTTTTGCCAAAAGGCCGCGCTATCCCTTGGCCAACGGGGGATATTCATGGCCGAGCACCAAAAAAGGTTTCGCCTGTCGCGGCGGCTGCTGTTGGGTGCGGCGGTGGCCGGCGGCGCAGTGTTGTGGGGCGGAACCACCATGGCGCGGCTGGCGCGCGGGCCTTCCGGACCGAAGAATGCCGGCCGCATCGCAGAGGTCGACGGCATTGCCCTGCCGCTGAAGCCGCTCGAGAACGCGCCGGCCTTCGATCCTGCGCTGCCCTGGTCGGCCGAAGGCGGCGACATCAATGATGCCAGCGGCCTGTCGAGGACGCCGGTCTATGGCGTGGTCGAGGTCGGCGAGGAGGACCATATCGCCAGGGCGTTGGCCTTCGCTCGCGACAACGGGCTGAAAGTCTCGCTGGCCGCCATCCGTCATTCGATGGGCGGCCACGCCTTCGACGACAACGCGCTGGTGCTCGACCTCAGAAAGTTCAACAAGGTCACCGTCGACGCGGCGGCCCGGACCATGACGGTGCAGCCGGGCGCGCGCTGGCACGACATCCAAAACATGCTGCATCCGCGCTTCGCGGTGAAGTCGATGCAGTCGACCGACATCTTCTCCGTCGGCGGCTCGCTGTCCGTCAACGCGCATGGCATGGACCATCAGGCGGGTTCGGTTGCCGGTTCGATCCGCTCGATGCGGGTGATGCTGGCCGACGGGTCGGTGATCACCTGCTCTCCGAGCGAGAACACCGAGCTGTTCCGCCATGTCGTCGGCGGCTACGGCCTGTTCGGCGTGGTGCTGGAAGCGACGCTCGATATCGTCGACAATGCCGTCTACCGCACCTCACGGGAAATCATCAAATCCGACGACTTTCCGAAATTCTTTGCCGAGGTGCTGGAGCCGAACAGGGGGATCGGCCTGTTTTACGGCCATCTGTCGACGGCGCCGGGCAATTTCCTCGAGGACATGATTGTCTATCGCTACGACAAGGTGGCCGAGCAGCCGCCGGCCGGCCAGCCCGAGATCGGAGAGCCGGAGGGTGTCGGGCTGAAGCGGGTGATCATGAACCTGGCCAAGCAGGGCAGCCTGTTCCAGGAGCTGAAATGGTTCACCGAAAAGACGCTGGAGCCGAAATTCGAGAGCTGCACGGTGGCGCGCACGGCTGCGATGGCGCAGGGCGAGGCCTGCCTCGTCACCCGCAACAACCCGATGCACGATTCGGTGCCCTATCTCTTCAACGATTTGGTGGATGAGACCGACATCCTGCACGAATATTTTATTCCACGCGCGGCGTATAATCCATTCATCGCCGAGGCCCGCGAGATCCTGCGCAACCAGGACCTGCCTGTGCTCAACGCGTCGGTGCGCATCGTCCACAAGGAGGATTTGGCGCTGACCTATGCACCGGAGCCGGCCTATTCGCTGGTGCTCTACATCAACCAGCCGACCGATGCCGACGGCAACGCTAAAATGCGGGCGCTGACGCGGGCGCTGATCGACGTGACGATCCGGCATGGCGGGCGTTTCTTCCTGCCCTACCAGCTGCACTACACGGCAAGGGAATTGCTGGCCTCCTATCCCGAACTGCCGGCCTTCCTGGCGGCAAAGCGGCGCTATGACCCGACGGAGCTGTTTTCCTCGACCTTCTACCGCGCCATCAAGGCGCTGAGCGGGGTGGCGTAGGCCAGGTAGAACTTCTTGTGAGGAAGGCGCCGTAGAGCGCGACGTTCGAGCCTACAGCCCCGTCGGCATCAGGCCGGTCAGCCAGTTCACCGAGCGTTTGGCCGCGTCCGCGGTCGCCGATGCGGCGCGTCCGAGATCGGTCTTGACCACGGCGTAGCCGTTCTTGGTGCGGTAGAGCACGCCGGTGCCACCATCGACCACCTGCTCATAGGCGACAGGCCGGGCGGCTGCTGCTTCCAGGGCCGTCGTCGGCGAGCCGACCGGAACGCTCGGCCGATGGCTGAGTTCCGGCGGCAGCGGGTTTTGGGTTTTGACGATCCTGCTGGCGGGCTTCAGTTCCGGACGGGATGCAATGGCCGCCAGTTGCGAGGAGGACGACGATCCCTTCGTGCGGCAGATGCCGGAGACGAGCGGATAGTTGAAATTGCGCTCGTGCAGGATCTGGCTCTTCATCGCGGATTCGCACTCCGCGATGGTCGACCACTTGGCCGGCGTCTCACCGATATATTCGCACAGCTTGGCGTCGCAGTCGCAGCCGACGATGGTCATGGCGACAAGGGCGGTCTTGATCACGGTCTTGTCCCTTCGAGATGCCCCGGCAACCGATTCAGGTGCCATGTCACGGTCCCAAACCGTTTTCCGCTTTGGGCGACATGGAAGCGTTTCATCGCGCGCGAACAAGGCGGGATTTGGCCGCGATTGTGGATTGAGCGTGGCGTGGTGTCCGAAAGATCAACCGGGTGTCGATTCTGCAACAGAGACGCGGTTCCCTGTCGCCCCGGCCGCCGTCCCCCTGTCAGTAATCGTAGACGTGTTCGAGTTTCGCGCCGGCCTTGATCAGCGACGGCAGCACAAGGTGCAGCTTGCGCACGGCGACGACCATGCCGGTGCGGCGCATCGAGGGATCGGCCGGCAGCGGGTAGCTGAACAGGATGCGCATGCCTTCGGGAACGGCGATCGCATCCGTCGACAGCATGGTGACCATGATCTCGTCATTGCCGCCGATCTCGACGAAGGAGACCCCCTTGTCGATCAGGCGCGGGATCATGTCGGTGAACACCTGATAGCGCTTGGTGACGAAGACGGTGCCGTCAATGCCATAGTCGCGTTCCAGCAAGGTGTCTGGCTCATTGCGTGTCGCTTCGCCGACCGGCCCCTTGGCCCAGACGTGGATGTCGAGCAGGGCCGGGTCGGAGGTCGCGGCAAGCGCCTTGGCGATCAGGTCGGCATAGCCCTGCTTGATGGTGTCGGCGAGACCGAAGGCGAGCTTGCGTTCGCTGGTGCGGATAGAACTGTCGCCCGGTGCCGGCTGCACGGCAAACAGGCCGGCGCGCTTCTGCGCATAGGGGAACTGGTACCACGGCACCTGGTCGAGGAAAGCGGCGTACTCGGCCGCCACCTTGGCCTGGTAGATGTCGGCCGCGGTGCGCTTGGCCGTCGTCGCCTCGGTGATGCGGCCGACCGTGTTCTCATAGGCCCATTGCAAAATGTGCTCGATCGAGTGGCTGGTGCCGATGATGACCAGCATCTGATGGTTGGCATAGTTGAACTTGTAGGCAGAACCGGCGCGGATCACCATGGCGTAGTCCTGCCAGAAGCGGCCGACATAAGACCAGTAGGGGAAGCCGCTCGGCTGGTCCTTGGCGACGAAGCCGGCATATTCGCGCGCGGCATAGACGATCGCCCATTCCGGGTAGGTGAGGAAGGTCGATTCCTCCGGCCGCTGGTAGCCGGGGATCTCAGTGCGGACCTTGTCGGCCAGCGCCTTGGGCGGCGCACCATCGGCAATGCCGGGCAATGGCGTCTTGTCGAGCGACGGCGTCGTCAGGAAGCCATAGGCCAGCCCGACGATCGGGATCAGGATGATGATGACGATCAGCCAAAGGATCGTCTTGATGATGCGCTTCAGCCAGCGGAACAGAAACATGGCCGGTCAGGCCGTGGCGAAGTGGTCGTAAATGCGCTTCGACAGCCAGAAGCCGACATAGACGGCGAAGCCGCCTATGACGAGGTGCGGCAGGTTTGCGAAGAAGCGGGCGGGAAATTCGATGTCGTTGAGGGAGCGGAAACCGTTGATGAAGATGCCGGCATCAAGGCAGCCGGAGCCGGTGATCAGCCCGAGCACGCCGTCGAACAGATAGACCGAGCCGAACAGCTTGAAATAGAACACCGCCTGGCGGTGCGAGATGAAGGCGACGGCCAGCGCCCAGACGCCGGAGAAGGCGTGCAGCAGGTCGTCGTACCATTGCAGCGAGAACAGCCCGAACAGATTGCCGTTGGCGTCATTGAAGGCCGGTATGTAGCCGATGGCGACGACGCCGAAGAACAGGAAAGCATAGGCAAAGGCAAGCTTTTGGACGAGCGTCATGAAGTATCCCCCTTCAAGAGACTGCTTGGAAAGTCACTCCGGCGGCCATCTGATGGCGCCAGAGCAACTTTCGAAACAGTCTCCGAGCGCGTATCGAACAGACTCTATCTGCTCGATACTAACCGATTTCAGCGCGCGGTGAAGCGGCGCCGGCAAGATCGCTGGCAAAGGATATCGAGGGGGCCAAAAACGACAGTCGGCGCCGGGATTTCTCCCAGCGCCTCCCTGTCAGATCAGGACACGGTCGCGGCAGCAACTTCCGTAAAGTCGTCGCGCCATGCCGGCCTTGATTTTGACGGTCCTGCCAGCCACCACCCGAAGGCAGTGTCCGTTCCAGACCACGCCGGTCTTGGCCCTTGCGAGCTTTGCCCTGCGCGCCATCGAAGGTTTTTGCCGTCCTTCATGGCAGCATCGGTCCGCCGTCGGCGTTGGCACGCTTTCCGCGGCCCCGTAGGTCTCGGCTTCCGTCCCTCGTACAGGCAAGCCTGTTCTCGGTCCGGGCCGTACGGGCCTCAGGAAATCCGCCTTTCACTTTCGCCTTTCGGCTTGATGATCGGTAGCCGCCTGAGATGGGTTAAACTTACGCCGGGTAAGGACCTTGGGGAATGGCCATGGCCCTGTGGATAGCGGGATTATCGGGGATCGATGCCAGAAGCCCAGGAGTTTCAAACTCGAACACTTTAGACAGCCTGCCCCGCGCTTTTCGACGCCCATGGCCGACCGCCCCCTTGCTCTGCCGGCGGGCGCGGGCTTCAATGCCGGCAAAGCATAGGGGCCGGCAAAGGATCGGGCGCACAGGCCCGGCGACGGGGGAGGGCGAGTATTTGAAAGTCGGGGTGGTGCTCAATCCGATTGCCGGCGGCGGCCGGCTGAAACGGCATTGGCCTCAAGTCGCCGCCTCGCTGAAGAAGCACTTCGGCGATTTCGAACTGCGTGAGACGCAGGCCGAGGGCGACGCCGAACGCCTGGCAATCGACCTTGCCGCCAGCGGTTTCGACCTGGTGATCGCAGCCGGTGGCGACGGTACGGCGAGCGAGGTGGCTGATGGCCTGCTGCAGGCGGCCGAAGAAGGCGGCCGCGCAACCGAGCTTGGTCTGCTGCCATGCGGCACCGGCATCGATTTCGCGCGCGGGCTCGGCCTGCCGAAGCAAGTGGATGCGGCGCTGAAGCGGATCGCCGAAGCGAAGGGGCGCAAGGTCGATGCAGGGCGTATCGGCTACGTCGACGACCATGGCGCACTGGCCAGCCGCCATTTCATCAACATCGCCAGTCTAGGCCTGTCTGGCGCCACCGATCGCGCCGTCAATGCCGACAAGCGCAAGGGCAAGATGTCGGCCAAGGCGCTGTTCCTGTGGCGCACCGTGGTCGAGTTCGTCCGCTACCGCTTCCAGGATGTCAGGATCACCGTCGACGACGCCGCGCCGGTCGAGGCGCGCATGGCGCTGGTGGCGGTGGCCAACGGCAAATTTTTCGGCGGCGGCATGATGATCGCGCCGGATGCCGAACTGACCGATGGCGAGTTCGACATCGTCATCTTGCGCGCGGCGGGCAAGCTGAAGCTGATCTGGGACATCCGCCTGCTCTATGGCGGCAGGCACCGCAACCATCCGGCCATCACCATCCTGCGCGGCAAGAAAGTGGTTGTCGAACCGCTCGGCGATGGGACAGAAAACAACGCGCTGGTCGACATAGACGGCGAGTCGCCCGGGCGCATACCGGCGACTTTCGAGATCCTGCCGGGCGCGCTGACGCTCAGATATTGAATCAAGGCGCTGCGGGTTTGATTCAACTCCTTTCGAGACCGAATCCGGCGATCAATTGAAGCTCATGAAATTGCTTTGGTTTTGGCCTCCGGGTCAAAGCTCCAGTCTGGCCGGAAAACCGGGCGCGCGCAGGTCGGTGCCGACGGCATCCTCGAGCAATTTGACGATCTGGGTCGACCAGGCCCCGCCGCCATAGGCGGCCTTGCCCTGCTGAAAAAGTGCGTTGACGCGCGTGGCGAGGTCGAGCGGGACGCCGAAATCCTTGCCCATGCCCAGCGCGAAGCCGAGATCCTTCAGCGCCAGGTCCATGGTGAAGCCGATGTCGTAGGAGCCGTTCAGGATGAGCTGGCTTTCGGTCTCATGGACGAAGCTGTTGCCGGAGGATGCAACGATGGCATGGTAGCTCTGCGCGAGGTCGAGGCCACCTTGTTTGGCCAGCATCAGCGCCTCGCCAGCGGCGACGAGATGGATGAAGGCCAGCATGTTGGTGATCACCTTGATCACCGCCGCCGAGCCGATCGGTCCCATCAGGAACGACTTCGCGCACATCGCCTCGATCGCCGGTCGATGGCGCTCATAGAGTGCGGCGTCGCCACCGACCAGCGCGGTGATCTTGCCGGCGGCCGCCAGATGAACGCCGCCGGTGACCGGGCACTCCAGTGTCTCGACGCCCTTGGCCGAAGCGAGGGCGGCAAGGCGCAGAATCTCGTCGCGGCCGTTCGTCGACATCTCGATCCAGGTGCCACCCCTGGGCAGACCTTCCAATAACCCACCAGGCCCGGCCAACACTGCTTCGCTGACCTTGGGCGAGGGCAGGCAGGTTATGGCGTTGCCGGCCTGCGCCGCCGCTTCGGCAGGGCTGCTGGCGGCGGTGGCACCGAGCGCTGTCAGGCGCTCGACGGCAGTAGGGTCACGGTCGAAGACGGTCACGGCAAAACCGTTGCGGATCAGGCTGGCGGCAAGATTGCCACCGAGATGACCGAGGCCGATGAAGGCGTAGCGTTCGCTCACGGCATCAGCGGCGTCTGCATCATCTGCAGATGCAGGTCCTTGCCGGTGTAGGGGTGCGCCTCGCAGACCGCCTCGTCGAGCTCGACGCCGAGGCCGGGCTCCTTCGAGGGGATGACATTGCCGTCCTGCCACTCGATCTTCTTCTTGAGCAGCGTGGCGTGAAAACCGTCCCACTGCTTCAGCGATTCCAGGATCAGGAAGTTGGGCAGCGTCACCGCCAGCTGGATGTTGGCGGCGCCGACGATCGGGCCGCAATAGCAATGCGGCGCGATCTGGATGTGATAGGCCTCGGCCATGGCGGCGATCTTCTTGGTTTCGAGAATGCCGCCGGAGCGGCCAAGGTCCGGCTGCAGGATGGTCGCGGCGCGGTTTTCGATGACGCGGGCGAACTCGAACTTGGTCGTCAGCCGCTCGCCGGTGGCGATCGGGATCGAGGTCGCGCGGGCTACCTGCGCCATCACCTCGGGCATGTCGGGCGGCACCGGCTCCTCGAACCATAGGGGATCATAGGGTTCGATGGCGCGCGCCATGCGCAGCGCACCGGAGGCGGTGAACTGGCCATGCGTGCCGAACAAGATGTCGGCGCGGTTGCCGACCGCCTCGCGGATCGCCTTGATCATGCGGGTGGAGACATCGATGTCGATGAGGCGCGGCTGGTGGCCGTCGAAGGCGGTGTAGGGCCCGGCCGGATCGAGCTTGACCGCATTAAAACCCTGCTCGACATATTCGAGCGCGCAGGCCGCGGCCAGGTCGGGGTCGTTGTAGACGTTCTTGCCGTCCGGCGCGTCCTCGGAATGGACGCTGCCGGTGTGCGGATAGAGATAGGTGTAGGAGCGCAGCGTCTCGTGCACCTGGCCGCCGAGCAGTTTGTAGATCGGTTTGTTGGCTTCCTTGCCGACAATGTCCCAGCAGGCCATTTCGAGCGCCGAGAAGCAGCCCATGCCGGACACGTCGGGGCGCTGGGTGAAGCCGGAGGAATAGGCGCGGCGAAAGAAATTCTCGATATCATGCGGATCGCGGCCAACGAGATAGCGTTCGGCCATGTCTTCGACCATCCTGGCCGTGACATGGGCGGAGAAGGTGGCGTTGTAGGCCTCGCCATAACCGACCACGCCGCCATCGGTCGTGAGCTTGACGAAGATGAAGTACTTGCCGCCGATGCCGGGCGGCGGATTGCCGACAACCCAGGTCTTGACGTCGGTGATCTTCATTTGTGGTCCTCCAGAACCAGTTCTGCGCCCTTCCATCCGGTCACGATGGAGGCTGCATTGGTGTTGCCGGTGATGTTGTCGGGAAAGATCGAGGCGTCGATGACGCGCAAGCCTTCGATGCCGTGCACCCTCAGGCGCGGATCGACGACGGCGCGCGCGGGATCGGGCCCCATGCGGCAGGTCGAAACCGGGTGATAGACGGTGCCGGAACGTTTTCTGAAATCCGTGATCAGGTCGGCGTCCGACTGGATCGACGGGCCTGGCAGAACCTCCTCGGCGATGGCCTCGGCCATGGCCGGCATCGCGGCGATCTTGCGCACGAACTTCACCGCAGCCAGCATTTCGTCGACGTCGGCGTTGGTCGAATAGGCGTTGGCGACGATCTTTGGATAATCCAGCGGGTTGCTCGATCGGATCATGATCTCGCCGCGGCTCGACGGGCGGCAGTTGGACAGGCCGATGGAGAAGCCCGGCCAGGGATCGGGCGTCAGGATCGGACGCTCGCCGCTCTTCGGGATGACGGTCGAGAAGGCCTGGAAATAAAGCTGCATGTTGGGGCGCGAGAACGCCGGGTCGGTGCGGAAGAAACCGCCGGCATGGTTCATCGACAGCGACAGCGGGCCCGACCGCGTCAGGATATATTGCATGCCGACCAGGAGCTTGCCCCACCAGGGGCGCAGGATCTGGTTGAGCGTCGGCAGCTTGCCCTTGAACGTGTAGTTGATGCCGACATGGTCCTGCAGATTGGCGCCGACATTCTCGCTGGCGTGGACGACCGGGATGCCAAGACCACCAAGCAGCGCCGACGGGCCGACGCCGGACAGCTGCAGCAATTGGGGCGAGTTGATCGAACCGCTTGACAGGATGAGCTCGCGGCCGGCGCGCGCCGTCTTCGTCTCGCCGTTCTGCAGATACTCGATGCCGACCGCGCGCCTGCCTTCGAACAGCACCCGAGTCGCCAGTGCATTCATTTCGACGCGGACGTTTGCGCGTTTCATCGCCGGGCGCAGGAAAGCGCGCGCCGCCGACATGCGGCGGCCGTTCCTGGTCGATATCTGGTAGATGCCGACGCCTTCCTGGGCAGCGCCGTTGAAATCGGGATTGAGCGGCAGACCGGCTTGCTTGCCGGCCGCGAGATAGCGCTTGGTCAGCGGGTGGACGGTGTTTGAACAGTCGGTGATATGCAGCGGCCCGCCGGCGCCACGCCATGTGTCGGCGCCGGCCTCGTTGTCCTCGAGCGCCTTGAAGGCCGGCAGCAGGTCGTCATAGCCCCAGCCGGGATTGCCGGCGGCACGCCAATCGTCGAAATCCTCGCGCGCACCCCGGATCCAGACCATGGCGTTGATCGAGCTCGAGCCGCCAAGCAGCTTGCCGCGCGGCCAGTGGTCGGCATTGCCGGCGAGGCCGGGATCCGGCTCTGCCTTGTAGTTCCAGTTGACCGCCGGATCGAAGAAAGTCTTGCCGTAGCCGAGCGGCATCTGCACGTAGAAGCGGCGGTCGGTGCCGCCCGCTTCGAGCACCAGCACCGAGAAGCGGCCCGAAGCCGACAGTTTGTCGGCAAGCACCGAGCCGGCCGAGCCGGAGCCGACGATGATGAAGTCATAGGTCTGCATGATTGAAACGGGTGGCTCCGGAAAACTGGCCGCAGCCTAGACGCGGCGGGTTCGCCGCGTCGCAGTGCCTTCCGGCATGCGTTGTGAAAAAAGCGACCGTGATGCCAGGTGGCGTCGTGGGGAATCCCGACAATCGCGCTTGATAGGCATGGGTCGACAGCTTATGCGATTGGCATCGATCACTCTGCGGAAGGCAGGAAATCATATGCGGACCCTGTCGGATGCCTTCATTCCCGAATTGCCTGGTCACTACAAGGGCAAGGTCCGCGAAAATTACGATTTGGCCGACGGGCGGCGCATCATCATCGCCACCGACCGTCTCAGCGCCTTCGACATCATCCTGACCTCGATCCCGTTCAAGGGAGAGATCCTGACGCAGACGGCGCGGTACTGGTTCGAGGAAACCGCCGATATCTGCCCGAACCATGTTCTGGAATATCCCGATCCCAACGTCGTCGTCGGCACAAGGCTCGACATCCTTCCAGTCGAGATCGTCGTGCGCGGTTATCTGGCGGGTACCACCAGCACCTCGATCCTGACCCGCTACAAGCGCGGCGAACGCGACATGTACGGCATGCGCTTGCCGGACGGCCTGCGCGACAATGAGAAGCTGGCCGAGCCGGTCATCACGCCGACGAGCAAGGCGGCGGACGGCGGCCATGACGAGCCGCTGTCCAGGGCGGAAATCCTCGACCAGGGGCTTCTCAACGAGGCGCAGTGGGATACGGTTTCAAACTACGCCTTGAAGCTGTTTGCCCGCGGCCAGGCACGCGCCGCCGAACGTGGCCTCATCCTCGCCGATACGAAATACGAATTCGGCACAGACAAGAACGGGACGATCATCCTGGCCGACGAAATCCATACCCCCGACAGCAGCCGGTACTGGATCGCCGGAAGCTACGAACAGGCGCTCGCCAACGGCACGCGGCCGGAGAGTTTCGACAAGGATTTCATCCGCTCATGGGTGGCGGCGCGCTGCGACCCCTACAAGGATCCTATTCCCAAAATACCGGACGAGATCGTCGAACAGGCCTCCAAGGTCTATGCGCAGGCCTACGAGGCGATCACCGGCAAGGAATTCGTGCCCGATGTGTCCGGGGACACGGTGCTGGACCGCATCAGAGCTAACCTTGCAGGTTATTTTTAAGAGGCGCCTCTCAGCTGGCGAATGGTCTTACGCAGCGCAGTCGACCCCCACTCCGTCGAGCTTCGCTCGACACNAAGAGGCGCCTCTCAGCTGGCGAATGGTCTTACGCAGCGCAGTCGACCCCCACTCCGTCGAGCTTCGCTCGACACCTCTCCCCCGATCGACGGGGTAGAGGAAGAGCGCGAGCTTGGCCGGCATGGCCCCTTCCTCTCGCTCCGGAGGGGGGAGAGATGGCTCGGCGAAGCCGAGATGGGGTGGGGGAAGCCCGCCCCAAAACCCGAAGCCGCTGAAAATCAGGCACAACTGTGCGAATGCCAGGGTTAGCCTATGGTCCATCGAGGCCAGGAAACAGTAGCCGCGGCGCGTTGACCTGGTCCTGCAGCGGCGATACGGATCGATGGCCATCACCTCACAAGGATTCTGCCCATGGTGCAGTACGCGGACGGACGGCCGATCGGAGACCTGACGCTGCGCACTCTGGCCATGCCCTCGGACGCCAATGCCGCCGGCGATATTTTCGGCGGCTGGGTGATGGCGCAGATGGACCTTGCCTGCGGCATCCGCGCCGCCGAGCGCGCCCGGGGCCGCGTGGTGACGGCGGCGGTCAAGGAGATGTCCTTCGCCAAGCCGATGAAGATCGGCGACACGCTGTGCATCTACACCCATGTCGAACGCGTCGGCCGCACCTCGATGACGCTCAAGGTCGAGGCCTGGGCACAACGCTATCTCTCCGATCTGATGGAGAAGGTGACGCACGCCGATTTCGTCATGGTGGCGCTGGATGGCGAGGGCAAGCCGAAGGCCGTTCCTGCCGAGAGCTGACGAAAGCCTGTTTCCCCACTCGGGCAATTGTAACATCGCTCGTGCGGGCGGTGCCCCGCGCGACATCCAATGGTTGCCTTTACGCCCGATTGTGCCAGCGTTGGAGGAGAGACAATGCGTCAACACATGCTGAACGGCTGGCTCGCGGCAGCCCTTCTCGCGCTGACCTGCCTGCTCGGCGCAACGGCCTATGCCGAAGTCAAGCAAGCCCCTCCGCGCATCGCCTGCCTGCATGGCAATATCGGCGGCGGAGGGCCGGCCACGACGTGCGCGATCTGTGGGCCAACGCATTGCGGTGGCAAGGCGCCAAGATCCTGAATGGTCACTTTGCCATTGCGATCGTCGTCGCCAAAGCGGCGCCAGCTTGGGTGGTCTTAGGCCCCATAAATCCAAAGTCGCGAGACCTGGTTTAAAGAACCGCCAGTCCGCTTGTCGTCAGGTGATGGCGCTTACGACGAAACTCCGCACTCCTTGCCATGCAAGGGTCTCAGCCATGCACGCCGTCGAACTTTTCGCGCGCGACCCTGACGCGCTGCGTGTTCCTGCGTGCCCATTCGCCAAGCGCGCTGACCGGGATCAACAGTTCGTGACCGAGTTCGGTCAGTTCGTAGTCGACGCGTGGCGGAATGGTCGGGAATACGGTGCGGGTGACGAAGCCGTCGCGTTCCAGGCCGCGCAAGGTGGTGGTCAGCATCTTCTGCGAAATGCCGCCGACGGCAGCGCGCAACTCGTTGAAACGCAGCGGTCCGCCGCCAAGCTTGCCGACCACGAGCACCGTCCATTTGTCGCCGACGCGTTGCAGGATTTCCGAGACGGCGCGGCAGTCTTCGGTGTTGAGCGGGTTCCTCAGTAACAAAAAGGTGCCTCCTTGCGCGCTGAGTTGTCAGTATCTCATATAGCGCCGGTATCTAAACGATACCAGCTTTTAGTGGAATGGAGAGCCCCCATGTCAAAGCCGAAAATCGCCATCATCATCGGTTCGACGCGCGCCGCGCGCTTCGCCGATGTGCCCACCCAATGGATCGCCAAGATCGCCAAGTCGCATGCCGATATCGATGTCGAAATCGTCGACCTGCGTGACTTCCCGCTGCCCTTCTTCGACGAGGTCGCGTCCTCCGCCTGGGTGCCGTCGACCAACGAGGTGGCGCAGCGCTGGCAGAAGAAGGTCGCCGAATATGACGGCTTCATCTTCACCGCCGCCGAATACAATCACGGCCCTACGGCCGTGCTGAAGAACGCCATCGACTACGCCGCCAACGAATGGAACAAGAAGCCGGCTGGCTTCGTCGGCTACGGTGGCGTCGGCGGCGCCCGCGCTGTCGAGCAGCTGCGCATGCATGCCGTCGAATTGCAGATGGCGCCGGTCAAGTCCGCCGTCCACATCGTCTGGGCCGATTTCCTCGCCGTTCGCCAGGGCGAGAAGAAGCTCGATGAGCTTGAGCACCTGAACCAGGCGGCCACCGCTCTGGTCAATGATGTGGCCTGGTGGGCCAAGGCGCTGAAGAAGGCTCGCGATGCCGACGTGGTCGACGAGGAAATCAAGGCGGCCTGATCGCCGGACGAATTATCCTCCCAGGGATACGGGGCGGCGCTTGCGCCGCCCTTTCAATTATTGCGGCTCAAATCGAAAGCTGCCGCCAGATCGGATGACACGGCCAATGCCGGGCCAGTCCAGATGCGCGCCGGCAACGAAACAATGATCGTCCGCCGCAAGGGCCAGCAGCCGCAACCGGCTCTCGCGCGCCTGGTCCTGATCGTCGTCGAACTCCCACGTCACCTCAGGCCGATCGAACTGAAGCGATGGGACGTGAACGGTATCGCCCCAGATCAAAATGCACTCGCCGCCGCTCGAAACGCGAAAGCAGCTGTGACCCACTTCATGGCCATGAGCGCCGATAACGTCCATATGTGTCCTGAGACGGTCCCCGGCTTCGAATGGTTGCGCCATGCCATGAAACCGTTCGAGCTTCGCTTCGGCGCGAAACAGGCCGAGTTCCTGCCTCGGAACGAGCAGGCGCGCCAGGTGTGGGAAAGCATCCCGGCCGTCGGCAAGCACAAGGCCATGGATGTGGTCGAGATGCGTGTGGGTGAAGCAGACGACGCGAATTCTGCTGACATCGATGCCGGCCTCGTCCATCGCCTGGGGAAGCCGGCCCATGGTCGGGTGCCAGGCGTTCGAGGCGCCGGTATCGATCAAAGTTATCTCATTTCCATCGTCGATCGCGAAGGCATTGACGGAAAGCCTGAGTTGACCACCGAGCAGCGTGACCTGTTCCGGCAATTCGTCGTCAAATGGTTTGTCGCTGTTTTGCCGGAGCCGTCTAATCGGCATGTCGACATAGCCATCGCGCAGGGCGGTGATGCGGAGGTCACCCAGAGTGTAGGTCGAATGAAGTTCGCCCGAAGCCATGCGGTGCATTTTTTGCCGATCCGTTCTGAAGACGTCAGTCAGTCTGCTTTGGGCAGCCAATGTCGGCAACCCGCCCTGTCGATTCGATCTATGCCATGTATGCGTGCCGCGCCTGCCGTGGCCGGATGATGCAGTCGGCGAGGCGGTGCGTTTCGTTCAGCTCGTCGGCGTGATGCTGGCCCCATTGGCAGAGCGCCAGCAGGATGGGTTCGAGGCTGAGGCCGAGGCTGGTCGCCGAATATTCGACGCGTGCGGGGACCTCGGCGAAGATCTCGCGGCTGACGAGGCCGTGCTCCTCCATTTCGCGCAGCTGCTGGATCAACACTTTCTGGGTGATGCCGGGCATCATTGCCTTCAGCGCGGTGAGTCGTCGTGGCCCATCGAACAGGTGATAGAGGATGACCGCCTTCCAGCGCCCGGCGATCACCTTGAGCGCCCGCTCCGCCGGCAGCATCGGCAGTCTCTTGATTGGCATTTTCCTGGCTGGGCTGGCCATGGTCACCTCCTGGTCAGCAGGGGACAAAAGAGTGTGTAGTCGCGGCCCCGCAGATAGTGGCAAACCGCAGCCGATGCCAGTGCAGCCTGGGGCGCCCGCGCCTCGACGCTGCCTGAAAGGGTTGGACCGCCATATGGACGACGCTGCCATCTGGCCCCGCCGTTTTGCCCTGATATGTCAGGTTGCGATCCATCACATGAGCAACCCAGTGAAGTCATCCGGCCTGGCAGGCGCCGTTTCCCCCATGATCCCGGTGCTCGTCTGCGCGCTCGGTATCTTCCTTCTGTCGGCGATGGATGCGGCGATGAAGGTCCTGGTCATCGCCGTGGGCGTCTACAACACGGTGCTGTGGCGCAGCATGCTGGCGACGGTGGTCGCCGGCGCGGCCTGGTCGGCAGGGACGCGCTCGTGGCCCACGCTTTCCGTGCTGAGGCTGCATGCGCTGCGCGCCGTGGTCGTCGGCATCGTCTTGTTGTCCTTCTTCTGGGGGCTTGCCAGGCTGCCGCTCGCCGAAGCGATCGGGCTCAGCTTCGTCGCGCCCCTGTTTGCGCTCCTGCTGGCGGCGCTGCTTTTGGGCGAACGCATACAGCGCCAGGCGATCTGGGCCTCGCTGGCAGGCATCGCCGGCGTCATAATCATCATGGCCGGGCAGTTCGGGCAGGCGAGCTATCCCAAGGATGCGCTGCTCGGCACGGCGGCGGTGCTCGCATCGACGGTGTTCTACGCCTACAATCTGATCCTTGCGCGACGGCAGGCCCAGGTGGCCAAGCCGATCGAGATCATGCTGTTCCAAAACCTTTGCGTCGCGATCACGCTTGGCCTTGCCGCGCCCTGGCTCGCCGTCGCCCTGCCGGGCAATCTCTGGCTTCCGCTGGCCGGGGTGACGGCGCTGTCGCTCGCCGGCCAGTTCCTGATGAGCTGGGCCTACGCGCGCGCCGAAGCGCAATATCTGATCCCGACGGAATATTCGGCCTTCATCTGGGCGGTCGCGATCGGCTGGTTCTTCTTCAACGAGGCGGCGACCTGGACCACGCTGACGGGAGCCGGCCTTATCGTGTCCAGCTGCCTGATCGCCTCACGCTCCAATCCCAGACTTGCCGAGCCGATCGAAGCCGCGGTTTGAGGGTCCCCGCGACACGCTTAGGGCGCTGCTGCGGTGGTCGCCGAGCAGTCGGGTGGCGATCAGCCTGTCCCGCGGCGCCAGCCCGGCGCGTTGACGCATTATTTCCAGAGCGGCGATTCCACGCCCCATCAGAACGCAGGGGCGCTTCCGTTTGACCAATCAAGAATGGTCGCAGGCAGATCGGCGCGTGTTGCGAAATTTTTAATAAATATTTCGCCGTTCAAATTACTGTCCGTAGACCATTTCCCGGATCGTTGTGCTTTTAGTCCAGAAAATCTCACTGAACAGTCGATGTAATGTTGATCTATGTGGCAAGTTCCCGGAACGATATCGTGCGTGGCAACGTTGGTCCGGATGCACCCGTCTCGAACCCGTGTCGAGCGGTTCAAGCAGGCCTGGCATCACGAGGAGAATTTGTCCGATGAGCTTTTTCGTCAACGCTTTGGGCGTTCCT
Source organism: Mesorhizobium sp. LNHC232B00 (assembly GCF_000502435.1). NCBI lineage: Bacteria > Pseudomonadati > Pseudomonadota > Alphaproteobacteria > Hyphomicrobiales > Phyllobacteriaceae > Mesorhizobium > Mesorhizobium sp. LNHC232B00. The sequence continues at coordinate 26,951 of NZ_AYWP01000021.1, forward strand.
CTTCCCTACAGCGGCGCTTCCAACCACTGGTTCTCGGCGGCAGGGTCCGGACCGGACTTGTACGGCAGCTCCGGAAACGACTCCATCTACGGAGCATCCGGTGTCAACGTCACCATGCACGGCGGTACGGGCGACGACATCTATTACCTCTATGCGGCGGGCAACAAGGTGGCCGAGGGCGTTGGGGCCGGGATCGACACGATCAGCACATGGATGAGCTACAAGCTCCCCGACAATGTCGAGAACCTCATCGTCACACATGCCAATAACTATGCTTTCGGGAATGGGCTGGACAACATCATCACCGCCACGGCCGGACACCAGACGCTGGACGGCGGCGCGGGAAACGATGTGCTGATCGACGGCGGCGGCGGCTACGACACTTTCATCGTCTCCAAAGGCAATGGCAGCGACCTGATCGCGAATTTCGCCGCCACCGACACTGTCCGCCTTAACGGCTACGGCTTCACGTCGTTCGACGCCATCCACTCAAACATGATCCAGGCGGGATCGAACGTGCTGTTGAACCTCGGATCCGGCGAGATCCTCGAGTTCAAGGACACGACCATCGACAAGCTGCAGCCCAGCCAGTTCGAATTGCCGATCGACAAGTCCGGAATGAGCCTGTCCTTCAGCGACGATTTCAACACGCTGAACCTTCACAATAGCCAGGGCGGCACCTGGGACACCAACTTCTCCTGGGGAGCGCCCAACGGCAGCACCTTGACCAGCAATGGCGAACTGCAGTGGTACATCGACGCCAATTACGCCCCGACGAGTTCCGTCCACCCGTTCAGCGTGAACAACGGCGTGCTCACCATCACCGCGGCGCAGGCGCCGGCGGACATCAAGCCGCTGATCAACAATTACGAATACACCTCCGGCATTCTGACGACCCACGATTCCTTCTCGCAGACCTATGGCTATTTCGAAATGCGGGCCGACCTGCCCGAGCACGCCGGCGCCTGGCCGGCCTTCTGGCTGCTGCCGGAAGACGGTTCGTGGCCGCCGGAACTCGATGTCGTGGAGACTGCCGGCCAAGCCCCGAACTCGTTGATCATGACGGCGCACACGAATGAAACCGGTACGCACGTCAAGGTCTCCTCGACGGTGAGTGTCTCGGATACCGCCGGCTTCCACACCTATGGCCTGCTGTGGACGCCGGACAAGCTCGTCTGGACCTATGACGGTGTGCAGGTCGCCGAAGCCGCGACGCCGTCGGACATGAACAAGCCAATGTATATGCTGGCCGATCTCGCGGTCGGTGGCTTTGCCGGCACCCCTCCGGATCACCTGGCCACGCCGGCCGAGATGAAGATCGACTACATCCGCGCCTATACGCTGGACAATGCGCCGGTAAACGCCCTGAACAGCAGCACCGCCACGCACAGCATCGCCAGCAGCACACTGCATGGCGGTTCCGAGTTTGGAGGCCACGCCTGAGGTCTCGGGATCATGCAGCCGTGGGGAATGCCGAAATGACTGGACCGTCCGGCCTGCGTCCGGTTTTCATGCGCGCCATCGCCGATGTCGGCGTCTTCTCTTTGTTGATCAACGTCCTGCTGTTGGTGATCCCGCTCTACCTGCTGCAGGTCTATGATCGCGTGCTGCCGTCCTCGAGCGTCGAGACGCTTGTCTATCTTTCGGCCATCGCGGTTCTTGCGCTTGGCTTCCTCGGGCTTCTGGATGCGATCCGCGCCGTTTACACGCAGCGCGTCGCGGCGACCGTCGACCGGAAGCTGGGCGCCCGCACATTCGCGGTTTCTCTTGGCGCAAGATATGCCGGCGGGCTGTCGCCGCTGCGCGACCTTGCCTCGGTCTGCGCCTTCATCAGGTCGCGCGGCGTGGCGGTGGTGTTCGACCTGCCCTTTGCTCCTGTCTTCTTCGCACTGCTCTATCTCATCCATCCGGTGCTGTTCTGGGTGACGGTCGCCGGCGCGGCGCTTCTGCTTTTCCTGGTCGTGGCCAATCAGGTTGCCATCGGCAGGAACGATGCTTTCTCGGCCGAGCGTTCGGCTTTGGCCAGCCAGGCGGAACAGGCTTTTGCCCGCAATGCCGAGACGCTGCGCGCCATGGGCATGGTGGAGAACGCCGCGCGGGTCTGGGGAGGGTACGTCGCGGCTGCACTCACCTTCCATGACCGTTCCTCGAGCGCCAATGCAATCTTCAGCGGCGCCTCGCGGGCGCTGCGCATGATACTGCAGCTGGCGATCCTCGGCACCGGCGCCTGGCTGGTGCTCAAGGGGCAGATGACGGCAGGCATGATCTTCGCGTCCTCGCTGGTGTCGTCGCGGGCGCTGCAGCCGCTCGACCAGTTGATCGGCGCCTGGCGGCAGATCGCCGATGCCCGGCGAGCGTGGAAACGGCTGGAGGCGGCGCTTGCGGCGCGTCCGGCTGAAGCGCGCAAGCTGGTCCTGCCCGATCCGACCGGCGCGATTTCCGTGCAGGACGTCTTCTTCATGGCGCCGAATGCCCAGCCTGGCACCGAACCCATCCTCAAGCGCCTGAACTTCCAGATCGGCGCCGGCGAAGCGCTGGCCATCGTCGGCCCGAGCGGCGCAGGCAAATCGACGCTGGCGCGGTTGCTTGTGGGCGCTGTCCAGCCGACCGGCGGCGCGGTCAGGATCGACGGCGCCGACCTCAGGACCTGGGACGAAAGCCTGCTCGGAAAGCATCTCGGCTACCTGGCCCAGGAGGTGGAGCTCTTTCCAGGGTCGATCGCGCAAAACGTCGCCCGCTTCGACCCCGATGCGGATGACGCCTCGATCATCGAGGCAGCAAGGCGGGCCGAGGCGCATGAACTGATCCTGGCGCAGCGGGACGGCTACCAGACATTGATAGGCCCGTCGGACAGGACGCTGTCGGGTGGCGAGCGCCAGCGGATCGGGCTTGCGCGCGCCTTTTACGGCAAGCCCAAGATCCTCGTGTTGGACGAGCCCAGCGCCCATCTCGACGGCGCGGGCGAAGCCGCGCTCGAAGCGGTGCTTGCCGCCGTGAAAGCGGCCGGCGTCACGACAATCGTGATCACGCACCGCCCTTCGATCGCCGCGTCCTGCGACCGCGTGATGCTTTTGCGCGGCGGCGTGATCGAAGCCTTCGGCCCCAGCGGCGAGGTGTTGCGGCAGTCTGGGGCCAGCACGGGCGCCGGCAAGGGCATTCCCCGGCAGAATCCCGTGGTGACGGGCTCGTTCGCCACGACGGTCCGCATGCATAACACCCGCTTTGGATCATAGACCATGGCGGTGCAGAGCCTCGCCCGGGAAGGCAGTCCGCGCACCGACATAAGGCGTGTGGCATCCGCCGGATACGCGGCAATAGCGCTATTGGTGGGTTGCTTTGGCTATTGGGCCGTCACGGCGCCGTTGTCTGGAGCGGTGATCACGCAAGGAACGATCTCGGCGACAGGCGGAAACATCCTGATCCAGCATCCCGAGGGCGGCATCATCCAGGAATTGCTGGTCCATGAAGGCGATCGCGTGCAACAGGCCCAGGATCTGATCGTGCTGGATCCAACAGCCGCGCGGGCCGAGCTCAACCGGTTGACGCGACAGTCGATCGCGCTCAGGGCGAGCGCGGCGCGGCTGGAGGCGGAACGCGACGGATTGGACCGGCTGGCGCCAATCACCGAAACGGCGCCAGCACTGTTCCAGCGCGATTTCGAGACGCTGGTTGAAGAACAGCAGAAGGAATTCGACGCCAGGCTCGCCCGGTTTCGATCCGAACAATCGATCCTTGTCCAACGGGTCGCCATGCATCGCCAGTCGGTCGTGGGATTGCAGGCCCAGAAACAGGCCATTCAGCAACAGGCCGACGTGGTGAAGAAGGAACTCGGCATCAAGACCGGCCTGCTGGACAGAGGCCTCACCAATCGTAGCGAATACTCCCAGCTTTTGCGCAGTGAAGCCGACCTTGTCGGGCAAGCCGGGGCGCTGGAGGCCTACCTTGCGACGGCCAACACCCAGATCGTCGAGGCCCAGGAACAGACCGAGCACCTCGCCACGCAACGCGTCGAGGAGGCGCTGACGAAGCTGGACGACGTTCGCTCCAACCTTGCCGACATCAAGGAACAGATCAGGGCGGCCGAGGCGGTGCTGCGGCGAACGACGATCAAGGCACCGGCGGCGGGCATCGTGGTGTCGTCAACCTATAATTCAAAGGGCAGCGTGATTGGCCCCGGCGAAAAGATCATGGAGATTCTGCCCACGGCACCGGGCCTGATCGTCGATGCAAGGCTGCGGCCGAACGACATCGATCAGGTCCGTGTCGGCCAGCCGGCGAAGCTGCGATTGTCCGCCTTGAACACGCGGCTTACCCCGGAGGTTTCAGCCACCGTGACACAAATTTCCGCGGACCGGCTCATCGATCAGGCTACGCACGAGCCCTATTTCCGCGCCAGGCTGAAGATTGCCGCCGCATTGCCGTCCGGCGTCAAGCCCGAGCAGCTTTATCCAGGGACGCAGGTCGAGGCGTTCATCAACACGGGCGACCGGACATTCCTGGAGTATCTGGCGCGACCGATGCTCGATTCCTTTGCTCGCGCCTTCGCGGAGCGGTAGACATCGGGACAGTGCAATCGACCGGCCCGGCCGTCTTCAATGTCCCGCCAGGCCGAAAGCCGACATCGAACTGTTAGCGCACCGCTTCGCGGTGGCCGCCGGGCAGGCGGGTGGCGATCAGCTTGTCGATGCGGCGGCCGTCGAGGTCGACCACTTCGAAGCGCCATCCCTGAGCATCGACGCATTCGCCGGTCGCCGGCAAATGGTGCATGTGCGACAGGACATAGCCGGCGACGGTCTCGTAGTCGCGGTTTTCGGGCAGGTCGATGCCGAGAACCTCGGCCATCTCGTCGGCCTGCATATAGCCGGCGAGCAGCCATGAGCCGTCCTCGCGCTTGACGGCGTTCTCCTCGTCACCGGCATCGAGGTCCGCGCGGAACACGCCGGTGATGGCTTCCAGGATATCGGCAGGGGTGACGATGCCTTCGAAATGGCCGTATTCGTCATGCACCAGCGCCATCGGCACGTCGGATTCCTTCAGCTTCTGTAGCACGTCAAGCGCATCGGCCTGATCGTAGACGATGGGCGCGGCGCGCACGTGCTTGCGCGGGTCGAGCGTGCGGCCGGCCAGGATCGCGGCGAGCACGTCACGCGTCTGGACGACGCCGACCATGACATCGACGCCGCCGTCGCCCGCCGGCAGGCGCGAATGCTGGGTCTCGACCAGCAGCTTGCGGATGGCTGCCTCATCGGATTGCAGATTGATCCAGTCGACCTCGGTGCGCGGCGTCATCACCGCGCGCACGGCGCGGTCGCCAAGCCGCATGACGCCAGCGATCATGCGCCGCTCGTCGGATTCGATGGTGCCGTGGTGCTCGGCCTCGGCGACCAGCATCTTGATCTCCTCGTCGGTGACCTTCTCCTCGCTCTCGCCACGCTGGCCGAGCAGCCACAGGATGGCGCGGCCGGAAATGTCGAGCAGGAAGACCAGAGGCGCCGAGACGGTGGCAAGGATGGTCATCGCCGGCGCCGCCCTGGCGGCAACCCGCTCGGGATCGCGCAATGCGATCTGCTTGGGCACCAGTTCGCCGACGATCAGCGAGAAATAGGTGATGATGGCAACGACGATGCCGACGCCGAGCGGATCGGCGACGTTCTCCCTCATGCCGGTCGAGGCCAGGAACTGCGCCAGCCGTTCGCCCAGCGTGGCGCCGGAAAACGCGCCCGACAGCACGCCGACCAACGTGATGCCGATCTGCACCGAAGACAGGAACTTGCCGGGATTGGAGCCGAGCGCCAGGGCGCGACCGGCGCCTTTGACCTCACGGTCGATCATCGTCTTCAGCCGGGCGGGGCGGGATGAAACGATGGCGAGTTCGGACATCGACAAAAGGCCGTTCACGCAGATGAGGACGACCACGATAGCAATTTCAACGTATAGCATGAGGGCTCAATAGCATTGCGGCGGGCCGCTCGAAAATAGTCCTTCATGATTTTTGGAAGATGACGGTCACGGCTCTTGGGCAGCGGTCCCGCAGCGACATCGAAGACACGCCGCGATTTTCAATCCGATCCCAGGCCGACCGGTCTCCGTGCGCATGATTTCACTGCAGCTGCTTCAGCACGCCGACGAGCGCCTTGCCGTCGGTGAAATAGGGGTCGCCGCCGCCATTGCGGCCGGTTTTGGTGGCGCCGATGCCTGCCAGGTCGCTGGTCGAGATCAACTCGCCGGCGGCGCGCAGGTCGCCGATGAGAAAATCGCGCTCGGCGTCGATGTCGGGGCCGATATGGTGTGTGATGGCGCCGGTGTCGTGGCTGAGCCCCACGCCGCGATCGAAGCTCGCGGAGCCCAGCCAAAGCGGACGGCCACCGTCGCCGACCGTATCCGTCTGCCAGAAGCGGACATGGTGGCGCCGGTCGGCGCTGTCTCCGACTGGTTTTTCGAAAGCGAGATCCTGGACGCGGCCTTCGAACAGCAGGCGGCTCATCGGCGCATCGGGATAGGGGCGGCAAAACAGGACACTTTCGCCGATATCGATGGCGGTCCTCAGGGTGATCGCATCAGCGGTGTCCCAGCCGGCGAGGGCGAAGGCGTGGACGACCTCCTTCTCGGTACCGACAAGGCCGATATTGATCGGGTCGCCGGGAATGCCTTGCGGCGTGTGCGTCACCATTTCGAAGCGCTGGTTGCGAAAACCGCGATCCCGAAATGTCCAGAATTCCGGTGCGGCGACATAGGCGAGTGCCAGCCAGGTAGCCAGCAGGGCCGCTACCCAGATCGCAATGCGTCGCTGGAGGCTTCGTTGGCTCATGAAGGAGGCTCGATCCGTGGGGGGTATCTGTTGCCTGACGGTCTTTTGGAAATCAATGGCCACAGATGAGCAGCCGGTCTATCGTCAGCCATCATTTTTCAGGGGGCTGGAATGAAGCGGAAGCCGACGCGCCGGAGATCGATGGCGTTGACCGCCGATCTTGTCGTCAGGGTCGAGCGTATCGAACCGGATCCCGGCCCTGAGCCTGGAACAACCGAGCACACCGATGCGGAGTTCGATGGGTTGGTCGAGCGACTGCTTGCCGAATATCGACCCGAAACGCTGTGGGTCTTTGCCTATGGTTCGTTGATCTGGAATCCCGAATTCGTTCCTGTCGAGCAGCGCCCGGCGACAGCGCCTGGATGGCACCGCTCGTTCTGCCTGAAGTTAACCCGCTGGCGCGGAACGCGCCAATTGCCGGCCCTGATGTTGGCACTCGATCGCGGCGGCAGCTGCAACGGCATTGTCTATCGACTGCCCGCGGAAGATCATTTCGGGCAACTCGGCCAGCTTATGCGCCGCGAGATCGATGCCAATCCGCCAACCAACGTGCCTTGCTGGATCAAGGTCAAGACCAAGGAGGGTCCGCTGCGCGCTCTGGCTTTCGTCGCCGCGCCGGATGGCAAGGCCTATGCCGGACGGTTGCCGTTGGAGCAAGTCGCGGACACGCTGGCGCGAGCCGCCGGACACTGGGGCTCGTCGGCGCAGTATCTGTTCCGGACTGTCAGCAAGCTGGAGGAAAACGGTATTCGCGACAGGAATCTCTGGCGCATCCAGGATCTGGTGGCACGGCAAATTATCGCATCCACCGGTGACGCTTGACCTTTTCCTAAAGCGCGTTCCGCTGAAACGGATTCATGCGACGCGCTTTAAGTCTTTGTTTTTACGCATGTCGCACCCCGAAACCGAGGTCACTTCTGGGACATGCATTAGCGGCAGGCGCGATAACCGTTCCTGCGGTTCTTGATGTCGAAATGGAAATGGTTGCGGTGGTCGTAATTGTAGCCGGGGCCGAGCACGGTGGTGAAATACTGGCAGCCGTCGGCGCGCACATTGTTGAGGAAGCCGCGGGTGCGGAAGGCGAACAAGCCGGGCTTTCGCACGTCGATGTCGTCGCCATTGTTGAGCTCGATGCTCATGACATCGAGCGCGTTGCCCTTGCCGTGCTCGGACAGCACGCCTTCGCCGGCGATGTTGCGGCAGGAATAGCTGGAGCCCTGGTGGATGGTCCTGACGCCGGAGAAGTAGCGCCAGCGCGCGGAAGGAACGAGTTCGTTCTTCGTCCAGGCGGCGAAGGTGGCGGCCATGTCGCAGGTCAGCGTCGCGGCGGGCTTCATCTGGATGCTGCCGATGGCCGTGACCTTGACCGGGTAATCGATGCCGCACTGGCCTTCATGGATCGGTGCAAGGTCGGTGTAGGCGACATCGAGGCGCTTCAGCTGCTGGCGGCAGTCGATCTCGCTGGCCGGGACTTGCTCGACCGGCGACATCGGCTCGTCCATGCGCGGATAGGCGGCCTGCGTCATGTAGGGATTGGAAGGGACAAGCGTCTGCATGCCTGTGTATTGCGGTACGGCCGCCGTCTGCGAGCCGACATCGACGGCCGGCTGCAGCGACAGCACACTGCCGGTGTTGCAGGCCGAAACGGCCGCAAGGGTGAGGCCGGCGGCCAGCAGCATCACGGGTTTCGATCGGCGCGCGGTGGCGAAAAACACGGCGCGAAATTTGCCGGCCATTTGCAGGATCCCACTTCTGGATATCCGGCATTTTAACGATCAAGGGTAAAGGAAAACTCAGCGACCGCGTTCATGTCTGCGGCCGAATTGCGGCGGCGATCCTGCAACAGCCGCGTTTACTGGCAGAACGTGCCGCCATGGCGGCGCGGTTCGAGATCGAGATGGAAATGCAAGGCGTGGTCGGCATCGGCGCCGGGTCCGAGCACGGTCTTGAACGGACCGCAGGCGGCCTTGCGCACGGTGTCGAGGAATTTTGCATCCTTTTCCGGCGGCGCCGGCCCGACCTCGATCTTCTTGCCGTCCGACAAGGTGAAGCTGGCGATGTCGATCGCATTGCCGAAAGCGTGCTCCGAGAGTTTCCTTGTGCCGTTGCGGGGACGGCAGACAAAGGCCGACGCCTGGCTGATCGATTTCAAGTCGGCGCCGAATTCGGCCTTCGCAGCCGGCTGGACGACGTCCGCGGCAAACCGGGCGGCCGCCTCGGCCATCGGGCAGTTGAGCTCGGTGCCGGGGGCAATCGCAATCGACTTGCCCAGGCTCTTCAGCATCAGGGGATAGGGGATCGAGCAGCCGATTTCGGGATTGCTTTCCGCTTTGTGCTCCTCGAATTCGACGCCGAGCGCCTTCAACCGCTCGCGGCAAGCGACTTCCTCCGCCGGCATTTTCGCGTCGGGCAGATCGGCAGAGCGCGGGTCGGGGAGCATCTTCTCGTCGCCGGCATCCGCTGGTTTTTCAGGCGGCCTCGGCGCGACATCAGGCGGCTGAGCCCCTGGTTCGGCGGTGTCGGGCCTTTGTGTCGGGACCGGGACCTCGGCCGGCGGCGCCGGCTCGTTTTCCATATCGGCGGATGGCTCTGAGGCTGGCGGTCCGGGGTGCGCCTGCTTTTCCCGATAGGATTTTTCTTCATTGAACCGATCCGCCGCTCCGGAGGCCTTTGGCACGTCCGCCTTTTGTTCCTTCCTCGTTGCGGCATCGGTCTTCGGCGCGTCCGCGGGACGCGGTTGAGGCACCGGAACATCGGCAGGCGAGGTCTGCCGGTCCTGCGTTTCCTGTTGTGCCTTGTCCGGAGTGATATGGTCTGGGGTGACGTGGTCCGGGGTGATGTGCCGCTTGCCCCGTGATTTCAGGCGCTGCATTGCCCGGGGTGCCAGCGGCTGGTCGGCACGCGGTGTCAGCGGCTGTTCCACCCGTGGTGCCGGTCGTCCGTGATGCCTGTGACGATGTTTGGCTTCGGCCGGGGTCACCAGCAAGGCGGCGGCCATCAACGGCAACGCCAGTCTGCGAAACAGGGAAAAGCTCAGCGTTGCCATCGCTTCGAAACGGCGCCGGCATGCCGAAGTTGCCTGGAAGGCGCTTTCCCCCGATCACAATCGGTAACCGCGCCGTTACGCGCCAATTGCTTCGAGGCCTTCTTCCAGCCAGTCGGCGAGCAGAGGCATGCCGAGCAGGTATTTCGCCGTGCGCTTGTTGGCGTGTTCGCGCGCCGCCGTCACGGCATCGGACCATTCCGCTGCGTCATAGTCGCCGCGGCCGACCCAGGCCAGCGCGATCAGTTCGGCCGCCTCGTCGACATTGAGGTCGTTGATCAGCTCGCGAAATTCCTGTTCGGTCAGGTTTTCCGAACTTTCCTCGGCGAGGCCATCATGATGATGATTGTCGTGGGTGCCGCCGTCGAACTCGATCTCGTGCTCGGCGCCGTCGGCATAATCCTCGTTGACGGCCGCGCTCAGCGCCTTGGCCTTGAGGATGAACAGGCGCACGGTGTCGGGGCCGATCGTAAGGTCCCAGTCCTTTTCAAGCCGCCGCTGCACGGGCCGTCTCCGTCAGTCGTTTGCCCGGATGATAGCGGATTTGCTGCATCCGTCACCTCATGTTCTCCACGCATGCTTTTCCGGGATGAAACGCGGAGCGCTTGGCGTTAGTGTTGTATTCTCACCCCTCAAGGAGGCTTCGATGCATAAAAGAATGCTGATCCAGGCGGCGACTGCCCTTGTCGCGCTGCAGTTCTTCGCCGTCCCGGTATTCGCGGCGGGCAGTGGCGGTGGCACCGAGACCACTACCCAGTGCAAGAAAGGCGAGGTCTGGGACAAGAAGAAGAAAAAGTGCGTCGCACCCCAGGAAGGCATGCTCGACGATGACAGCATTTACGAGGCCGGACACGACCTCGCGATGGCCGGGCGCTATGACGAGGCGATCGCGGTGCTCACCCTTGCCGCCAACAAGCAGGATCCGCGCATCCTCAACTATCTCGGCTATTCGCACCGCCATTCCGGACGCGTCACCGTCGGCCTCGGCTATTACGAGGAAGCGCTGCGCATCGACCCGAACTACACGCTGGTGCGCGAATATCTCGGCGAGGCACATCTGCAGATCGGCGACCTGGCCGGCGCTCAGCAGCAGCTGGCGGAGATCGAGAAGCGCACCGGCAAGGGCTCGCGCGAATACGGCATGCTGGCCGAGCAGATCGACCATTTCATGCGGAGCTGACCACGCTCCAGGCAATCCTCGAAGCGGCCGCGAACCATCGCGGCCGCTTTTTTGTTCACCCTGTCTCGTTAGCACAGTTCCTGGAATTGCCTCGGCCGCCTCGGTTGGATGAAAGCCGCGACGATTTTTGAAAAACCCATTTTTTGGGCGTGAAAAACCCGCTGACATTGCTATATTAGGGCAAATTGCGGTGAGACGGTTCCGTTAGCCCGAGGCTGCCGGACCGTTTTCTTTTTGTACCCAACGACAAGGCTTCCCCCGAAACGCGGGGGTGGCGGCAGGAAAGGTGAGGCATGATGAACAAGGTCCCGATGACAGGCGAGGGGTTCGCGTCATTGAAGGAAGAACTGCGCTGGCGCCAGCAGGAAGAGCGGCCGCGCATCATCGAGGCGATCTCCGAAGCGCGCTCGCATGGCGACCTGTCCGAAAATGCCGAATATCATGCCGCAAAGGAGGCACAGAGCCTCAATGAGGGCCGCGTCAACGAGCTCGAGGATTATATCGCGCGGGCCGAGGTGATCGACGTCACCAAGCTCAGCGGCGAAAAGGTCAAGTTCGGCGCTACCGTCGTGCTGGTCGACGAGGACACCGAGGAAAAGAAGACTTATCAGATCGTCGGTGACCAGGAAGCCGACGTGAAGTCCGGCCGCATCTCAATCTCCTCGCCGATCGCGCGCGCGCTGATCGGCAAGGAAGTCGGCGACGCCATCGAGGTCAATGCCCCCGGCGGTGCAAGGGGCTATGAGATCGTCCAGGTGCAGTTCATCTAGGGGATTGGGCGCGCCGCCGATCTATTCAAGCTGAGGCTAGCGCTGCCCCTCATTGCCCTGCCGGGCATTTCTCCCCGTATAGTGACGGGGAGAAAGACGCTGTCACGTATGATTTCGCTAATTTTCGGGGTTGTAGAAATAGGCGCCAGCGTTGCGGCCAGCCCCTTCTCCCCGTCACTATACGGGGAGAAGATGCCGGCAGGCGGATGAGGGGCGGCGCTGGCCTTTTCAATTGAATTGATTTGAAAAAATCAATTCTTACCAGCCAGAGCAGCGCCTCTACGCGCCAGCAGCCTCTCCGCCTCTGCCACCACCTCGGCCGGCGTCAAACGCCCACCTGGCGGCGCCAATAGCGTTGACGCATATGGCCCGCGCGGGCCGGTCAACCCTGGCTCGGTGGCCAAAAACACCGCGACTGTCGGCAGGCCAAAGGCGCTGGCAAGGTGGGTCAACCCCGTGTCGGCGCCGATGACCAGCGTCGAGCGGCCGAGGATGGCGGCGATGTCGGCCAGCGGCGATTTCGGTAACACGACCGTGGAGGGCACCGCCCTGGCGATCGCTTCGGCCACGGCTTTCTCACGCTCGTTCGACCAGGTGGTGACCGGTGCCATACCTCGCTCGACGAGCAGGCGGGCCGTCCCGATCCAGTCTCCGGGCGGCCATTTCTTGTCCTCACGGCTGGTGCCGTGCAGCAGGAAGGCGGTGTTTGCGCCGATGTTGGCTGGAGTGACCGGCGGTGGAACGATGCCGGAGTTGAGTGTCGACAGATCGGGCTGATAGCCGAGCGCCTGCCCGAACAGCCGGCGCGTCCGCTCTATCGCATGCAGGTTGCGCGGCACGCCGTAGGTGACGTCATAGAACAGCGTTGCCGAGGGTTCGCGCGAGCTCGACCGGTTGAAGCCGGCAATCGGTGCTCCCGCCTGCCGTGCCACCAAGGCCGACTTCAACAGGCCCTGCGCATCGATGACGAGGTCGTAGCGGCATTCGCGCAAGGTGCGGCGCAGCGCGGCCGCCTCGCGCCAGGTGGCGCCATCGAGCAGCGCCTTGCGCCAGCGCCGGATGGCGACCGTGTGGATTCTGCCGATCGCCGGGTGCAGCGCCACGATGCCGGCGAACGCCTCTTCGACGCACCAGTCGAAGGACACGTCCGGCCTGGCGAGGCTGGCGTCCTCGACAGCCGGGAAGGTGTGAATGACATCGCCCATCGACGATGTCTTGACGATCAGCACCTTCATGCCGCCGCCGGAACTTCCAGCAGGCGTTGCGCCGCTGCCGCGACCTGCCCGACTTCCAACGTCTTCAGGCAGTTGAGGTGGCCGAGGGGGCAGATCTTCTGGTGGCAAGGCGAGCAGGACAGGCCGAGCCAGACCAGTTCGCGGCGCTCCGCCAGCGGAGGCGTATTTTGCGGCGAGGTCGAGCCATAGACGGCGACGATCGGCGTGCCCACCCCCGCCGCGACATGCATCAGCCCGCTGTCGTTGGACACCGCCAGCCTTGCCGACGCGATCAGGTCGATGGCGTCTTCCAGCCGCGTCTGGCCGGCGAGGTCGACGACGCCGGGGGCGAGGCTTGCGATCTCCGCCGTCACGTCGCGGTCGTTCTTCGAGCCGAACAGGGCGACCTTGAGACCCTTGCCCATCAAGTCGCGGGCCAGGCCGGCATAGCTTTCGCTCGGCCAGCGCTTGGCCGGTCCGAACTCGGCGCCGGGCATCAGGGCCACGAATTGCTGTGGCGCGAGCCCGAAACGATCGAGCAGGGCGGCCTGGTTGCCACCGTCGACGGTCAGGTGAGGGGCGCGGAAGGTGCCACCCTGGGCGAGGCCGAAATAGGCCTGCGCGGTGCGCCGTTTCACGGCCTCGGGCAGCGGCACGACGTCGGTCAAAAGGCCATAGCGCATTTCCCTGAGATGGCCGAACCGGCGTGGAATGCGAGCAAAGAAGGGGATCAGCGCCGATTTCCAGCTGCCCGGCAGGATATAGGCCATGTCGTAGCGGCCGCGCAGCAGGCGGCCGAAGCGGCGGCGATGGGTGAATTCGAGCGCGCCGGGCTTCAGCGGAAAGTCGATCTGCTGGCGGATTTCGGGCATGCGCTTGACCAGCGGGGCGGCCCAGGCCGGCGCCAGCACGTCGATCGCGGCGTTGGGGTGCAGCTCCTTCAGCGCCGAGAACAGGCACTGCGCCATCACCATATCGCCCACCCAGCGTGGGCCGATCACGAGGATCGTTGGGCTTTCAGCCATTCGACATAGTCTCTGACGCCAGTTTCGACGCTCCGGAACTGGCCATTGTAACCGGCCGCGCGCAAACGGGACATATCAGCTTGCGTGAAGCTCTGGTAGCTGCCCTTGAGATGGTCGGGAAATTCGATGAACTCGATCTCGCCTTTGCCCAGTGTATCGATCACCGTTTCGGCAATGGCGCGGAAGGGTTGGGCGCGGCCGGTGCCGCAGTTGAAGATGCCGCTCGCGCCGCGCTTCCACAGCCACAGATTGACGTCGGCGACGTCGCCTACATGGATGAAGTCGCGGCTCTGTTCGCCAGGGCCGAAACCGCCATAGGCACCGAAGAGTTTCGGATTCTGGCCTTGCTCGACCTGGTTGAAGAGATGGAATGCGACCGAGGCCATGGCGCCCTTGTGCGCCTCGCGCGGTCCGTAGACATTGAAGTAGCGCAGGCCCGCGACCTGCGAGTGGTCACTGTCAAAGACGGTGCGCCTGACATAGTCGTCGAAGAGTTTCTTGGAATAGGCGTAGACGTTGAGCGGCCGTTCGAGCGCCGGATCCTCGCGGAACTCGGCGCCGCCGCCATATACGGACGCGGAAGAGGCGTAGAGGAAGGGCACGCGCAACGCCTGGCAGGCATGCAGCAGCCGCTTCGAATAAGCAAAATTCACCTCCATCATGAACTTGCCGTTCCACTCTGTGGTGGTCGAGCAGGCGCCCTGGTGAAAGACGGCCTCGATACGGCCGAGCGAGCCGGCCTCGATGCGGGGCAGGAAATCGTCCTTGTCGAGATAGTCGGCAATGCCAAGATCGGCGAGGTTGGAGATCTTGTGGCCGTCGGTGAGGTCGTCGACGACAAGGATGTCGTCATGGCCCTCGGCATTGAGCGCGGCGACGATGTTGGAGCCGATCATGCCGGCGCCGCCCGTGACGATGATCATGAAGGCCTCTGGTTGCTTGCGATTCCGGTCCTTATAAGGGAGGCCAGCCGGGCTGTCGACAAAGCAGGTGCAGGGTGACGGCAGGCGAGGCGGGTTGACGTCACGGTGGGTCGCAAAACTGCCGCTTCTGTTGGTTTGCCTGCCGGACTGAATCACGAAGGGACAAAAAATGCCGTCGACGGAACTGCTCATTGCGTTTTTCGCCACCACGGCGATCTTCGCCTACATCCCTGGTCCGGCCATGCTTTATGCCGCGGCGCAGACGATGGCGCGCGGGCGCTGGTCTGGGCTGACGGCGGCACTCGGCATCCATCTCGGCGGCTATGTGCATGTCTTTGCCGCCGCGGCCGGCCTGTCGGTGCTGTTCCACGCCGCGCTCGCCGGCACCTACGGCAACTTCAGCTTCGACNTCGGCATCCATCTCGGCGGCTATGTGCATGTCTTTGCCGCCGCGGCCGGCCTGTCGGTGCTGTTCCACGCCGTGCCGCCGCTCTACATGGCGGTCAAGCTTGTCGGCGCGCTCTATCTGATCTGGCTCGGCATTTCGCTGTTCCGCAAGCGCGGGGACGGTGACACGACGCTGCCCGTCATCGAGCGGAAATCGGCGCGGCGTGCCTTTTTCGAAAGCATCACCGTCGAGGTGCTCAACCCGAAGACCGCGATCTTCTTCATGGCCTTCCTGCCGCAGTTCATCGATGCCTCGGCGGCGTTCCCGGTCTGGCTGCAATTCGTCGTACTCGGCACCATCGTCAACCTGATGTTCTCCTCGGCCGACATCGTCTGCGTCTTCCTGGCCGGTCTCGTCATCGGCCGACTGCGGCGTTCGAGCCGTGCGCAGCGGCTGATGCAGCGCGCAGGCGGGGCCGTGCTGGTCGGGCTTGGCGTTCACGTTGCCTTGCAGAAGAGCTGAGCGCCCCGACCGTGCCGGTCATGTCCTGCCGTTGCGCTGCATGGATTTGCGGTATATCGGCTTCGCCATGACGATCCGGCCCGTAAATTGACAATTTTCAGCACGACAGAGATCAGGCTTTCCCACACATTGCCAGTGACATGATCAAGCACAATCCGTTTTCTCCCGAACCCTCTTCTCCCGAACTCTTGCACCGCGCGATCGCACGTTTCGGCGGCGTGACCGTTCTGGTGGTCGGCGACCTCATCCTCGACCGCTTCGTCAACGGCGTCATCGAGCGGATTTCGCCGGAGGCGCCGATCCCGGTGCTGCATGGGCGCGGCGAGGCCTTGGCCATGGGCGGCGCCGGCAATGTCGTGGCCAACATCGTCTCGCTCGGCGCGCGCGCCATCCCGGTTTCGGTGATCGGCACCGATGCGGCCGGCGACAGCCTGGTGCGGATGCTCGGCGAGCGTGGCGCCGAAACGGTGGGGCTTTCGCAGCAGCGCGGCCGCATGACCTCGTCGAAGAGCCGCTTCAGCGCACTCAACCAGCAGGTGCTGCGTTTCGACGAGGAAGAGATCAAGTCGCTCGACGACGACGAGCGGGCTGGTCTGGTCGGTCATTTCCGGGATGCACTCAAGCAGGCCGATATCGTTATCCTGTCCGACTACGGCAAGGGCATCCTGCTCGACGGCGTCGCCGGAGAACTGATCGCCATCTGCCGTGAGGCGGGAAAGCTGGTGCTGGTCGACCCGAAGGGCCGCGACTATGCCCGCTATGCCGGCGCGACCGCCATCACCCCTAACCGCAAGGAGCTTGGCGAGGCCGTCGGCCATGCGGTGTTCGCCGATGACGAGATCGTCGCGGCCGCACGTGAACTGATTTCCGCGCATGGCTTCGACTTCGTCGTCGCCACCCGCAGCGAAAAGGGCATGAGCGTGGTCGGCCCCGACGAGGCGCGCCACATCGCCACCCAGGCGCGCGAAGTGTTCGACGTCTCGGGCGCCGGCGATACCGTGATCGCGACCTTCGCGCTGGCGCTGGCCGCCGGTGCCGATCCGGTCGCGGCGGCCTCGATCGCCAATGCCGCCGGCGGCGTCGTGGTGGGCAAGCGCGGCACCGCGCGGCTGACGGTGGAGGAACTGACCGGCGCGCTGTTCCGCTCGCATGGACCGACCGCCCACAAGGACGCTATCCTCGATGCCGCATCGGCGTCGCGCATGGTCGCGGCCTGGAAGGCGGAGGGACTGAGCGTCGGCTTCACCAATGGCTGCTTCGACATACTGCATGCCGGCCATGTCAGCCTGCTGCACGCGGCGCGCAGCCAGTGCGACCGGCTGGTGCTCGGCCTCAACAGCGACGCCTCGGTGCGGCGGCTGAAAGGGCCGGGCCGCCCGGTCAACGATCAGCATGACCGCGCCTGCGTGCTCGCGGCCCTTGCCTCGGTCGATGCCGTCGTGGTCTTCGAGGAGGACACGCCGCTGGCGCTGATCGAGGCGCTTCTGCCCGACATCCTGGTCAAGGGCGCGGATTATACGATCGACACCGTGGTCGGCGCCGATGTGGTGCAGAAGGCCGGCGGACGCGTGGTGCTGGTCGATCTCGTCGCCGGCAAGAGCACCACCGGCACGATCGGTAAGTTGCGTGCGGGCGCCACCACGAACTGAGGGTTCCATGTCTGAACTGAACGATTACCTGGTCCGCTCGGCGGCCGCGATCACGGCGATGGTCGAGCGCGACCTGACCGGCGAGATGGAGCGCGCGGCGAGCGCCGTGGTGACTGCGCTTTCAGCAGGCAAGGCCTTCCTGATCGCCGGCAATGGCGGCTCGGCCAGCGATGCCATCCACATCGCCGGCGAATTGGTCGGCCGCTTCCTCAAGGAGCGCAAGGCCTACAATGTCATCGCGTTGCCGGCCAACGCCGCGGTGCTGACCGCCTGGGGCAACGACTACGGTTTCGACACGGTGTTTTCGCGCCAGGTCGAGGCGCATGGCGCGGCGGGCGGCGTGCTGCTCGCGATCTCGACCAGCGGCAATTCGCCGAGCATCCTCGCCGCCGCAGAACAGGCGCGGATGATGGGCATGACGGTGATCGGCCTGACCGGCGACACCGGCGGCAAGTTGAAGCCGCTGTGCGACATCCTGCTCAACGTGCCCTCGACCTCGACGCCGATCATCCAGCAGGGACACCTGTGCCTCTACCACCATCTGTGCGAGGTGGTGGAAGCACGCCTGCACAATGGCTGACGCGATAGCGTATCCGCTGACCGAACCGGGCCTGTGGGTCGAGCGGATCGGCGACCGGGTTTTCCCGGGACGCCCGCCGGCGCTGTTCCTGGACCGCGACGGCACCATCAACGTCGATACCGATTACCCCAGCGATCCGGCCGAGATCGTGCTGCGCGACGATATCGTGCCGGCGATCGTGGCCGCCAACCGTTACGGGATCCCGGTCGTCGTGGTCACCAACCAGTCGGGCATCGCGCGCGGCTATTTCGACTGGAGCGTCTTTGCGGCGGTGAACGGCCGTGTGCTCGACCTGTTGGGCGAGCGGGGCGTGTTCGTCGACATGGTGCTTGCCTGCGCCTACCACGAGGCGGGCGTCGGGCCGCTCGCCGTATCGGATCATCCGATGCGCAAGCCCAATCCGGGCATGCTGGTCGAGGCGGGCAAACGCCTCGATCTCGATCTCCAGCGCTCCCTGATCGTCGGCGACAGACTGGGCGACATGCAGGCCGGACGGCGCGCCGGCCTGGCGCAGGGATGGCTGGTGGACGGCGAGGCGGCGGCTTTGCCCGGCTTCGCCATCAGGCGCTTGCATGACGCCGATGACCTCGGCGGTCTGCTCGCCGCCATTGAAGCGCTCGGCCGGGACACGGATCCTGATCCGGGCCTTACGGCTCACGCCTGATCGTTGCGCTCAGAGGCTTCGTAGAGCTTGGCCTCGGTGGCGAAGGAATAGATCATCACCGACATCGAGTAGACGAAGCCGTGCCGGCCGCACAGGAAGTAGCGCTTGGCGAGATAGAATTTCAGGAAGTTGCCGAACGGCGACAGCACCAGCCGCACCAGGCCGGGCTTCTTGCCCTTCTCGACCAGCGTCTTGGCCTTGAGGCCGGAGTAGCTGTTGGCCCGGGCAAGATCTTCCTCGACCGAGATCTCGCGGCGATGCAGCAGCACGCCGTTTTCGATGGTGCCGGTTTCGCCGGGCACACGGAAGGATTCATGCACGCGCGCGGTGAGGTCCATGGTGGCGCCCTCGCGCCGGAAGAGCCGCAGCAGCCTGTTGTGCAGCACCCAGCGATGCGCATAACCGTAGCCCTTCAGCCAATCGCGGCGGCGGATGAACCAGCCGCCGATCTTGGTGTCGGCAGCCTGCGTAGCGGCCACGATCGACTGTCGCAGCCGGTCGTCGACGCGTTCGTCCGGGTCGATCGAAAGACACCAAGGCTGGTTGGCATGGTCGAGCGCGAATTGCCGCTGACGGGGAAAGCCCGGCCAGTCGTTGTGCAACAGCGTTATCGGGTAACCTTTGGCGATATAGCCTTCCACGCATTCGACGGTGCCATCGGTCGAACCGGAATCGACGACGATGATCTCGGCGCAGAAGTCGATGCTTTCCAGGCACGGGCCGATCATATCGGCCTCGTTCACGCAGATGATAAGCGCCGAGACCGGGCTTGCAAATCGAGTCATGGTCCCCTTCCCATGGCGGGCCGTCCCCGGAATTCACGTTGCCTACGCAATCTGTTCCGGCAGGCCGTCCAGCCTTGTACATCAGCGTCTGTCTGATACCAACGGGGCGCCGGTGTGGCGAAGGCAAGGAATTTGCCGGCGGACAGGCCTTCGCCCGGCCTCAGGGGCGCTCGAACGAGACCAAGCCCTCATCCTTGACCCGGCGGATGGTGAGGGCGGTGCGCACCGTGTCGACATTCGGCGTCGAGGTCAGATCCTCGATGACGAAAGTCTGGAAGGCGCCGAGGTCGCTTGCCACGCAATGCAGCAGGAAGTCGGATTCGCCCGAGACCATCCAGGCGTCGCGCACGATCGGCCAGCCGCGCGTGCGCTCGGCAAAGATGCGCAGTTCGGCATCGGCCTGGTGATGCAGCCCGACCAGGCAGAAGGCGACCACGTCGAGGCCGAGCGCCGGGGCGTTGAGCAGAGCGCGGTAGCCTCGGATGATGCCGGCTTCCTCCAGCCGCTTGACCCGGCGCAGGCAGGGCGGCGCCGAAATGCCGACCCGGTTCGACAGTTCGACGTTGGTCATGCGGCCGTCGCCCTGCAATTCGCGCAGGATCTTCCAGTCGATGGCGTCGAGGTCGGCCTTGAGCGGCATTGGAGGTCTCGATGATCAGAGTGGCGCAAGAATCTTTCGCGATTTTGTAATTAAACGACTTTTGTGTCGACGCCAGCCCTCATCAACGCGATTTTGGAACGGCAACGAAAAGCGGTCATCGCGCGAATATCCACATAGGCCGAAGCTTTCCGGGGACGACGGCCCGTTCGCCTTGCTGGCGTGGTTGGCAACCCTTACATTAAGCGCGACATTCCACGTCTTTTTCCAAGGCAACACTCCATTGTCTGCCCCGCAGAGGCTTCAAATGACCACCAAGCATGCGCCCGTTCTCATCATCGGTTCCGGCCCGGCCGGCTATACGGCGGCGGTCTATGCCGCACGCGCCATGCTGAAGCCGATGCTTGTCGCCGGCCTGCAGCAGGGCGGCCAGCTGATGATCACCACCGATGTCGAGAACTATCCCGGCTTTGCCGACCCCATCCAGGGGCCGTGGCTGATGGAACAGATGCTCAAGCAGGCAGAGCATGTCGGCACCGACATCATCAACGACATCATCACCGAGGTCGACCTCAACGTGCGGCCGTTCCGCGCCAAGGGCGATTCCGGCACGACCTACACGGCCGACGCGCTGATCATCGCCACCGGTGCGCAAGCCAAGTGGCTGGGCATTCCGAGCGAGCAGGATTTCATGGGCTTCGGCGTCTCGGCCTGCGCCACCTGCGACGGCTTCTTCTATCGCGGCAAGGATGTCGCCGTGGTCGGCGGCGGCAATTCGGCGGTGGAGGAGGCGCTCTATCTGTCGAACCTCGCCAAGAGCGTGACGGTCATCCACAGGCGCAGCGACTTCCGCGCCGAACGCATCCTGCGCGAGCGGCTGCTGAAGAAGGACAATGTCCGCGTCATCTGGGACACGATCGTCGACGAGATCACCGGCCGCCCGGGCAAGACGCCGCTGCCGCCGTCGGTCGAAGGGCTGAAGCTCAAGCATGCGGTGACCGGTGCCGAAACGCACCTCAAGGTCGATGGCGTGTTCGTGGCGATCGGCCACGCACCGGCGGTCGAACTGTTCGCCGGCAAGCTGAAGCAGAAGCCGAACGGTTATCTGTGGACCGCGCCGGATTCGACCCGCACCGACGTGCCCGGCGTGTTCGCGGCCGGCGACGTGACCGACGATGTCTATCGCCAGGCGGTGACGGCGGCGGGCCTCGGTTGCATGGCGGCGCTCGAGGCGGAAAAGTATCTGGCCGGTATCGAGGTGCATCGCGAAGCAGCGGAATAGGGGTCGCTGTAAAACTGTTAAAAAAGCGGCTTGGAAACGCCGTGCAAAAGCCTGATTTTTCATTCAGACGCCAAACAGAACGAGGGGTATCATGGCGTTGGACTGGGACAAGCTACGCGTGTTTCACGCAGCGGCGGAAGCGGGGTCGTTTACGCACGCGGCCGAGACATTGCATCTGTCGCAATCGGCGATCTCGCGGCAGGTCAGCGCGCTCGAGCATGATGTCGGCGTGCCGCTGTTCAACCGCCATGCACGCGGCCTGGTGCTGACCGAGCAAGGCGAAATGCTGTTCCGCACGGCGCATGACGTGCTGATGAAGCTCGAGACCATCAAGTCGCGGCTGACCGAGACCAAGGACCGACCCTCCGGCGTGCTCAGGGTGACGACGACCGTTGGTCTCGGCGCCGGCTGGCTGACCGAGCGGGTGCAGGAATTCATCGAGCTCTATCCCGAAATCAGCCTGCAGCTGATCCTCGCCAACGAGGAGCTCGACCTCACCATGCGCCAGGCCGATTGCGCCATCCGGCTGCGCCAGCCGCAGCAGCCGGACCTGATCCAGCGCCGCCTGTTCACCGTGCATTTCCACCTCTACGCCGCGCCTTCCTATGTCGCCAAGCATGGCAAGCCGGCCTCGGTCGCGGAGCTCCGGACCCATCGCATCGTCACCTTCGGCCTGCCGGTGCCTTCGCATCTGTCGGAGCTGAACTGGCTGGAGACGGTCGGCGATTTCGAGGGCGGCCAGCGTGTACCCTCGCTGCAGATCAACGACATCCTGTCGATCAAGCGGGCCGTGCAGGGCGGTGCTGGCATCGCCATGCTGCCGGACTATGTGATCTCCAAGGATTCGGGCCTGGTGCAATTGCTGCCGGAGACCGAGGTGCCGTCCTTCGACACCTATTTCGCCTATCCCGACGCGATGAAGAACCAGGCCAAGCTGCATGTGTTCCGGGATTTCATCATCGCCAAGGCCCGCAGCTGGTCGTTCTGAGAGCCATGTCGCTGACGCCGGTCAGCAAATGGTGCTTCGGCCAAGGAAACCGGGCGTTGCTCTCTTCCAGTGAAACAGGCTGCCGGTGGCGGCTTTTTTTAACATTAGCGGAACCTGATATTTCACCGCTGGTTTCAGTTACGGCGGCGACCCCTCGCTGCCGGTCGAGGCTACCAAGCCTTGGCCGGGCCCGCATCGCCCCGCCAGTGGTGCGGGCCCACCGGAGCGATTTCCTCACACTCGGGCATGTCCGCGCTCGCTTATGGCCGGGATCCCCGCCAGGGCGTCAGGCGCGGCACCCAGCCGGGCACATTGCGGCGGTAGGTCTCGTATTCTTCGCCATAACGACGGCTGAGCGTCGGCTCCTCGTAGAGCCTGACGAAGGCTCCCATGGCGACCGCGCCGACGGCGGCATAGGCGAGGCGACAAGCGTCCAGCTCGAGAACAGCAGCGCCTGGCCGAGGATGATTGACAGCACCGCGACATACATCGGGTTGCGGACGTGACGGTAGATGCCGCCGATCACCAGCTTTTCGGTCGGCGCGATCGGTGCTGGTGTCCCCAGCCCCTCCAGCGCAAAGCGCCCGAAGGCATGCAGCAGCACGGCGGCCGCGGCGAGGATCAGGACCCAGCCGGCAAGCACAAAGCCCGGCATCGCTGACCAAGGCAGGCCCCAGCGATCGCTGAGCAGCCACGGGATCAGACCGGCGACCACGCCAGGTGCCGCAATCAGGAAAATAGCGCTGCCGGCAATCGCCGTGAACGTACGCATTGGCTGGCTCCTTCCGATTGCCTTAGAAATGAACGCCTGCTGCTCACTTCCACGTCATTGCGCGGTTTTGGCATTTCGCGGCGAAAACCGATCGCTATTCGCGATTCCGGTGTGACAATGGCCCGATCGCGCGCTGCAATTCGACGATTCCACTGGTCCTATTGGCGTCGGGAGCGGGTTAGACCACAGCCTGCGTCTTTTTGCATGCGTGTGTTGCAAAATAGATGCTTGTTTCTTGGGCATGATGAGCACATATATAGATCATCTCCTGGGCGCGTTCTCCTCCCATTAGCGCCCTCGAGTGTTCCCCTCTGGAGGTTAGCCTTAACAGGCACTTCCATCAAACTCAGCCGGATCTTCATTGATCCGGCTTTTTTGTTGCCCGCATGCCCCCCAGGGCGGCTGAGAATTTCACCTGAATTGCCGCGTAACAGTGTCATGTAACCTCTGGTAACATGACAAGGGCATCCTCCATCTGCTATGTAGATCATAGGACGCGGTGTGGTTCCGACGGGAGATGGGGGCATCACTCGAACGACCCGGGCTCAGGCGGCTACCGCGTCCGAACCTTTTTGCCGAAGCTCGGCGACTGCTCATGCGGCGGACCTGCCGTTTCTCCTCCCAAGAAAACGGTCCGCAGAACAAAACGGCGTCCGGCTCCCCGGGCGTCGTTTTTATTTCCGCCCCCTCGAATTTCGAGGGGGCGTTATATCAGGATGGAAATCACGCGGCCTTGCCGTTGGCATTCATCGCCTCGTCCGCGAGGCGGCCGGTGAGGTCGGCCATGTGGTCGAAGACGGCGCGATAGCTGGCAACGCCCGCGGTTGCCGAGCGCAACTCGATGATCAGGTCGCCGATCTCGGCCTGCGGCATGGTCGCCTCGACGACATCCCATCCCGGCCAGTCGGGCCGCGCGTCATAACCGAGGATCTGGCCGCGGCGTTGCGGGATCAGCGCGATGATCTTCGACGTCGCGTCGGACGGCGTGACGATCTCGACCTTCATCACCGGTTCCAGAAGCACCGGCGAGCAGGCGGCCATGCCTTCCTTCATTGCCAGCTTCGCCGCCATCTGGAAGGCCATGTCGGAGGAATCGACCGCATGGTAGGAGCCGTCCGAGAGGTTGACGGCGACATCGACCACGGGGAAGCCGAGCGGGCCGGACTTCAGGTAGTCGCGCACACCGGTCTCCACCGATTGGATGTAGGTCTTCGGCACCACGCCGCCGGTGATGGTGTCGGTGAACTGGAAGCCGGAGCCGCGCGGCAGCGGCTTGATCTCGATCACTACATCGCCGAACTGGCCGTGGCCGCCCGACTGCTTCTTGTGGCGGCCGCGCTGCTGCACCGATTTGCGGATGGTCTCGCGATAGGGCACCGCCGGCGCGTGGCCTTCCACCGGAATCTGGTTCTTGCCCTCGAGCCGCTCGCGCACGACGCGCAGATGCATCTCGCCATGGCCCGACAGCACGGTCTCGGCCGAGTCCTGGTTGTGGCGCAGGTTGAGCGAGGGATCCTCCTCGGCCAGGCGCTGGATGGCCGCCGACATCTTCACCTCGTCCTTGCGCTCCTTGGGGCGCAGCGCGAAGGCGAAGACCGGTTGCGGCGGTTCGACATCGAACAGCTGTTTGATGCCGCCCTTGGCCGAGGTCAGCGTCTGGCCGGTCTTGACCTCGTCCAGCTTGCCGAGCGCGACCGTGTCGCCGGCCCTGGCGGCGGTGAGCTTGAACTGGTCCTTGCCGAGCATCCGGTAGATACCGGAGACCTTGGCGGTGCCGCCGCCGGGCAGCCAGAGTTCGGAGCCGTCGGCAACCTGGCCTGACAGGATGCGCGACACCGACAGCTTGCCGCCGTGCGGCGTGTGAATGGTCTTCATCACCTGGGCCACGATGGCGTTGCCATCCGGTGCGCCGAGCCGCTTGCGGGTCGCCTCGATGTCGGGCGCATCGTGGCGGATCGTCTTCAGCAGGCGCAGCACGCCATTGCCCTTCTCGGCGGTGCCGATCAGCACCGGCGTCACCGCGCCGTCGCGCAGATCGGCCGAGAGGTCGTCGAAGATCGCATCCTTCGGCGGCTCGATCTCCTCGAGCAGCTGTTCCATCAACTGGTCGTCATGGTCGGCGAGCGTCTCCAGCATGGAGAAGCGCGCTTCCAATTCGCGCGCCTTGTCGTCGCCTGGTATCTCGGCCACCTCGCTCTCGGCATATTCGCGGTAGATGTAGGCGCGCTCCAGCGCCAGGTCGATCGAGCCGATGACGACGCCGTCCTTGCGCAGTGGAATCTGGCGCAGCAGGAGCGGTACCGAACTGGCCGGCTGCAACATCTTCAGCGTGTCGCGCACGCCCGATATCGCCTTGTCGACCTTGTTGAGGAACAGGAGGCGCGGCACGCCGAGATCGTCGAGCTTGCGCATGATCAATTGCAGGGCGGGGATCTTCTTTTCATCGGCCTCGGCCACGACCACGGCGAGGTCGCAGGCGGCCAACACCGGTTCGGCCTCGAAGGAGAATTCGATCGAGCCGGGGCAGTCGATAAAGGTGATCTGCTCGCCCATGAATTCGGTGGTGGCGATCGTCGCCTCGACGCTCATGGCGTGGGCACGCGCCTCCGGCGAATGGTCGGAAACGGTGTTGCCGGAAGAAACGGGATTTTGTCGGGGAATGGCGCCCGTACGGGCCAATATGGCTTCGAGAAGTGTCGTCTTACCGCTTGCGAAGGGACCGACTATGGCAATGCATTTCGGTCCCGTGCGTCGTCCTCCGGCGCGAGTACCCATGACTGACCTCCACTCAGGCGTTTCCCGTAGGACCGACTGGCATGCATGGTTCAGGCGTGGTCAATCGGTCCTGAGCGGCGGCCGGCCTGTTCGACCGTCGCGGGCGGGGTTCTTTTGGTTTCACCACCTGCCCGAAAGCATCGTCCCACTTGTTTGCCGGCAGGGCAAGAAAAATAGGAATCCGCCGCTGCGTCAGGCGCTCAGCGCCAGCGGCTCGATATTTGCCAGGCGTGACGGTAGAGCCTTGTCGCGTGGCGCCGGCCTGCCGAAGAAATAACCCTGGAAGCGGTTGCAGCCGGCCGCCCTGGCCAGTGCGAACTCTTCCTGCGTCTCGACGCCCTCGGCCACGATGGTGACGTCCTGGATGCGCGCAATCTGCGCCAGCGCCGAAACGAAGATCTGCGCCACCTGGTCATGGGCAAGGCTGCGGATATAGGAGCGATCAATCTTGATGGTGTCGATCGGCAACGTCTTCAGATAGTTGAAGCCGCAATGGCCGGTGCCGAAATCGTCGAGCGCGATATGGAAGCCGAGGCCGCGCAACGCTTCGAGACGCCGCAGGACTTCCGGCGTGGCGGCGGTAGCCACGGTTTCGGTGATCTCGATAATGAATTGCGCCGCCGAGCGGCCGGTTTCCTTCAGCACGCGGTCGCACATGGTGACGATCTCGTCGCGGTTGAGTTGCTCGCCGGAGACGTTGATCGAGATGCGGCGGCCGGCGAAATGGCCGATGTCGGCGCAAGCGCGCTTGAACACCCATTCGCCGAGCATGTCGATCAGGGTCGAGCGCTCGGCGATGGCGATGAACTCGACCGGCGGGATCAGGCCGCGAACCGGATGGCGCCAGCGGATCAGCCCCTCGAACGCATGGGTGGAGCCATCCGGATTGACGATCGGCTGGTAATGCAGTTCGAGCTCGCCGAGATAGACGGCCGCGCGCAGTTCCCTTTCGACCAGGCGCCGATAGCGCTTGTCGGACAGCATCTCCTCGTCGAACACGGTGACGCGGCCACGGCCCGCCGCCTTGCTTTCGTAGAGCGCGAGGTCGGCAACCAGCATCAATTCCGTCGTGTTCGAGGCATGGGCGGGCGCCAGCGCCACGCCGACCGAAATGGAAAGCGGAATGGTCTTGCCTTCGTGTGACTTGCCGGCCCGCATGGCATCCAGCAATTGCCTGGCATGCTTGTTGATGGCGGCGAGATCGCCATGCGGAATGATGACACCGAATTCATCGCCGCCGAGCCGACCGACCATGCAGCCGGCGAAAATGCGCTCGGCCGTCTTCACCAGATGCGCCAGGGTGCGGTCGCCGAACTGATGCCCGAACGTGTCGTTGAGCTGTTTGAAATGGTCGAGGTCGATCAGCAGCAAGGCCGCATCGCGCCGGTCGCGCATGGTGCCCAGGCTGTTACCCAGCGCTTCGAGGAAATAGCGGCGGGTCATCGCCCCGGTCATCGCGTCCCTGGTCAGGAAATGATGCTTTTCCGCCTCGGCGGCGGCTGCGGATCTCAGGCTATGAACGACGCTGCTGCGCATGTACATCAGCGCCATCAAGGCCAGCCCGGTGGCGAGGATCGAGACCACGAAAGCGCCGCTGGAGGGGAGGTTTTCCGACATCTCGACGGTGCCAAGCAACGCGGCGCCGATGCTGATCAAAAGCAATGACTGGATGCCGCGGTAGATGCGGCCGCTTTGGTCCTTGATCGTAGCCAGTATGCTCATCTCACCGCCCCCTGAAATGCAGGCTCAGGGCTAGAGGGCAGCCGTTAAGAAGACATTGAATTCACCGTCTTTTCGTCCCGCGATGCGATGTCGGAAACGGTCATGGTTAAGGAGAGAGAACCGGATATTGCGGCGGCGCGGCAAACGGCCTGTTGCGCCTCGGAAGATATCGGTCGAGAATGCAGCCGCCTCGAATGAGAGACGGCGTTTGCCGTTGGTCGCTTCACCACCGGTCCTGACCGGTCTTGGGATTAGACAATGAAGATCATTGCTTGCGGCAGCGTACCCACCATCATCGCACCGGAAAAATACTTCACGGGCCGCGTTCTGCAGACGCCGATCATCGAGAAGGAGGAACCGGCGCGGCTGAGGGCGACACTGGTCAGTTTCGAGCCGGGTGCTCGCACATACTGGCACACACATCCGCTCGGCCAGACGCTCTACGTCACCTCGGGTGCCGGCCTTGCCCAGACTTGGGGCGGGCCGGTCCAGGAGTTCAGGGCAGGCGACGTCATCTCGTTCGCGCCCGGCGAGAAGCACTGGCATGGCGCGGCGCCGAAATCGGCAATGACGCATATCGCCATGCAGGAAGCGCTCGATGGCGTCCACGCCGACTGGCTGGAAGCGGTGACCGTAGAGCAGTATGGCGGCTGAGGCCGAGCCGGGCTCATAAAAAACCCGGCGTGGAGCCGGGTTTCCGTTGGCGGCGATGATGCGTCCGATCAGGTCAGCGATGCGGTGAAGCGCTGGATGCGCGTGCAGGCTTCCTCCAGAAGGGCATCCGAGGTGGCGTAGGAGATGCGGAAGTTCGGGCCGAGGCCGAAGGCCGAGCCGAACACCACCGCCACGCCCTCGGCCTCGAGCAGTTCCGAGCAGAAGGCTTCGTCGGTGTCGATCACCTTACCGGCCTTGGTCTTCTTGCCGATCAGCTGGGCGCAGGACGGATAGACGTAGAAAGCGCCTTCCGGCGACGGGCAAGAAATGCCGCGCGCCTGGTTGAGCATCGAGACGACAAGGTCGCGCCTGCCCTGGAAGATCGCCTTGTTCTTGGCGATGAAGTCCTGCGGGCCGTTGAGCGCCTCGACCGAGGCCCATTGCGCGATGGTGCAGGCGCCCGATGTCTGCTGGCCCTGGATCATGTCCATAGCCTTGATCAGCTGGACCGGACCGGCCGCGTAGCCGATGCGCCAACCGGTCATGGCATAGGCTTTCGATACGCCGTTCATGGTCAGCGTGCGCTCATAGAGCTTCGGCTCGACCTCGGCGAGGGTCTTGAAGACGAAGTCGCCATAGGTCAGGTGCTCGTACATGTCGTCGGTCAGCGTCCAGACATGCGGATGCTCGAGCAGCACGTCGGCCAGCGCGCGCAGTTCAGCTTCGGTATAGGCCGCGCCCGACGGGTTCGACGGCGAGTTCATCAGCAGCCACTTGGTCTTCGGCGTGATCGCTTTGTCCAGCACCTGCGGGGTCAGCTTGAAGCCGTTTTCGATTGAGGTGTCGGCAAACACCGACGTGCCGCCGCAGATCGCCACCATTTCCGGGTAGCTGACCCAGTAGGGGCGCGGGATGATGACTTCGTCGCCGGGGTTCAGCGTCGCCATGAACGCGTTGAACAGGATCTGCTTGCCGCCGGTGCCGACGATGGTCTGCTCGGGCTTGTAGTCGAGATTGTTCTCCCGCTTGAACTTTTTCGCGATCGCCTCGCGCAGCGGCACGATGCCCGAAACCGGCGGATACTTGGTCTCGCCGCGACGGATCGCCTCGATCGCCGCATTCTTGATGTTGTCGGGCGTGTCGAAATCCGGTTCGCCTGCGCCGAGGCCGATAATGTCACGGCCGGCATTTTTCAGCTCGCGGGCTTTCTGCGTCACTGCGATGGTGGCGGAAGGCTTCACGCGGGAAAGGGTGTCGGCAAGAAAGGCCATGACCTTTTGTCTCTCCTGAGAGGATCAGCGCGGCCAGGAGCGGCCGCGGCGCTTCTCATGTCGCATCATTCCGCGCAGTGCAAGCCTTCTTGGCTGGGCCAGGTGGGGCGCGCGGTCAATGAGCTGTGATTGGGAGCTGTGATTGGGAGCCATGATCGGGCCCCGTGATTGGCAACAATAAATTCATTAACGGGCGGTAGAGGCTTGCGTGACAGGATCGCAATCCAATTGCGGAGCGAGGAACCGTGTCGCGCAGCGTCGGGCTTGCCCATATCATCCGTCATGATGACGGCACCTCTACCGGTGTCTGGGGCATTTATACGCTGCAAAGTGCCTTCCAGCCGATCTTCGCCTTCAAGGAGGGCAAGCTGTCGGTCACCGCCTTCGAGGGGCTGATCCGGCCGTTTCGCGATGGCGAGCCGCAATCGCCGATGAGTTTCTTTTCGACTTGTCCGGCCGCCGACCGCCTGCATGTCGAAGCGCTGACCAGGACGCTGCATCTCCTGAATGCCGGCGCTTGCCTGCCGCAGGAGGCATCGATCTTCATCAATTTCGACCCGTCGGTGTTCACCGAGCGGGCGATCGCCGACAATGCCTTGCGCGAAATGCGGCTGGTGCTGCACGAGGCCGGCATCGACCCGGGCCGCGTCGTTTGCGAGGTGACGGAACAGAGGTCGGCGTCGCAGGAGACCCTGCACAGCTTCGTGGCGGCGCTCAAGGGCAACGGCTTTCGCATTGCCGTGGACGACTATGGCGCTGATGAGTCCGACATCGGCCGGATCAAGGAATTGAAGCCCGACATCGTCAAGTTCGATGCGCAGTGGATCACGCAGCTGATGGAGTCCGGTGCCGGCTTCGCGCTGCTGACCACGATGGTTAAAAGCTTCGAGGAGCAAGGCATCCGCACCGTGTTCGAGGGCATCGAGGAAGGATGGCAGCTGGAGCTTGCCGAGAAGTCGGGAGCGTCGATGATCCAGGGCTATGTGCTGGCATGGCCCGAGCTGGCGCCGACCAGCTTTCGCGGCTTCGCCAAAGTCACGCCGGAACCCGTCTCCGCCGCCGAGACCGTGCCTCTCGCGACGCCCGTTCGGCAAACGGCGCGAGCGGTGAAAGCCTTCGGGCGCAAGGTGGCGCCATGAGGCCCGAACGACGGCGCAATGTCGGCGATGCGATCTTCGTCGACGAGGTCGGCATCGAATTCGGCGTTTATGGCGACTTCCGTCTGCGCAGCGCCTATCAGCCGATTTTCGCCCCGCGCGACGACACCCTGCACCCGGTGGCGGTCGAAGGCCTGATCGAGCCGCACCGCGCCGGCCGGCCAGGGTCGCCACGGGCGTTCTTTGAAGGCGTTGCCGCACCGGACCGGCTGTTTGTCGAGACCATGTGCCGGGTGCTGCATCTTCGAAATTTCCACAATATCGGCGTCGACGGGCTCGATCTGTTCTTCAACTACAATCCGCTGGTCAACGACCATGCCGGGCGGGCGCTGGCCGAGATCCGGCTGATGAGCAGGCATCTGGGCGAACTGGGCCTCGCACCTCGCATGCTGGTCTGCGAAATCACCGAACAGGCGGCGGACGATGCGCTGCTTGCCCGGCTGGCGCGCGAGATGCGGCGGGACGGCATCCGCATCGCCATCGACGATTTCGGCACCGGCCACTCGACCGAGGAGCGGGTGAGCCTGCTCAAACCCGACATCGTCAAGATCGACGGCGGCTGGTTCGCGCAGTTCTGCCGCCATGCCGCCGCCGAACGCTTCTTCCGCCCGCTGGTATCCAGCCTGCACGACCGCGGCGCCAAGGTCCTGGTCGAAGGCATCGAGCAATCCATCCATCTGCGCGTCGCGCTCGAAGCCGGCGTCGACCTGCTGCAGGGCTTTCTTCTGGCCCGGCCGGCGCAGGCCGGCACCGTCTTCGAGGAAGAGCCGCTCGTCGTCGACGCGCTGCTGGGCCTCGACAACAAGGTCGTGCCGCTGTTTGCCAGGACCTTGCATCAGCGGCGCTGATGGTCGCGCCAAAACAAATCATTGGTTGAGGACGCCGCCGCTGCGATAATCGCCCCTGCAAGGCAGCGCTCGGGGAACGGCAATGATACTTTACAGCATGATCGACAGCGGCAACTGCTACAAGCCGCGCCTGCTGATGGCCAAGCTCGGCCTCGGCTTCACCACGGTCGAGGTGAGTTCGCATACGGGCGACACGCGAAAAGCCGAGTTCGTCGCCAAGAATCCGAACGCCATGGTGCCGCTGCTCGAACTCGACGATGGCCGGCGGCTGGCCGAGTCCAACGCCATTCTGCTCTACCTCGCCGAGGGCACGCGCTTCCTTCCGGCGGACAAGTATGAGCGCGGGCTCGCCTATCAGTGGCTGTTCTTCGAGCAGTACAGCCACGAGCCCTACATCGCCGTGCGCAAGGCGCTGTTGACCTTTCCCGAAAGGGCCGCGGATGCTACGCCCGAACGGCTGGCGGCGACATTGGAGCGCGGCAACAAGGCGCCTGGCGTGATGAACAGATATCTGGAAAACAACGCCTTCTTCGCCGGCAGCGCCTTCAGCGTCGCCGACATCGCGCTCTATGCCTACACGCACACGGCGGAGCAGGGCGGCTTCCAGCTCGACGCCTATCCAGCCGCGGTGGCCTGGCTGAGGCGGGTGGAAGCGGATCCGGGGCACGTGCCGATCGCGTGGGTGGGGTAGGCTTCTCCTCCTGAAGGAGGGGCTATCTCAACAGATGGTCATAGTCGGCGTGAGTGCCGACCCAGAACCAGATCACATCTTCATTGTTGCGTATGGCAACAGCCCGGTAGTTTTCGTCAACTCGCGCCGACCAATAGCGACCGACCTGTTTGAAATGCAGTGAGGGATGAAAAGGATCGGAACGCAGTCGGGCAAAAACGCCTGTCCGCCTTTGCTCTGATTGACGATGGCAGTTTTTCATAAGCCTCCCAGAACGATGGAGAGGCGACGTGGTTCACAGATGCCGCGTCCGACCAGCGCGATGGTCGGACAACGCCTGCTCGGCAAGCCTGTCCAAACGGCCCGCCTTCGCGTCGGCTTCCATCTGCCGGTCCCACATATCCGCCTGGAGCGCCTCGAACCAGGCGGCAAACGCCTTCAGTTCCTCGGGGCTCAGTTCGGCGACTGATTTTTCGATCTGCTCAAGTTTGGTCATGGCGGAATGGTACCACCAATGGGCTAAAAGCACCACAAGTTGGAACTATAGTGCGGGCTGCGGCACCTAACTCCAGACAGCAAAAAGGCGGGATAAATCCCGCCTTCCGTGCTTGGTAGCCTGATCGGGAGCGTCCGGTCCGGGCTGGCAGCTATCTGCTGATCCAGTCTTTCGGGTCTTTCCGCTCCGGCGCGCTTCTCGCGCGACCGTCAGTACATCCGTGACTTGCCGCGCGCCCCGAGCTCTCGCCCGGCGCGCGCCATTCGCAAAATCAGGCTGCCTTGCTCAGAGATCCAGCGGACGACTTGCCAGTGCGGCGGTCCTGCTCGATCTCGAAGTTGATCTTCTGGCCTTCGACCAGGGTCGACAGGCCAGCACGCTCGACTGCGGAGATGTGGACGAAAACGTCCGCGCCGCCCGCGTCAGGCTGGATGAAGCCGAAGCCCTTGGTGGCGTTGAACCACTTGACCGTTCCAGTTGCCATAAAAATAGTCCTTGCATTTGCTTTGGTTTGACCGGACCGAGGTCCAGCCGGTGTGCATCGAGATTTTGGAGATAGACGTCAGCAAACGCGAAGATCGCGAGGCCCGGATCGATCGGCCGAAATATCAATGGGCCTGATATAGGCTGCTTTCCGACGAAAAACAAGACTGCGTGAAAAAGCCGTGATCGAGGGGCCGCCCAACGGCCGCCCCAATCTGGTGAAACCGTTGCGGAAGATCGCGCTGTCGCAGGATCGCGGATCGGGGGAGAGGACCATGAAAACCATTCTGCTTGCCGCCTGCCTGACGCTGGTGGCCGCCGAGGCGCAGGCGATCTCGCGCTACGACCCGACGCATATGAGCTGCGGCAAGGTGCAGTCGACGATCGCGCGGCAGGGCGCCGTCATCCTGCGCTACAAGTCGACACGCGTGCCGGGGCTGCCGCTCTACGACCGCTATGTACAAAGCCAGCAGTTCTGCACCATGGGCGAGGTGAGGACGCGTGCCTATGTGCCGAGCGCCGACACCAAGTCCTGTCCGGTCTACAACTGCAAGCGGCCGGATAATGAAAGGCATTTCCGGCGGCGATTCTTCCACAACGACTAGGCACTCATCGACTGCAGCGGAGGCCTTCGCTCAGTTGTTCCACTTCGCCTCTCGGCGGCATGCGCTTTCATTCGCGGATCTGTTCCATGAGCATCGACACGAACCGCGTCACCTTTTGCGGGCGAAAGCGCGCGGCCGGGTAGACCACATGAATGCCGCCGGAGGGCAGCGCCCAGTCAGGCAGCATATGGACGAGACGACCCTGCGATAGATAGTCGGCGATCAAATAGTCCGGCAGAACCGCCAGCCCGCCGCCGGCGAGCGTCGCTTCCAGCACGGCCGGTGTCGAGTTGATGGAGAACGTCTCGCGCATGGTGACGGTCCGCCGCTCGACATCGCCTCGGGTGAAGCTCCAGGTGAACGGCTTGCGAAGGACGGAATTGGCAACGAGCGGCAAGGAAGCAAGATCTTCCGGTTCGTCCACCGTGACCTTGGTGGCAAAATCCCGCGAAGCGACCAGGATCTGCCGAAAGGTGCCGATGCGGCGCGCCTGCTGGCTGGAATCTTCCAGCCAGCCGACCCGGATGGACAGGTCCATCTTGCTGCCGATCAGATCAATTATGGCATCGGAAATGAACAATTCGACGCCGCAGGCTGGAAATTCCTGCCGAAAGCGGGCGGCGATCGGGGCCAGCACGATCGCGCCATAATCATTGGACGCGGAAACGCGCAGCACGCCGGCCACCTCGGTGTTGCCCTCTCCGACCTCGGCGACTGCCTCTTCAACGTCCCGCAGGATCATGACGCAACGTGCATGCAGAAGGCGGCCTGCTTCGGTCGGCTCGAGCCTCCGCGTCGTGCGCACGAGAAGCGTGGTCTGCAGTTCGGCTTCAAGGCGGGCGACCTGTTGGCTGACGACGGCCTTCGTGATCCCAAGCCGCTCGGCTGCCCGGGTAAACGAGCCCGCGTCGATGACGGTGGCAAAATAGGCGAGGCGGTTGAGGTTGATCGGTTCCACGGGAACGCCTTCGGTTTTATTGTAATCCTGTGGCATACAGTCTGTATTATTATAGAGAATTTATCAATTAATCCAACGGGGCTACGTTCCGAGCTGTTCTCTCAATCAGCGGCGGAGCGCGGATGCCAACGCCTCCCGATCCCATTCCATTCAAAGGAGCTATTCGATGTTCACAAGGAGACAGATCATGAAGACGTCATTGGCCCTCGGCGCAGCCGCCGTTTTCGCATCCGCCGAGCGTGGCCAGGCCGCCGGCAGCAAGCTCGACTGGAAACATTTCCCTGCGGGTCCGAACGGCTTCTTCCGCGCGCCGGTGCTGCTGTCCGGGCCCAGCGAGGCCTTGTTGATCGATGGCGGCTTCACCTATCCGGACGGCAAGGCGCTCGCCGAGGCCATCAAGGCGACCGGCAAGAAGCTGACCACCATCTATGTCAGCCAGTCCGATCCCGATTATTACTTCAGCCTGAAGCCGGTGCGGGAAGCCTTCCCGGAGGCAAAGGTGATCGCTGCTTCAGCCACGCTCGAAGCCATCAAGGACAGCGTGGAGAAGAAGCTCGCCGTCTGGGGCCCGCAATTGAAGGAAAATGGCCCTCAGGCGCTGACCGACATCGTCTTGCCCGAGGCTTTCGACGGCCCAACGCTCACGATCGACGGCGAGACGATCGAGATCGTCAATGCCGAAGAAGGACTAGCCAATCGCCGGTACCTGTTCGTGCCGTCGCTCAATGCCGTGTTCGGCGGCGTGATGATCTTCGCGGGTGTTCATGTCTGGACCGCCGACACGCAGACCAAGGAAAGCCGTGCCGCCTGGATCAAGACGCTGGATGCGGTTGCAGCGCGCCACCCCGCCGTCGTGGTGCCTGGCCATATGACCCCCGATGCCAAGACCGGTCCTTCGGCGGTGGAATTCACCAAATCCTATCTCCTCGCTTTCGAGGACGAACTGAACAAGGCGGCCGACAGCGCAGCGCTAAAGGCAGCAATGGAGGCCCGCTTTCCAGGTCTCGGCATGGGCGTTGCCCTCGATATCGGATCCAAGGTCGCCAAGGGCGAGATGAAGTGGGGCTGACGTGGCACCGACCCTCGATCTGATCCGCCGGACTGTCGAGGAATCTCCGAGGAGAACGGCAGCGCCCAATGGCCAAAACAGAAGGTGGATTTCAAGCGGGTGATCGCCGAAGGCGACCTTGTCATGACGGAGGTCGTTCAGCCGAAGATGGGCGACACGCCGGAGACCGTCATCGTGGATATTTTCCGCGTCGAGAATGGCAAGATCGCCGAGCATTGGGACGTGATGCAGCCGATGCCGGCCAATCCGGCGAACAAGCGACCCATGTACTGATCTAGCCCTTTGCGTGCTGCCTTGACCGCCGGTTCAGAAGCCGAACGAGACCTGCGTCGGCGGCGGCGGGCCGACGCGCACGCCTTCCATGGCCAGCATCTTTTCCTTGGTGACCGAGCCGCCGGGTGCCGAGAAGCCGCCGATCTTGCCGCCGGCGGCCAGGATGCGGTGGCAGGGGATGACCAGCGGCACCGGATTGGCGCCGAGGGCAGCACCCGTTTCGCGCGGCAGGCCGGCATGGCCGGCGCGCTTGGCGAGTTCGCCATAGGTGGTGGTTTGCCCATAGCTGAGCTTCCGCGCCGCGTCGTAAATGGCGAGGCGGAAATCGTCGACGCCGTCGAGATCGACCGGTACGCCGGTGAAATCGACGTCCTCGCCTGCGGCATAGGCCTTGATCGAAGCGATCAGGTCGACCACCCATGGCGGCTGGGCCGTGGAGGCGGAAACGCCGGCATGGCGCATCAGCCGCCGCTCCACCGCTTCGCGGCTGCGTTCGGGCAGGCAGAGCCGGATCAGGCCCTTTTCGCTCCAGGCGATGCCCATGAAACCGATCACTGTTTCTAACACTGCGTGGCCGGCTGTGATCGAAGATGACGTTTCCATGATGCACTCCTTTCCGCAAACCGGCGCAATCCGGGATTCCCGCCGGTACATATCAGGAACAATATGGCATCGTCGCCCGCGTCTCGCCACCCGAAAACCACCTGATCGCCCTGATTGCCGGTGGTGAATCGCTGGTGTAAGGGATTTCTTAACACCCGACGAAACGGACCCGAGCGCGGCTTGCCAGCAAAACTGAACCTTATCGCGATCGGCGTGATCGTCGCCGCTGCCGGCCTTAGCGGCTGCACGTCGACCTCGCAGATGAAGGCGGCGCCATCCCTGACCGAAACCGCTGAAGTTGCCGGCAGCGATGCAGGTTTCACGGTGCCGTTGCCGGACACGGTTTCGGTGCTGCCGCAATCCTCTGGCATCGCGCCCGTCCAGGCAGCCGAACTGACGTCTGGCGTGGCCGCGCCGGGTCTCGATCCCGCTGCCGCGGCGACCGCTGCCTTTGCCGGAGCGACGCCAACCGCGCCGGCCGTGCCGGCGGTGATGACCGCCAATGCCTGGCAGGCGCCGCCCCCGTCCAAGGCAGGTCAGGAGTCCAAGGCCGGCCAAGCGGCCAAGGCGGCAGAGACATACACGACCGCGGGGCTCGTCGTGCCCGCAGTCGCCAAGGATGGCCTGAAAACCATGCCCGGCGTGCAGCAGGTGGCCTATGTCGTGCCGCAGAATCCGGCTGCCCTGGTGCAGTTCCCGTCCGCGCCGGTCGATCCGGCCGCCCCGGCGCAGGAAGAGCGCACCGGCATGCGCGGTGACGTCGACCGGCTGATCGTCAAATACGCCGCCCTTTACCAGGTGCCGGTGGATTTGGTGCGCCATGTCGTCAACCGGGAAAGCACCTTCAATCCCAAGGCCTACAACAACGGCCATTGGGGTCTGATGCAGATCAAGCACGCGACGGCGCGCGGCATGGGCTATGACGGACCGGCCAAGGGCCTGTTCGACGCCGAGACCAACCTCAAATACGCGGTCAAATATCTGCGTGGCGCCTGGCTGGTGTCGGACGGCAATGCCAAGAAGGCCGACTGGCTCTACCAGACCGGCTATTATTTCGACGCCAAGCGCAAGGGCCTGCTCGAGGCGACGGGCCTCGGCACCGACCGCAAGCGGCAGCGCCTGCAGCCCGACGCCTGAGCGTCATGCCTGAACCGCGCCCGCCGGCCCCTGACGACATCCGGCTGCGCAAGATCCTCGACGAGACGCTCGTTGTACCGCACTGGCCGGAGGGTTTCACCATGCGCTCGTTTGAGCCCGGTGACGCGCTGCCCCTGCATGCGCTGCTCGGCGACGTGTTCGACGACGGCGCCGACGGTCCGTTCGACGAATGGTGGCCGCGCATATCCGGTGATCCCGAATTCGACCCCGCGCTTTGTTTCCTCGTCATCGACGCCAAGGGCCGGCTGGCGGCGGCGGCGCTTTGCTGGACGCGCGCTTTCGTCAAGGATCTCGCCGTCCATCCTGAGGCGCGCGGCCGGGGCATAGCGGAAGCACTGATGTGGCACGTCTTCTCCGCCTTTCGCGATCGCGGCGCCGACCATGTCGACCTCAAGACCAACACGGTCGAGAACGCCGCCGCCGTGCGGCTCTATGAGCGGCTGGGGATGATGCCTGTCGCCTGGGAGGGCTAGCTTCCGATCGGCCCGATCGCTGGTTGCGCGATGACTCGGGAACCCAAAGCGTCGCTTTGCATTCATTGAACGGTGGGGACTGACGAACTGCCGGCGTGTCCGCGTCGCCAGCTCAGCATGGAGATCCCCCATCGTGAAGCTTTTCCATGCATTTCTGGCGTTGGCGGTCACCGTCATGCTGGGAACCGTTCCAGTGCGGGCCGTCGATTTGTCGATCGTGTCGGGCGACACCGGCAACGGCATCAAGGTGCTGCGCGAAATCCTCGACCGCTACGAGAAAGAAAGCGGCAACAAGGTCTCCATCGTCGTCATGCCGTCGTCCGGGACCGACCAGTTCGGCCAGTACCGGCTGTGGCTTGCCGCCGGAAACAGCGACATCGACATCTACCAGACCGATGTCATCTGGGCACCGCAGCTTGCCAGCCAGCTCGTGGATTTGACCGCGGCGACGCGGGATGTCGTGGGCGCGCATTTCCCCTCGATAATCCGGTCGCAGACCGTCAACGGCAAGCTCGTCGCCCTACCGATTTTCACCGATGCCCCGGCGCTCTACTACCGCAAGGATCTCCTCGACAAATACGGCGCCAAGGTGCCGGCCACCTGGAAGGAGCTGGGCGATACCGCGAAGCTGGTGATGGACAAGGAACGTGCCGCCGGCAATCGCGATATCTGGGGCTTCGTTTTCCAGGGCAATGCCTATGAGGGGCTGACCTGCAACGCGCTCGAATGGGTGATGTCGAATGGCGGCGGCCAGATCATCGAGCCCGACGGCACCGTCTCCATCAACAATCCCAAAGCGGCGGCGGCGCTCGACATGGCCAAGGGCTGGATCGGAACCATCGCGCCGCCCGGCGTGCTTGCCTACCAGGAGGAGGAATCGCGCGGCGTCTGGCAGACCGGCAACGCGGTCTTCATGCGCAACTGGCCCTATGCCTATGCGCTCGGCAACGGCGAGGGGTCGCCGATCAAGGGCAAGTTCGACGTGGCGCCGCTGCCGGCGGGCACGGGCGAGGGCGCCCGGCCGTTCGCGACGCTCGGCGGCTGGAACCTTGCCGTCTCCAAATATTCAAAGCATCCGGACGCGGCGATCGAGCTGGTCAAGTTCATCGCCTCGCCGGCGATGCAGAAATACCGCACGCTGAAGACATCCAACCTGCCGACCATCCAGGCGCTCTATGACGATGCCGACATCGCCAGGGAGCAGCCGATCGTTCCGCACTGGAAGCAGATCTTTCTCAATGCCGTGCCGCGTCCCTCGTCCGCGACAGGGATCAAGTACAACGAGGCGTCGAGCCAGTTCTGGAATGCCGTTCACAATACGCTGTCGGGCGACGGCGCCGCCGCTGACAATCTGGCGGATCTCGAAGCGACGCTGACCAGGCTGAAGGGCCGCGGCTGGTGAGCGCGGAGCCGGCAGGCGCCAGCCAGGCCGAGCGCCCGCGCTCCCGGCTGATGGCACAGCGCGTTCGCTCGGCGTGGCTGTTCCTGGCGCCGATGCTTCTGGTGCTGGCCGCCGCGGCCGGCTGGCCGCTTGCCCGAACGGTCTATTTCAGCTTCACCGACGCCTCGCTGGCCGATCTCGACGCGCGCCAGTGGGTCGGCTTCGCCAATTATTTCTCGGTGTTCAGCATGCCGAGCCGCCGCGTCCTCCATGACGGCCTGCTGGTCGATCCGGTGTGGTGGCGCGCCGTCTGGAACACGGTGCGCTTCGCGGCGATTTCGGTGAGCTGCGAGACGATCCTAGGCATGGTCGTGGCGCTGGTGCTCAATGCCGAATTCCCGGGCCGCGGCGTCGTCAGGGCGGCGATCCTGATCCCCTGGGCGATCCCGACCATCGTCTCGGCCAAGATGTGGCAGTGGATGCTGAACGAGCAGTTCGGCATCATCAATGTCGTGCTGATCAATTTCGGCCTGATCGACGGCAAGATCGCCTGGACGGCCAGCGCCGAAACCGCGATGGCGGCGGTGCTGATCGTCGACATCTGGAAGACGACGCCGTTCATGGCGCTGCTCATCCTGGCCGCATTGCAGATGCTGCCGCGCGAGATCATCGAGGTCGCCAAGCTCGACGGCGCCAATCCATGGCAGATCTTCTGGCGGGTGACCTTGCCGCTGATCCGCCCGGCGGTGATGGTGGCGGTGATCTTCCGCGCGCTCGATGCGCTGCGCATCTTCGACCTGATCTATGTGCTGACGCCCAACAATGTGCATACCAAGTCGATGTCGGTGTTCGCCCGCGAGAACCTGTTCGAGTTCGACAAGTTCGCTTATGGCTCGGCCGCCTCGACGCTGCTCTTCCTGATCCTGGCCCTGCTCACCATCGCCACCATCCGGATCGGCCGCGTCAGCCTGGATGGAGGCCGCTGAAATGTGGCTCCTCAAGCGCGGGGCTTTTTACCTGCTGGTCGCGGGGATCGTCTTCGTCGCGGTGTTCCCGTTCTATTACGCCATCGTCACCAGCCTGAAGTCAGGCACCGAGCTGTTCCAGGCCGACCTCTGGCCAAAGACGTTCAGCCTGGCCAACTACCGCAACGTGCTGACCGAGGGCAGCTTCGTGCGCAACTTGGTGAACTCGCTGTTCGTTTCGGGCGCGGTCGTGGCACTCTCCCTGTTCCTGGGCGTCACCGCGGCCTACGCGCTGGCGCGCATCCGCTTCCGTGGCCGCTCGGCCCTGCTGTTCGCCATCCTGTCGGTGTCGATGTTCCCGCAGGTGGCGGTGCTGGCCGGGCTGTTCGAACTGGTGCGCCTGTTCGGCCTCTACAATTCGCTGTTCGCGCTGATCTTTTCCTACATGATCTTCACGCTGCCGTTTACCGTCTGGGTGCTCACCGCCTTCGTGCGCGACCTGCCGGTCGAG
This sequence comes from Mesorhizobium sp. LNHC232B00, assembly GCF_000502435.1. Lineage (NCBI taxonomy): Bacteria > Pseudomonadati > Pseudomonadota > Alphaproteobacteria > Hyphomicrobiales > Phyllobacteriaceae > Mesorhizobium > Mesorhizobium sp. LNHC232B00. The sequence continues at coordinate 68,214 of NZ_AYWP01000021.1, forward strand.
GTCGAGGAGGCGGCGATCCTCGACGGCGCGACGCCGTGGATCATCATCACGCGGATCTTCCTGCCGCTGATGTGGCCGGCGCTGGCGACCACAGGGCTGCTCGCCTTCATCGGGGCCTGGAACGAGTTCCTGTTTGCGCTGACCTTCACCTCCAACAACGCGCAGCGCACCGTGCCGGTGGCGATCGCGCTGCTGTCCGGCAATTCGCAGTTCGAGATCCCGTGGGGCAACATCATGGCCGCGTCGGTGATCGTCACCGTGCCGCTGGTGGTGCTGGTGCTGATCTTCCAGCGCAAGATCGTCTCCGGCCTGACCGCCGGCGGGGTGAAGGGGTGAGGGGGCCGATCAATCGACAACGATTTGTCGATCGAGGCGAACCGCACGGCTCGTGCGGCGTTGAGTTGGCAGAGGGACCATTCCGGATCGGAGATTTCAGATGAAAACGCTTCTGACCGCGACCGCCGCAGCCTTGCTGGCCTGCGCGCCGGCAGCCCTTGCGCAAACGAACGGCACCAAATCCACCGAAGTCGCGCCGCTGGTGGCCGACAGCAAGGTCGACACCCAGACCTTCGTCACCACCGTGCCCAACGCCAACGAGTTCGAAATCCAGTCGAGCAAGCTGGCCGAGCAGAAATCCGCATCGGCCGGCGTCAAGGCCTTCGCAGGCCAGATGATCAAGGACCACATCAAGGCCGGCGAGGATTTCAAAACGGCGCTGAGCCAGGGCCAGACCACGGCTTCGATCAAGCCGGCCGGACCGGCGCTGCAGCCCAAGGAGCAGCGGATGCTCGACGAACTGAAGGGCGCGAGCGGCAAGGATTTCGACACAAAATACATCATGATGCAGACCGAAGCGCACAAGCAGGCGGTCGCGCTGTTCAGCACCTACGCCAAGTCGGGCGACGACCCGACGATGAAGGAGTTTGCCAAGAAGACGCTGCCGGTGCTGAAGATGCACGAAAAGCATGTGAAGGAACTGGCCGCCGCGCATCAGGGATGACGGCCTTGCCTGTCGGGGGGTGACGGCCCGGTTGTCGGTCAGATATCGGGCGCGTTGCCGATCTTCTTCTTGAGCTCCAGCGCCCAGGCGCGGCCTTCGTCGCCGCCCCACAGCAGCCAGGCGATGTGGCCTGCCGAGGGGTTTTGCTCGTTGCCGTAGTTCTTGCCGCGCTTGTCGACCTCGTGGCGGGCGAAGTAGCTGACCATGCGGCGGATGGTGGAAGGGGCGAGCTTCTCGCGGTTCTTCAGTTCTGTCGCCCGCGCGACACCGATCTCGGTGCCGCCACGGCCGAACTGCTGGCGCAGCCGGAGGCCCTTGGCGGCATTGTCGGCCACCACTTGCGGGCAGCGCAGGTCGATCTCTTCGTCTTCTTGCATGGATGTCCCCGGAGCGGTGGCGAACAGATACATTGGTATGCCGCCCCGTACAAATTGTCGGGACCGGTCGTCGCAAAACGTCCTTGGGTCGCAGAGCAACCGCGCCGGGACGCCGGCGCGACGACGAAGGAGCCCACCATGATCACCTTTCCCAACGAATCCGCCAGATACCGCACCGCTCGCGAAAAGCTCTTGAAGAAGGAAATCGAGCTGCGCCGCGCCATGGAAGCCGTGGCCGAGGCGCGCCGCGCGCTGCCGCCGGGCGGGCTGATCAGCCAAGATTACGTGTTCGATGCGCTCGATGCCGATGGCAGGCCGGCCAAGGTCAAACTGTCGGAGCTGTTCGCGCCTGGGAAGGACACGCTCATCCTTTATCAAATGATGTTTCCCCGCCATCCGCAGGAAACGCGCGATGTCGCCACCAGCGGCGGTACGGCCAAGCTCGCCCGGCCGGACCAGCCATGCCCGTCCTGCACGGCGCTGCTCGACCAGTTCGACGGCGCCGTCGGGCATCTCCAGGCCGCCGGTTTCAACTTCGCCGTGGTGGCCAAGACCGCGCTGGAAAACCTGGTGACGCTCGGCCGCGACCGTGGCTGGAAGAACATGCGGCTGCTGTCGTCGGCCAACAACAGCTTCAAGCGCGACTACAATGCGGAGACCGCCGACGGCGCGCAACTCCCGCTGCTCTCGGTGTTCCGCCGCGATGGTGACGCTATCCGCCATTTCTGGTCGTCCGAACTCGGCTTCGCGCCGACCGACCCCGGCCAGGACCCGCGTGCCATCGGCACCTGCGAGATCCTGTGGAACCTGATGGATTTTACGCCGGAGGGAAGGCCGAACTGGGATGAGCAGCTGCAGTATGGGTGTTGTCATTAGGAGCGGCTTTGCGGCGGTGCATGGAGTCCGCGAACGGTCCATGGTCGGTACCCTACGAGGCCCCCCTCTGTCCTGCCGGACATCTCCCCCTCAAGTGGGGAGATCGGCCATCATCCCGGGTTTCGCCAGTTTTCGACGTTTAAAAGAATGGCGCGTCGGCAAAGCTGCCAATCTCCCCACTTGAGGGGGAGATGTCCGGCAGGACAGAGGGGGGCGCCGTAGGGCGCGACGGCGGATGCTAGTCCTTGGCAACCAAGCGCCGCCGAGATGGCTCTGTGCCTCCGCCCGCCGCGAATTAAACTACCGCCATCAATCCCGAGGAAGCACCCATGCCCAAACTCGACCTTGTCACCGTGCCCGTCCGCCAAGGCTCCGGCTACCCCGCGCCCTTCGATGCCCCCTGCGCCACCCGCACGCGCCGTCGCCTGGGCGATGCCGGCGGGCTCACCGATTTCGGCGTCAATTTGATGACGCTCCCGCCCGGCGGCTGGTCGAGCCAGCGCCACTGGCACAGCCATGAGGACGAGCTCGTCTATGTGCTGGAAGGGGAACTGACGCTGGTCGAGGATGGCGGCGAGACGCTGCTCAAAGCGGGCGATAGTGCTGCCTTCGCCAAGAACAGCGGCAACGGCCACCACATGATCAACCGCTCGTCGGCAACCGCGCGCTATCTCGAAGTCGGCTCGCGCAATCCCGACGATGTCATCACCTGCTCCGACATCGACATGATGAGCCCGAGTTCCGATGGACGGTTTCTGCACAAGGACGGCACGCCATATCCGGGGCAGGGGTGAGGGGTTCTTCCCTTCTCCCCCTGTGGGAGAAGGTGGATTGCCGCAAAGCGGCAAGACGGATGAGGGGTGCTCCAGCGGAGTGAGGCGTTGGTGTTTTCTGGTTCGATCTCGTAATTGTTTGACGGTTCCGCCAAGCTGGAACACCCCTCATCCGACCCGGCGCTGACGCGCCGTGCCACCTTCTCCCACAAGGGGGAGAAGGGAAGAACTGCGCTGGCGTTCGGCGGCCGTCGCGGTAAGCTCCCTCCCAACCCAGGGGAGCATCACCATGAAAAAAGAAATCATCGAAGTACCGGTCATGTCGGACAAGGTGCGCTCACTCGGCCTGCCCTGTTCGACGGCGGTGAAAGCCAACGGTTTCGTCTTCATCTCGGCGACGCCGCCGGTGGACATGGTGACCGGCGAGATGGTGCGCGGCGACATCGAGGTGCAGACCGAGGCGTCGCTGAAGGCGCTGAAACACTGCCTGGAAGCGGCCGGCACCTCGCTGGACAATGTGGTGATGGTGCGCATCTACGCCGTCAACTCCGGCTTCTACAACGCCATAAACCGGGTTTACGCGAGGTACTTCGGCGTCAACCCGCCGGCGCGAAGTTTTGTGCCGGTGGCGTCGTGGCCGATGGAGTTTGATATTGAGATTGAGTGTGTGGCGGTGGCTTGACTCTCCTCTATCAAACTAGCGCTGGTTGAGGAGTGGCCGCTCATAAGCGTCTGCGCGACGTTCGCGAGCAACAGGGCGATTGCCACCATATTGATCAACCGGACGTCAGGTCCCTGGACAAGGATCGCACGCCTTATCCGGAGCATCGGCGATGTCTAGCAGAATGACTACTGACGGAATGTAGAACTGTCTTTATAGTTCCTCAATGAGTTAATTACATCGTTGACGTCTTGAGGCTGCAGGGCCCACCGGTATGCTGGGTGTGCCTCCCAATCATAGCCAAAATCGACAACCTCGTTAGCAAGAAACCTTGCTTGTTCAAAGTATTTTCTATCTATGTATTCGCCTTCCTCGCGTCTTGCAGTAATAAAATCAATCTTATACAGAAATTGTATAAGAGATTTTCCTGAAATTTGTCTGCCGTTTGTGAATGAAAGTGTTGCTCCGCGCATTATTTCGGACAATTTCCTTGAGAGCTTATCTGTAGCGTAAACGTAATTTTCCGAAGTCTTTTTTTGAAATCGAGTCGGCCTCATACCAAGGAGTAACTTATTAATACTCGGCATCTCGGTTTTGAATTCATTTATCGTGTCCTGAAGTCGTTCTTCAGAATATGATGCAAACGAATCGTCCAGGTCTTTCGAGGTTATGACAAGATGGCCTCTAGTAAAAGCGATTTTTGCGGCGCCGCTCATCAATTTAACCAAGTCTCTTGGCCTTTTGCGGATAAGCGAAAGTATAACGTTATGGATTGGGCGGTCGCTCCAGTGGCCTCGGCCGACAAAGCGGGGCTCAATGACCTTAGAAAGTATGTTGTCGGATATACTCTTCTGGGACATCTGATCTATATCGGATTGCCGGAGCGTGGTTTTGAAAAATGTTTCAATTCTCTTGGCGGCAAGAGAAAGTACCTCGTGGTTCGTCCAAGTCAACCATATAATATTGTTTTCGATCTTGTCGGTAGATTCGTCTGAGGTTCTGACTAAAAAATATACATCGGTACGCAACCCGACTCGAAATCTAATGCCCTTCTCTTCTCCCGAGATGTCTCGTATTGCATTGAGCAAGGCAGAAATCCCTCGAATGTCTTTATCAAGAGCCGCCCAACCCCTGTCGATGTCATCAATGTATATATGAATTATCTTCTTAGAAATAAATTGTTTTATCACCATCTCGCTAGTTTTTGGAACGAATCTTTCTGCATATTGCTGAAATACTGAAGTTAATGATCCAATAAACGTCGATGCCTTGGAGTATATGGCGCCGTCAATCTCTTTTTGTGTATCGCCTCCAGTGAAATCATCTATTATCTTCTTTGCAACAACTCTAAGTATTCCTCGCTTCCACGCTTCTATCTGTTGGTTGAAGTCTCCCGTATCTTTTATAGACGAGAGTTCGGTGAGATCACTGGGCTGTATCCAAGCGCACATCTGGCCATTCTCGATATCATCAAGATATGACCTTTTTAGTAAAGCGCTTTTTCCAATTCCTTTATGGCCGACGAGCACTCGTATTGGTAGGCTGTTTCTAATATTTTCATACGTTTTGTTTATATAGAAGTATTCCTTCAAACGCTCCGGGTCTTCGTTCTCTGCGGCTTCAGCGCCAAACAGACGTTCAATGTTTTCATCATTGAAAACCGGCATCTTATATCCCCGCCAATGCGAACCAACTTTCCGCAGTTTGTACTTTAAGTGAATGAAAGAAAAGAAGGAGCCGTGGATTTTTCTTAGCCTAGAGGTTGCTCAGACGCGGTTAGCGCTACCAGCGAAACCAACCTGTTTAGGTATCCACCCGCATCACGCAAAATACTCCTGCAGCGGCCGAACCTCCAAACTCCCCGCCTTCAGCGCCGCAATCGCCTCCGCCACCGCAGCCGCACCCGACAGCGTGGTGTAATACGGCACCTTCTGCATCAGCGTTGCCCGCCGCAGCGACTTCGAGTCCGACACTGCCTTCTGGCCATCCGTCGTGTTGAAGACGATCTGGACCTGGCGGTTGCGGATGGCGTCTTCGATGTGGGGGCGGCCTTCGAGGACCTTGTTGATCTTTTCGGCGACGACGCCGTTTTCGGCGAGGAAGCGTTGGGTGCCGGAGGTGGCCAGCACCTTGAAGCCGAGGCCGGCGAGGCGTTTCACTGCCGGCAGGATGCCTTTCTTGTCCTCGTCGCGCACGGAGACGAACAGCGTGCCGGAGCGGGGCAGGTCGACGCCGGCGCCGAGCTGGCTCTTGGCGAAGGCCAGCGCGAAGTCGCGATCGAGGCCCATGACCTCGCCGGTCGAGCGCATTTCCGGGCCGAGCAGTATGTCGACGCCGGGGAAGCGGGCGAAGGGGAAGACGGCTTCCTTGACGGCGATGTGGCCGGGATTCCTGGGGTCTGGCATGGCGCCATAATGGGCGAAGGCGTCTTCGAGGCTCTCGCCGGCCATGATGCGGGCGGCGATCTTGGCTATCGGGCGCCCGATGGTCTTGGCGACGAAGGGCACGGTGCGTGACGCGCGCGGGTTGACCTCCAGCACATAGACCGTGCCGTCCTTGATCGCGTACTGCACGTTCATCAGCCCGCCGACATTGAGCGCGCGGGCAAGGGCGGCCGTCTGGCGCTCCAGCTCGTCGACGAGCTCCGAAGGCAGCGAGTGCACCGGCAGCGAGCAGGCACTGTCGCCCGAATGGATACCGGCCTCCTCGATATGCTCCAGAATGCCGGAGACGAAGGTCGCCTTGCCATCGCAGAGGCAGTCGACATCGACCTCGATGGCGCCCGAGAGATAAGTGTCGAACAGCAGCGGGTTCTTGCCCAGCAGCGTGTTGATCTGGCCGGTCTTGTCGTTGGGGTATTTCTGCTTGATGTCCTCCGGCACCAGGCCGGGCACGGTGTCGAGCAGGTAGGATTGCAGCATGCTCTCGTCATGGATGATCTGCATGGCGCGGCCGCCGAGCACATAGGACGGGCGCACCACCAGCGGGAAGCCGAGCTCGCCGGCGACGAGGCGGGCCTGCTCGACCGAATAGGCGATGCCGTTCTTCGGCTGGCTGAGGTTGAGCTTGTGCAGCAGCTTCTGGAAGCGGTCGCGGTCCTCCGCCAGATCGATCATGTCGGGCGAGGTGCCGAGGATCGGGATGCCGGCCTTCTCCAGCGCGTCCGCCAGCTTCAGCGGCGTCTGGCCGCCGAACTGGACGATGACGCCGACCAGTTCGCCCGAGGCCTGCTCGGCGCGCAGGATCTCCAGCACGTCCTCCGCCGTCAGCGGTTCGAAGTAGAGCCGGTCCGAGGTGTCGTAGTCGGTCGAGACGGTCTCGGGGTTGCAGTTGATCATGATCGCTTCATAGCCGGCATCGCGCAGCGCAAACGCCGCGTGGCAGCAGCAATAGTCGAACTCGATGCCCTGGCCGATGCGGTTCGGCCCGCCGCCGAGGATGACCACCTTCTTGCGCGACGAGACCTGGGCCTCGTTGGCGAGCGCGCCTGCGAACGGCACTTCATAGGTGGAGTACATGTAGGCGGTCGGCGAGGCGAACTCGGCGGCGCAGGTGTCGATGCGCTTATAAACTGGATGAACGTCGAGTTTTTCGCGAATCTTCTGAATCACTTCGGCGTCGGTCTTCGTCAGCGACGCGAGGCGGGCATCGGAGAAGCCCATCGCCTTCAGCATGCGCAGATTGACGGCGTCCTGCGGAATGCCGTGCTCGCGGATGCGGGCTTCCATGGAGAGGATGCCGGCGATCTGTTCGAGAAACCACGGGTCGATCTTGCACATGGCGTGCACGTCTTCCAGCGAGGTGCCCATGCGGATCGCCTGCGCCACCATGCGCAGCCGGTCCGGCGTTGGGGTGCCCAAGGCGGCGCGGATGGCGTTGCGGTCGTCGACATGGCTGGCAACTGCCGCCCCGTGGCCGAGGCCGGGGATCTCGATCTCGTCGAGGCCGGTGAGGCCGGTCTCCAGCCCCCGCAGCGCTTTCTGCAGCGATTCCTGGAAGGTGCGGCCGATGGCCATCACTTCGCCGACCGACTTCATGGCGGTGGTCAGCACCGGCTCGGCGCCGGGGAATTTCTCGAAGGCAAAACGCGGGATCTTGGTCACCACGTAATCGATCGACGGCTCGAACGAGGCGGGCGTGGCGCCGCCGGTGATGTCGTTCTCCAGCTCGTCCAGCGTGTAGCCGACGGCGAGTTTGGCGGCGATCTTGGCGATCGGGAAGCCGGTCGCCTTGGAGGCGAGCGCGGAGGAGCGCGAGACGCGCGGGTTCATCTCGATCACCACCAGCCGGCCATCGGCCGGGTTGACGGCGAACTGCACGTTGGAGCCGCCGGTCTCGACGCCGATCTCGCGCAGCACCGCGAGCGAGGCGTTGCGCATCATCTGGTATTCCTTGTCGGTCAAGGTCAGCGCCGGGGCGACGGTGATGGAGTCGCCCGTGTGCACGCCCATCGGGTCGATGTTCTCGATTGAGCAGACGATAATGCAGTTATCCGCTTTGTCGCGGACAACCTCCATCTCATACTCCTTCCAGCCGAGCACGCTTTCCTCGATCAGCACTTCGGTGGTCGGCGAGGCATCGAGGCCGGACTGGACGATGTCGTAGAATTCGGCGCGGTTGTAGGCGATGCCGCCGCCGGTGCCGCCCATGGTGAAGGACGGGCGGATGATGGCCGGCAGGCCGACATGGTCGAGCGCCTGGGCGGCGATCGCCATGGCGTGGCTGATATAGCGCTGCTTGCGGTCGCCTTCGCCGAGGTTCCAGCGTGTCTCCAGCGCATCCAGCGCGGTGTCGAGATCGGCCGGCTTCTCGGCCTTGAGCGCGGCGCGCTCGGCCTCATGGGTCTTGCGGTCGGCGTTCTTGACGTCGGTGGCGTTGGCCAGCATCGACTTCGGCGTTTCCAGGCCGATCTTGCTCATCGCCTCGCGAAACAGCGCGCGATCCTCGGCCTTGTCGATTGCCGTGGCGTCGGCGCCGATCATCTCGACATTGTAGCGCTCGAGCACGCCCATGCGGCGCAGCGACAGAGCGGTGTTGAGCGCGGTCTGGCCGCCCATGGTCGGCAGCAGCGCGTCGGGCCGCTCCTTGGCGATGATCTTGGCGACGACTTCCGGCGTGATCGGCTCGATATAGGTGGCGTCGGCCAGTTCCGGGTCGGTCATGATGGTGGCCGGGTTGGAATTGACCAGGATGACGCGGAAGCCTTCTTCCTTGAGCGCCTTGCAGGCCTGGGTGCCGGAATAATCGAACTCGCAGGCCTGGCCGATGACGATGGGGCCGGCCCCGATGATCAGGATCGACTTGATGTCAGTGCGTCTTGGCATGGGTTCGGATTCCGTTCGGCGAGCGGCTTACACGAAAAACCGGGACGGGAAGACCCGGCCGGTTGTGCTTGCGATTCTGGTATCAGGCTAGGAGGGCCTTATAGGGAAGAGTTTTGTCGGATGTAACCCCGAAAATGAGGAGTAGGGCAGTAGGGCAGTAGGGCAGTAGGGGGAGCAGTCAAGGCAACTTCACATACTGCCTTACTGCCCTACTNAGTAGGGCAGTAGGGCAGTAGGGCAGTAGGGGGAGCAGTCAAGGCAACTTCACATACTGCCTTACTGCCCTACTGCCCTATTCCCTTTGTTCCAAACGCCACCGCATCCGTGATCTCGAAACGCTCGGCCTCGCCGATGCGGATCATGTTGAGGCTGCCCTCGCGGGTGAAGCGGAAATTGCCGTCGGCGTCCGAGCCGGCCGGCCGGCCGGCGTCGAAGGCGATGACACGCGTGCCGCCATCGGGCCAGGTCACGGTCACTTCGGCCTTGTCGGTGGCCTTGCGCACGACGGTTGCCGCGCACCGCGTCATCGGCTGGCCGACCTTGCGGGCGCAGGGAATATCGATGCCGCCGCCAGAGGCAAGAGCGTCGGGCTGGGGCGGGAGTTCCGCGACGGTCTGCTTATCGACGGGTGCAGCCGCGGCGGGGTCGGCAACCGCCCCGGCCGGCGGGGTCTCAGCCGCCAGAGCCAGGCCATAGGCATCCTGCATGGCGGTCTCGGCAACGGATTTCATCGGCGGTTCGGCGGCGTGAGCCGCCTCGCCCAGCCGTGCCGTCAGATCAGGCGTTGGCGGAGGGGCGGCGGCATCGCCGGCAGGCGCATCCGCCGTCTGGTCCAGATCGGACACGGTCGCCGGATTGAGGGGAACGAGATAGCGCGCGGGAGCCCAGCCGGTGGCCTTGGGATTTTCGGACTCGACCTTGCACCAGGGGTGCCCGTCAATGTCGTTGCAGCCAAGGTTGCGTACGCTTGCGCCGCCGGCCAGGCGGGCCTCGGTCTTGCCGATCGCCGATGGCTTGGCGCGGATATTCAGCAGGTCGTCGGGGGCAAGCCCGGTGACGACCGAAATGAAGTCTTCGGCATGGACAGGGACAACGGCCGGCCACGCCGCGATCAGCAGCGGAACGGCGATCAGCGCCTGCAAACTTGTTCGGAGCGTAACTGTGCGCCTCATCATTTGGCCGTGCGCCGATATTCGAGACATCATGCCGCGACAGTCCCGCCGCATGCCCGGCCGGTTTTATAGGGGACGACGGGCCGCCATGTAAGTCCGAAAATTGTGGCGAAGCTGGTGCCGGTCGATCGCTGGGAGGCTGGCCTCGCGGTTACGGCATGAAGCCGGTGCGCAAGCCGTGGGCCCATTCCGGCCGTCCCGCCTGCTCGGCCTGCCGTGCGGCCGCCTCGTGGTCGTAGTCGACGGCGATGGCCTCGAAACGGCCGGGCAGGCCGGCGCCGCCCAAGGTGACGACGCCGTAGCGGGCGTGCGGCGAGCCCTGCTCGGAGACATGCGCCGGCGGCGTTGAATCATCATAGGCGGGACAGCCGATGCTGCCGGGATTGAAGATGACTGGGCCATCGGGAACACGGACCAGCTCGGCGCGGTGGCTGTGGCCGCACAGCGCAATACGGCAGGCCGGGTCGAGCGCCGTCAGCCGGCGCCGGATCGCCGCCAGCGGCGCGCGCACCAACTGGCCATCGACGATCGCGTCGGTGAGATATTTCTCGTCATGATCGGGGCGGGCGTGGAAGGCGACGACGCCGGGTGCGATCTCGAGGGTGAGGGGTTGCGCGAAGAGTGCCTCGCGCTGCGGCTGCGTCAGCCGCTCCTGCGCGTAGACGTCCGAGGGCCACATCTCGTCATTGGGAGGGTCGGCCGCGACGCGGCGGTCGTGGTTGCCGCGCACCGTCGGCAGGTTCAGCGCCTGCAGCCTTGCAAACGTCTCGCGCGGCCAGAGTGGGCCGGAAACGCTGTCGCCGAGATTGACGGTGAGATCGGCGCCGCCACGCCGCGCCAAATCCTCCAGCACGGCATCCAGCGCCAGTATGTTGCCGTGGATATCGGCGAGGACGGCTATGCGCATGCGGCGGGCTCCCTTGGCGCGGCCCCGTTGGAGGCCTTTCCGGCCCGTCTTCGTTATCAAGCCCCCGCCTTAACTATCAAGCCCCGGTTGTTGCTATCAGGCTCTTGAGATCGTTAGGGCTGGGACCACTGGGCAGCCCACCCGTGGCTATCGCGGAAGCACGCCATCTGCTAGCGTCCACGTCGTCCCGAAGTTAAGATGGGAATATCCGCTTAGACAGCCTCGAAAGGCACCAGGCGATGACCCGCGACCGGATGTTCGCCCACCTGCGCGCCGCCAATGACGTCGCGCGCGACGCCGCCGCGCACGGGCACCATCCTTTCGGCTGTGTGCTCGTCGGCCCCGACGATCGCATCCTCATGCGGCAAGGCAATATCAGCACCGTGCGCCACGCCGAAACCGAACTCGCCCGGCGTGCCGCGGACGCCTATCCGCCGGAATTCCTCTGGTCCTGCACGCTGGTCTCGACCGGCGAGCCCTGCGCGATGTGCACCGGAACGCTTTACTGGGCGAATATCGGCCGGCTGGTCTACGGCTTCGAGGAGACCAAGCTTCTGGCGCTCACTGGCGACCATGCCGAGAATCCGACGATGAACCTCGCGTCGCGCACGGTCCTTGCCTCCGGGCAGAAACCGATCGAGGTCCACGGCCCTTTCCCCGAGATGGAGGAAGAACTTCTCGCACCGCATATCGGTTTTTGGCAGCGCTAGTGGCGCCAGAACCTCAGATACGAGTTGCGAGCTATTTCGCGAAATAGCAGCAGAGGCGTCGGGCCGAAAGACGCGGTCGGCCCTTCAAAAAAGTTCTGGCTGCGTGGCAGGTTGCACTGGCGACTAGCTGTCCTATCGCCATTTGGTCAATTCTAGCTGGTACAGGCTTCGTGGGTGCCTTCTGCGTCGCCAGATATTAAGAGATGCAATCAGCGCAAAATATCCGAATATTGCAATCAGGGTCCACGCGACGCCAAGGCCGCTCATACAAGCGGCTACAAGAAGCGCAGACGCCACCACGGCCACAGCGTAATATAGGATCGACGCCCAGACGTATTTTTCCATTTGAGAGCTACGCATCGATCACTCCTGGCCCGAAAGTCCGATTCCCGAGAATGTGCTCGTCGAGCGACATGGACTTTCCACCCAACTTGGCCGTTGGTCAGCCTTCTGATCGAGTTTTGAGGCTACGCCGGAACTTCGATGTCGGGGCCGCCGACCGCTGGAAGGGCAGAGTTGCCAGCCGCGGCGATGACACTGTCGAGCAGGCCGGGGAAGCGGGCGTCGAGGTCGGCGCGGCGCAGCGTGATCATCCGGTTGGTGCCGACCACTTTGGTGCGGGTGACGCCGGCCTCGCGCAATTTGGCGAGGTGATAGCTCAAATTCGTCTTAGAACCGAGATCGAGGAACCGGCTGCAGTTCAGCGGTACGCCTTCCTTGCTGGCGAGATAGCGCACGATTGCAAGCCGCGTCGGGTCGCCGAGCACGCCGAGCACGATGGGCAGGCTGATCTGGTCCGTATTGGGGTGAGGCAGCGTCATGGCTGGAAACCTAAGCGCAGTTCGGGCCGATTTCAACGCATCCGTCCTCGCCTGCCCGTACACATTGTTTCTCCCGTTTCGACCCGTGCTGACCTTTTGTGCTGACACAGGGCTGTCAGGATGGTTCAGCTATTTTCCGCTGGCTTCATTGACATCATGCTCCGGTATGTCCAATTGTTCAATAACTCTTGAACTAAGGACACTTCCCTATGGATAAGCGTCTCTTCTGGCTCGCGCTCGGATCGTTCACGATCTCGACCGAGGGCTTCGTGATTTCCAGCCTTCTGCCCGACATCGCTGGGGATGCAGGCATTTCCATCCCGCTGGCGGGCACGCTGATCACTGCCTTCGCGCTAGCCTATGCGATCGGCACGCCGATCCTGGCGACGCTGACCGGCGAATGGGACCGGCGCCGCGTCATTCTGTGGACGCTGGTGTTCTTCGTCGTCGGCAACATCACCGCCGCCTTGAGTTCGTCCTTCGAAGAGATCGGAAGAGCACACGTCTGA
>NZ_AYWP01000022.1:0-92575 GCF_000502435.1 Mesorhizobium sp. LNHC232B00
CCGCTTCTCTCCGCACTGGGAGGTCGCTCTCCACAACTTCCAGAAAACCGTCGCCGCAAAACTCAACAGCGCGCACTAGGCAGGCAGCCCGTTCAGAGATGGCCAACGAGGTTGCCGATATGGAAAGCGCACTGAAGCCCCGAAGCGTCATGCCGATGCTGGGGACCGCCAGTTCCGATACATTCATGGGCGTCGCAGCGTGCAATAATCTCGACGACCTTGACGCCGAGATTGTTGTTCTCGGAATCCCATGCGCTACGCCTTATCCGGGCGCCGTCGAATACACCCAGGCAAATCTGGATGCACCGCGCGCAATTCGCGACGGGCTGGCTATCTGGTCGGCAACGAAAGATCGATATGACTGGGATCTGGATGGACTGCCGTTTTGCAGTGCGGAGGATCGCGTCTGTGATTACGGAGATCTGCCAACCCGCGTTGACAAGCCTGAGGAGAATCGGAAGCTCATCCACGCCGCCATAGCCAAAATCGTCGAAAAGGGCGCCATACCGGTTGTGCTGGGCGGCGATGATTCGGTTCCGGTTCCCGTCATCAAGGCGCTGTCGGCTAAAGCCAACCTGACCATTCTACAGATCGACGCCCACATCGACTGGCGCAACGAGGTCGCAGGGGAGCGCTATGGCCTGTCCAGTGTCATGCGGCGCGCGTCCGAAGAACCCCATGTCGCCAACCTGGTGCAGGTTGGCGCACGCGGCCTAAGTTCGGCCGGGCCCCAGGAAATCGCCGATGCAAAAGCTTGGGGCGTGAGGTTCTTTCCGGCACAGGTCGTCCGTCAAAAAGGCATTCAGCCCATCGTCGATGCCATTCCTTCCGGGTCCAATGTCCACATAAACCTGGACTTTGACGGGCTCGACCCGACAATCATGCCCGCGGTATTTGTTCCGGCGCCAGGCGGACTGTTATACTGGGAGGTCGTGGACCTTATAAAGGGTGTAGCGGCGAAAGCGACGATCTGCAGCATTGCAGCCGTGGAATTTGTTCCGTCGAAAGATCCGGACGGCAATTCCGCATTGACTGCGGGGCGGATCATATCGCTGGCCATCGGCTCAATATTGAAGAAGCCGTCGGTTTAGACGTCGGACGAAGCCACCGCGTCGATCACTCTAAAGACCGCCGAAACATTCTACCACCCCCGCCCCGAAGGTAGAGGGCCGTTCCGCCGCCGGCTTCATTGGCGCACTCATATCTTTGTCGATTAGTCGCCTACGTCTCCAAAATATCAAGATCACATTTTTTTCGGAAAGAGGACTAGATCAATGAGTTCATGGAGCGATTTCCGCCGCGAACAGATCCTGGTGGGAGGTCAGTGGACATCTGCGGACGATGGCAGGACGCTCGACGTCATTGATCCGGCAAGTGGCGAAATCATCGGCATTGTCCCCAATGCTGGCGCGGCCGAGACCAAACGAGCGATCGACGCCGCCGCGGCGGCGTTCGCCAATTTCAGCCAGACGACTGCATCGACCAGGGCGAGAATGCTGCGCGATCTTTCGACGGCACTTCTCGACCACCAGAATGCATTGGCCGAACTTCTCACCCGGGAGCAGGGCAAGCCGCTTGCCGAGGCCAAGGGCGAGATCGCGACGGGTGCTGCCTACATCCAGTGGTTTGCCGAGGAGGCTCGGCGCGTCTACGGAGACACGGTTCCTTCGCCCTGGGCTGACCGTCGTATACTGGTGACGAAGAACCCGGTGGGTGTCGTCGGCGCCATCACACCCTGGAACTTTCCGTCTTCGATGCTGGCCCGAAAGATTGGTCCTGCCATTGCCGCGGGATGCACGGTCGTTGCCAAACCAGCCAGTGTGACGCCCTATTCGGCGCTCGCCTGGGGTGTGCTCGCGGAACAGGTTGGCATCCCTGCGGGCGTCATCAACATTCTGACCGGCAGCGCACCCGAGATCGGCGGCGAACTGACGTCAAATCCCCTGGTGCGCAAGATTACCTTCACCGGCTCCACTGATGTTGGAAAACGCCTGCTCAAGCAGGCTGCCGAAACCGTCAAGAAGGTTTCGATGGAACTCGGCGGCAACGCCCCGTTCCTGATTTTTGACGATGCCGATCTTGACCGTGCGGTCGCGGGCGCCATCGCCGCCAAGTTCCGCAATGCGGGTCAGACCTGCGTCTGCACCAACAGGCTTTACGTGCAGGCTGGTATCCATGATCGCTTTCTCGACGCTTTTGCGGCCGCGACGCGGAATCTTGTCGTTGGTTCTGGACTGGAAAGCAGTACGACTTTGGGTCCGTTGATCAACGATGCCGCTGTAGCCAAGGTCGAGGCGTTCATGAGTGACGCCCTTGCCAAGGGTGCCAGCGTTGTCACGGGCGGCAGACGACATTCGAAGGGTGGCCGCTTCTATGAGGCGACGGTTCTCGCCGAAGCGAATTCGACAATGGACTTTGCGCGCGATGAAATCTTCGGCCCCATAGCGCCGGTCTTCAAATTCGAGACCGAGGACGAGGCCGTTCGCCTGGCTAACGATACCCAGTACGGGCTGGCCGCCTATTTTTACACGCAGGATCTCGGGAGGGCCTTTCGTGTTTCCGAGCGCCTGCAATACGGCCTTGTCGGCGTCAACGAGGGATTGATCACGACGGAGGTCGCGCCGTTCGGAGGACTGAAGGAATCGGGCGTCGGCAAAGAAGGATCGAAATACGGGCTCGATGACTATCTGGACGTCAAATATGTGTGCGTCGGCGGTCTCGGTTTGTAAGCCGGAGGCAAGAGCATGAAAGACTATAAAATCGCGCTCATCCCCGGAGACGGCGTCGGCGTCGATGTGACTAATGCCGCATGGGTCGTGCTTGAGGGTGCGGCCAGAAAATTCGGCTTCGGCCTCTCGCCGCAGCGCTTCGACTGGTCGTGTGACTATTATCTAAAGCATGGCCGAATGATGCCGGAAAACGGCATAGCGACTTTGAGAGCGTTCGACTCCATTCTGCTGGGCGCGGTCGGCTGGCCATCCCGAGTACCGGATTCGGTTTCCCTGCACGGGCTGCTTCTCCCAATCCGCAAGGCGTTCGATCTATATGTGAACGCGCGACCTCACAAACTTCTTGCCGGCACGATGGGGCCATTAAGATCGGAAAACTTCGACATTCTGTGCATCCGGGAAAACACCGAGGGTGAGTACAGCGGTGCCGGCGGGCGCATCCACGTCGGGACCCCAGATGAAGTAGCCGTGGAGACATCCATCTTCACACGTCGGGGTGTGGAGCGGATTCTGCGATACGGGTTCGAGCAAGCACGCAAACGCAGCGGTCGGCTTGCCTCGGTTACAAAATCAAACGCTCAAAAATATTCGATGGTGTTCTGGGACGAAGTGACCGACGAACTGGCGGCAGGCTATCCTGATGTCCAGGTAACCCGCTATCACGTCGACGCAATCGCTGCCCGTTTTGTAATGAACCCGCAGGCCCTTGATGTCGTCGTCGCCTCAAACCTTTTTGGTGACATCCTGACCGATCTGGGCGCAGCCATCCAGGGTGGCTTGGGCTTTGCCGCGTCAGCCAACATCAATCCAAACGGCGGCGTACCATCGATGTTCGAACCGGTTCACGGTTCTGCCCCCGATATAGCTGGCAAGGGAATCGCAAATCCTATCGCCACGATATGGAGTGGCGCGTTGATGCTGGAGCATCTGGGTGAGCGGGCAGCTGCGGCTGCGATCCTATCGGCCATAGAGAGCGTCACATCACAAAAGAAAAGACGCACGCCTGATCAGGGCGGCACGTCTTCGACCACGGAGGTTTCGCTCGCTGTGTTGGCGGCGATTGAGCGACCCACCTAGACTGAAGACTGACCGGCCCACGGTGACCTAGTCGAATTCAGCAAGCCACGCACAAACGCCGTCGTTCGCAATAGTGGTATGTGCAAACGATCTCAGAGGCCAGAGGGAAACGCGCTGGCGACCGCTCCAAGCGGCCCTGCAGCCAACTAGTCTACGCGGGAAGGTGGTGGGCCCCCGGGCGTGGGAACACCTGGGACTACTGGCCGGCTGTCCCAGGTTCCTCAAACATGATCCGTTGGGGCCGATGGTCTTCGCAGCCGGGTCTTTGCGGCCATCGATCAGCTCGTCGGCTTGCTCCCGGTGGCAATGCGCATGGCTTGCTCCCGGTGGCAATGCGCATGACGCGGACGGCGCGTTTCCGGTTACATCGGGGGCGCCTCTGGCCCTTAAGTCCGGTCGGCATCGCGCTCCCTCCACAATTCAGTAAGCGACTGCCCCTTGCGTCCCCAATTGTCGGTGTCCACTTCGTCGATGACGACAAATATGTATTCGGGATCGCGTCCAAGCTCTTTCACTAGCACATCCGTCATACCTCGGATCACGGCGCGCTTCTGCTCGACGCTGGCGATCCCCTTTGCGATCTCGACCTTCACGTATGGCAACGGCTGCCTCCTATCCTTTGCTAAACACATAGGCGTTTGCACCTATGGGGGCAAACCGGATAGGCGCTTTCGCATATTTCAAATTTCAAACTGAGATATTAGCTGATCAGCGCTTGCCGCGGTGCGGTAGCGCCGACCTTGGTGGCGTACATCATCGCCTGGCTGGTTATCGGCCTCGGGATGGGGCGGGCTTTACGATGCCGCGTTCGGGACTCTTGGCCGGCTCTGCGGCCACGGGGCGCGATCCACCATCACCACGCGCACCCTGTTTGGCGGCTTCGCGAGCACAATCTGCTGGCCGATCTCGGCCTTCTTCTGGGAGAGATCGGATGGCGCGGCACCTGTTTGGTCTACGCCGCAGTGCAGCTGTTCGTCGCTCTGCCGCTTTACTTGGTGATCCTGCCTAGCGGCGGGCCTTCACCGGCCGCCCGAGCCGGACCGAATGCGGCAGCGACGTCTGTTCTGCCAATCGGCCGAAACATCGCGATTATGGTTGTCCTGGCCGCGACCCTGACAATTGCAGCCGTCATCTCTTCGACCCTGTCGGTGCACTTGCTGACGATCCTGCAAAGAAGCGGCACGACCCTCGCTGCGGCCGTGGGGCTCGGGACACTCGTCGGCCCCTCTCGGGTGGCTGCCCGGACGATCGAGGCGCGCTTTCATCACCCGATCTGGACCAAGTTCGCGTCGATCACCTTCGTCGCAATCGGCGTCTCGGTGCTCTGGGCTGGCATGCCAATCGTGCCGTTGGCGCTCGCGTTCTACAGGGCGGGCATAGGCCTGGAATCCATCGCGCGTGCTACCTTGCCGCTCGCAATGTATGGCTCTGATGGTTATGCCAAGTTGATGGGGCGCCTTGCTATGCCGAGCCTGATTGCTCAGGCAGCGGCGCCATCCCTTGGTGCATTGCTTCTGGAGCGCTTCGGCGCTTACTGCACGCTGACGACACTTTCCGGCCTGGCGCTGATCAACGTCGCCTTGGCATGCGTGTTGGGATGGCTGCTTGTCAGTCGACGGGGATTTCAGGTCCAGACTAACTAGGTTCCCGCTGTCGGATTCTTCCAGAGGCAAGGGCGAATAGCTCGCCTCGGGAAATGCGCGTGATCGCACAGAGATTAGCCCTCCATTTTTACACGACCTTCTGACCGTCCACCAAACTCGGGTGTAACTGTCTGGATGCCTACTGACGACGGCAAGATGCCAGCAAGCGCCTTCATTGGCGCCGCAAAAGAGGTGGACATCCCGTTGAGCGGGATCCATTCAGTTAAGCGCCGATCCGCTTTCAACGTGCCCTCGATAGCGTTACCATAAAGAGCCCGCCCAAGTCCGGAGCCTCCCATGTGCAACGATTACGAGCAGCATGTACTCTGGGCTGAATATTGCCGGATGATGGCGTCGCTGGCGCTCAAAATCCCCAGCCACCAGACCGAACTCGATTTGCCACAGGCGGACGACGTCCGCATCAACGATCCAGCGCCGATAATGCGGGCCGCTGATGACACAATCGAACTGGCATCGATGACGTTCGGGTTTCCGCCGACCGGACCAAAGGGCGGCCCAGTGTTCAACTTCCGCTCCGAAGGTCGGCAGTTCGGAAACAGCAAACGCTGCCTCGTTCCTGCGTCCGCGTTCTTCGAGTTCACGGGCACAAAATATCCGAAGGCCAAACATCGCTTCACGCTCAACGGCTCTCCGTTCATGGCCATCGCGGGGCTTTGGCGTGAGGCTGTCAGCAACAAGCCGCCCACATTCACCATGCTGACGACCGATCCCGGGCCGGATGTCGCGCCATATCACAATCGTCAGGTCGTGGTCCTTCAGCCGGAGAATTGGGCGACCTGGATCAGTCTGACAAAGCCTGAGGCTGAGCTTTTGCGGCCGCTTCCGGCAGGCTCACTCTCGGTCGAAACAGTTCGCCCCGAAAGCTCGTGACTCAGCTGCGCAGAATCTCTGGTACGCTGAGCGGACCGAGATCGAGAACCCGCCGGTATTCGCCCGCGCGACGCCAGACGCCTCGCACGTTTCCATTCTCCCGATCCCGCCTCGGATCAAACCTCAGCCCCTCAAAGTGATCCAGAAAGGCCTCTGCAGATGCGGCGTCCCTGAAGCAATGCAGCCGATAGGTTTCATATTTGCCGTTCGGCCATACCGCCTGCACATGGCGTGTCTGGTGTTTAAGCCCTCGTTCCTGGCAGAACTTCGCGATCATCGTGAAATTCCGATCCGTGCAGAGGTCGTCCAGCAGCGCAACTTGGTGTGGCCAGTCGCGGTCGATGACCGATGGTGTTGGTAAGCCCCGACTGCGTTTGACCACTATTCGAAATGCATGGACTGGCCGCGCATCATGGCCAGCGTCAGCGCGATTGCAGGATTTGCCGGCGGCTTTTCCATATACAAGGAGCCGTCGAAATTACGCCATGCCGCCATGCGCAATTCATCATCGTTCATCGCTGGCCGCCGGGTCGAAAACGTGGGCGTCACATGGACCCCGGTCAATCTCGATTGTCCAGTCCTTGAGCGCCTTGCGCGCCATCTCTTCAACCTGGGCAAGGTCGCTGGTGAAGAAGGGGATTCGGTCTCCCTCTTCCGATAGAGGCTCAACGCGATCCAGCGTTGGCCGGTCGGGAACCCAACCGAGAACGAAGGCAATATCGAAATCGATCTGGCGGTCTGGGCCGGTCGTGATCTCCAGCCGCTTGACGACGTCAGGATAGAGCTGCTTCCGCTCTGGCCAGGTGTCTGGAATGGCCTCAGCTTGCAGCTTCGTGCGGGGAACATTGACCAGTTCCATGACCTGGTGGTGCGGGACTTTTTCCTCCGGCCAGCCCGCACAACAAGCCGCTGCCGCAGCCTTGTCTGCTTCCATCCAGACTGAAGCAGCCTGGTCCTCATCCTCGGTAGGCTTGTCGTCTTCTGGGAAACCTTTGATATCCCACCCTTCCAATGCAAACAGCCCTTCCGCTCCTTGCAAAGCTGTGATGCCGGCGCGCGCAAACACGGCTTCGCCTGCGGCGATGCCTCTTGCGAGCTCTTGGGGTGTTGCGTCCTCGATGTTCAAGCGAAGTTCCATCGTTCGCCTCGTATGACCTAATCCAGCCATGTGAACAAAGTGAGAACAAAGAGTCAAGCGTGCCCTTGACGGGAGAGGAATATGTTCCTTATTTCAGCGTGATCTGGAGCAGCAAGGGACCATGGCTCGGCGTCAATCGCGCTGGCCGGCGAAGCTATGGCAAAGACAGCGGAAGACAATTTTCGGATCGAGGTCTGGGATCGCGAGGAGCAGGCTTTGGCGGAGACCATTTCGCGTTCCCCCGATTCAACTGTGAGTCAGGCAGCCTGGCAAGCCGCCATCCGGCGCCGCCCGGGCATGTTGCTGATCCACTACAACAGTCGGCACGTGATGGAGAAAATCCTGACGCCGGGCGAGGTGAAGATCCCGCCGCAGACCATCATCGATGGCAGCGTACATGCCGGCCTCGATGTGGCGCTCGGCGATCTTCGCGAATGGCATGTGTTGCGGGCCTGGTGCAGATCCTGCTCGCACCATGCCACGGTAAAGCCGGCCGGGCTGATCCAACGCTATGGAAAAGACGCTCTGTTCAGCTCGGTCGAGCGAGCGCTTTTCTGCACGAGTTGTGACAGGGGCGGGCCTGTCCGGCTTGAAATTCACAAGCTGCCACGCAATTGAGGAGAGCCGAAGGGAGCACAACCTGATTGATTCATCAGGCAATGCCACTGTACCGGCCAATCCTAGCGTCGCCGATGCGCGCGAACGATGCCGGTCGCATCCATATCCTGAACGCAAACCATACGGACCGCCGCGGACGGGGACAGTCGGTCCCGCGTCCCGTCCTGCGGCCGGCGCTATGCTGACGCTCCTACGGCTGTCCCGTTCACCGCCCGCGGCGGGGGCGAATTTCCTCCGTCCAGCGCGCGACAATGCCGCTGTTGCGGACGCGCGCAGGACTGCGGCTTATACGCCGTTCTTCCTTAGAGCGCCACGGTCGCCGGCGCGTAGATGCTTGGGGATGGAACCGAACTGCGGGGCAGGGTATTGAATCGGACTATGTAACCGAGTTCCGCATGTCGCCTGTAGATGGCACCCTAAGCATCAGCAAAAGGCGCACACGGCGCAGAGACTCAGAATCTATCCCTGCATATCCGCTGCCGGGGTTTCGGTCGTTCCAGCTCTGCACATTGACAGACCAAATACCGGTGGGCGGGGATTGGCTTTTCGAGATGAAGTTCGACGGCTATCGTGCCCAAGTCGCCATCTCCGGCTCGGACGTCGTCGTCTATACCCGCAATGGCCACGACTGGACCCGACAGTTCAAGGTCATCCTGCCGCCGCTTCAGAGACTGACAAAGGGCGCGGTGCTGATCGACGGTGAGATCGTCGCCATCGACAGCCAGGGCCGCACGAACTTCTCCATGCTGAAAACCGGCATTGCCGCGGGTCTGCCGCTCAAATTCTACGCCTTCGACCTGCTTGAATTGGATGGCCAAGATCTGTCGAACCAGCCGCTCCTCGCGCGCAAGGAGCGGCTGGAGTCCCTGCTGGGCACTCGCCTGCCAGACGACTGCCTGCAATTCTCCAGCCACATCGTCGACCAGGGCAAACGGGTGTTCGACGCCATGTGCGAGGGCGGCCACGAAGGTATCATCGCCAAACGCGCCGACAGTTCCTACGTCGGCGATCGCACCAGGAGTTGGCTCAAGATCAAGTGCACGAAGCGACAGGAATTCGTTGTCGGCGGCTATCGCCCGAGTGACACAGGACATGGCATGGCCTCGCTCATCCTCGGCACTTACGACAATGGCAAACTCATCTATCGCGGCCGTGTCGGCACGGGGTTCACCGCGGCGATGCGCAAGGACATCCTGGCGAAGCTCGAGAGACGCAGCGTTGAGAAACCGGCTTTCGCTTCTGTTCCGAGGGACATTGCCCGCCGTGCTCGGTGGGTGAGGCCCGAGCTTGTCGCCGAAGTCACCTATGCCGAAGTGACACCGGACGGCAGCTTGCGACATCCAAGCTTTGAGGGCATGCGCGAAGACAAGCCAGCCGACCAGGTCGTGATGGAAATGACAAAGACGGCGGCAACTCTTGGCCCCGCCAATCTCGATCCGGGAATCGGCAAGGAGATCGCTGCTGCTGTCGGCGTCAAACTGACGCATCCCGACAAGGTCATGTATCCGGGGACCAAGGTGACCAAGGCCACGCTCGCCGCCTACTACGCCGTGGTCGCCGAGAAGATGCTGCCGCACATCCAGGATCGGCCTCTGTCGCTGGTGCGCGATACCGACGGCGACCTTCAGCAGACCTTTTTTCAGAAGCACAGACTGCCAGGCATGCCCAAGGCCATCCATGACGGCCAGTTGGGGAAGATGTCCGGGAAGGAAAGCCGCATCTTGTGGGTCGATGACTTGGCTGGGCTGATCGCAGGCGTTCAGATGAACGTGCTCGAATTCCACATCTGGGGAAGCCGTCGCCAGCAGCCGGATCTGCCGCACCGCATGATCTTCGACATCGATCCGGACGAGGGCCTTGGATTCACGGCCGTCAAGCAGGCAGCCCTCGACATTCGGGGCATTCTGGAAGCGCTTGGACTGCAGTCGTGGCCGTTGCTGTCCGGCGGCAAGGGCGTTCATGTGGTCGTGCCGCTCGTCCCGGAGGCAAACTGGGACGAGGTCAAGAGCTTCTGCCAAGACTTCGCCGAACTACTGGCCCGTACAGATCCGTCGCGTTTCGTCGCCAACATGAGCAAGGCGAAGCGCAAGGGCCGGATGTTTCTCGATTACCTGCGCAACGGCCAAGGCGCCACTGCAATCTGTCCCTGGTCGACTCGGGCACGCGCGGGGGCGTCGTGCGCGGTGCCGGTCAGCTGGGAGGAGTTGCCCACCTGCGAAAACGCCAACGGTTTCGATGTTTTCGCGGCCGCCGCGCGGGCTCAGCTACCCGAAGCCTGGGTGGGTTATTTCGACGTCGAACAAACGCTTACCGACCGCATCCGCCACGCAGTCCGGTAGCAAGATGGTCAGCGACATTTGCCTTTTTGGCGCCCGACGCCTTTGCCCAAAATCGAGAGCGTCCTCCCTTCTGAGAGGACCCCGCAACGCCGTCTAGAGTGAGAGTACGGACCGGTTTGCCGTGACGGGTTGAGAGCTGGAGGAGGGCCTCCGGCGCCCGTCGCGGAGAACCGCGATGTCCAGACACTACGCTCGCGCCGGCGCCGACCGGGCAAGCCTCTATGACGAAATCACCAACAAGATCATCGCCGAGCTGGGGGCTGGGCGCTTTCCCTGGGTGCAGCCCTGGGGCACGACGGCGACGAAAGCTTCTCTGGCTATGCCGGCCAACGCCGCGACCGGGCGCGCCTATTCCGGGATCAATGTGCTGATCCTGTGGGGTGCGGTCGTCGAGCATGGGTTTCCCGTCCAGAGCTGGCTGACTTTCCGCCAGGCGCTATCGCTGGGCGGCCATGTCCGCAAGGGCGAACACGGCACCACCGTCGTCTATGCTGACCGGTTCATCCCTGACGATGAGAAGAATCGCGCGCGGGAATGGCCGCGAGCGCAACGCCGATCACGTACCGGTCGTGAAGTTCTTCAATCCGCTCGGCGAAGGAGTTTGGCTCGCGATCGAATTGAATGCCAATGGCGACGAAATGTTCGGTCTCGCCGATCTCGGCTATCCCGAGTTGGGCAGTGAGCGGCTGTGGCTCAACAGTATCTGTTTGATTTCTATCGCTTAGCAAGTTCCATAAGATAGATTACGCGATTTCAGCAGTATATAGTAGTATTTATTGAGAATTTGGCTGTGAATCATGATTCATTCTGCAAATTTGTTTGGTTATTATAGAACAACACTCTCATTGTTGCAACAGCATGGCTTACCGGCACCTCAGGTGAGACGGACCTCGCTCGCCTCCCCTTCCGGCGCACTCACTTTGCGCGGCATGCAATAGACGCCCTCGGATTCCATAAGTACCGCGCCACCCTTCAACTCGCTCAATGCGCCGACCCAGCTTGCGAATAAGTGCGGCTGGCATCCACGGCCGTCAGCCAAAGAAGAGGAAGAACGTACCACGTCGTCTGATTGCCAGGTTCCGGCCTCACTGTGCCGGTAGCGGCCGGCCGGCCCAATGCGGGCTTGCTTGCTGGTGCCACCGAGTTCGGGGCGCGGCATAGAAGACGACCTCGCGCGAGTACCATTCCGTCAAGCTCGGTGATTCCAGCTGTCCCGTTCCGACTTATGCGAGTCTGGTCGAGATCGAAACCAAGGGCGACTTCTCGCTCATCTGGTCACGCCGCACCGCAGAGTAATCCAATAAGCACGAAGCCCCACCGGAAAGACGGGGCTTCGGTATATTCAGTTCCCGGCGCCGACCTCTCGTCAGATGTCCCAGGTCACGCTTTGGCCCGCGCCTTGCGCCCCGTCTTCACCGGCGACTTGATTGCCGCCGCAGTGGTTCTCGCTGCCGCCGCCCGCACGGCCGGTTTGCGTTTTTCCGCCGCGGCAGACGTGGGCGTCGCTGCCTTGCGCCCGAGCCCTATTGATTTCGCCAGAGCCGACCGGGTAGCCGCGTAGTTCGGCGCCACCATCGGATAGTCGGACGGCAGGTTCCATTTCTGTCGGTATTCGTCGGGGGTCAGGTTGAAGTGCTGAAGGTGCCGCTTGAGCGATTTGAATTTCTTTCCGTCTTCCAGACAGATGATGAAGTCAGGTGTCACCGATTTCTTGATCGAAACTGCCGGGTCCTGTTTTACCACAGGTTCTACCGCCGGCGTGCCGATGCCATTCAGGGCGGCATGGATGTCGCCGATTAGTTTCGGCAACTCGCCAACCGGTACTGGATTGTTCGATACATAGGCGGCGACAATGTCAGCCGTTATCGACACGGTATCCAGTTTGTTGCCTTGCTCGAGAGCAGTGGTCATATGATTTCCCTCTTTTGTATCGGATGAATTGAGCGACGTTTGATTTTTCTGCCCTGCCCACGACGCAAATAGTACATTTCTTTGTTAAATCCACCTCTCTTGCGCAACATGACAAGAGTAAGTTTCGCTTCTGTCGTCCCATCGGCTGGATTGCCCTTGCCAATCTCATCTAAAACGAGGAGCGTTGCGTCGTTTTTCCGGCAGTTCCGGCTGTGCAGAGCAATGCCGTTGGCCTGGCTGTAGAGTGTCAACACGCAGTGCGCACGATCGCATACGCGGGGCGTGGGAGGTTTCGAGGGGAACACGATCTGGCATTTGAAATTTGCTCATCGGGTAACGCCTGCTTTGACGGGCTTTGCCTATTCAAGCCTTGCGCCTTCATCATCTGAATCAAGGCTCGCGAGATAAGATTGTCGCCGGTAGCGACGAAGATCGCGGAAGCTTCCTGCGCATGCGCTTGGCTGCGGAGTCGGGCTGGCGCACCGGCCGAAGTCTGCTGTTCGGGCTCGCGCCAGCCGCTGTTCGCGCCAACTGTGGCTAGGTTCGCCGGCCCATCCGCTCTTCACGCCGTTCAGCATCGAACGCCTGCCTGCCTTTCGAGCCCCATAGGTCTCGCGCATGCTCGCCTTCATCGCTCTGCAGTTTGGCAGAGATCCAAAGTAGCGCGCCGTAGATGGTAGCGCGATCATCATTGGTCAGATCGACGATGCCCGCCTTAACGACGAGACCGCCGAGTTCGATGAGCTGCCGTGTGCGCTTGCGGCGCTCGACCTGCCACGTGCGCATGTCATTGCGGGCCAGAGCCGCCTGCCGGCGATTGAATGCCGCCCGGTTGCGCCGAAGCGCCACGCAGCTTGCTTCCAAGTGCCGGAGCAGTTCGCCGTGACCTGCTTTCGAAAAACATCACTCCACGCTTGGCCCACGCCTCACGCTTTGCGGTGTCTTTCGTCTC
Source organism: Mesorhizobium sp. LNHC232B00 (assembly GCF_000502435.1). Classification (NCBI taxonomy): domain Bacteria; kingdom Pseudomonadati; phylum Pseudomonadota; class Alphaproteobacteria; order Hyphomicrobiales; family Phyllobacteriaceae; genus Mesorhizobium; species Mesorhizobium sp. LNHC232B00. Next base: position 13,299 of record NZ_AYWP01000022.1, read on the forward strand.
GGTGATTGCGACCAGTGCGCCTGCCAGTTCGTCGGTGCTGAGTTGATCGGCGCCGGTGGCGATCACCAGCTCGCCAAGCTGCTGCACCTTTCGGGTTTTCAGCTCTTTGGCTTTGTCTTCCAGCGCCTTCAGTTCGGCGTCAAAGTCCCGCGGTTTTCGCATGGTTGTCTCCATCGATTGTCGATGTGGCGATGATAGGGGACGGCCTGCCGGAAGGCTTCAGGGTTGCCGAGACAGCCCGGGACGGGCTGGTCCATCCCGAGAATTTTTTGAGGGAGGGCGCGCTTATACGTCGTGCCGACGTGGCATAGACCGTGCAAATGATCTGGTCGCGATGGCGATCTATCATCTTCACGTCAAGGTCATTGGCCGCAAAGCTGGGAGCAGTGCTGTGGCGTCAGCCGCCTACCGCTCGGCGTCGCGATTGCGCGACGAGCGGATCGAGCGTGTGCAGGACTTCTCAGCCAAGCGCGGTGTCGTCCATTCCGAGGTGATGTTGCCTGAGGATGCACCGGAAGACTGGAGCGACCGCGAACGGCTGTGGAACGATGTCGAGGCGTTCGAGGTGCGCAAGGATGCCCAGCTTGCCCGCGAGGTGGAGTTTGCTCTGCCGCGCGAACTCAGCCAGGCGCAGGGCATCGAACTGGCNGTTCAGACCGAGTTTGTCAGCAAGGGCATGGTCGCCGATCTCAATGTGCACTGGGACAGGGCGGAGGATGGCAGTCTCAAGCCGCATGCTCATGTCATGCTCGCCATGCGGTCGGTTGATGAGAACGGTTTTGGTGGCAAGGTTCGAGACTGGAATGCTACCCAGCTGGTCGAGCGCTGGCGCGAGCGGTGGGCGGAACTGGCCAATGAGCGCCTGGCCGAACTCGACATCGACGCCCGCATCGATCATCGCAGTCTGGAAGCACAGGGCATTGCGCTGGAGCCGCAAACGCAGATTGGTGCGCCAGCCCAACGCATCGAGGGCAGCGGCCTTGCTGCTGGCGACATTGATGCAGATCGCGCCGAACTGCATCGCGAGATCGCGCGCAACAATGGCGCGCGCATCATTGCCGATCCATCCGTGGCGCTCGATGCCATCACCCATCAGCAATCGACCTTCACCCGAAAAGACATTGCCAAGTTCTCGCATCGGCACAGCGATGGAGTGGAGCAGTTCAACAAGGTGATGACAGCTATCAGCAACGCGCCCGATCTGGTCGAACTCGGCAAGGACGGGCGCGGAGAGGATCGCTTCACCACCCGGCAGATGATCGACACCGAACAGCGCCTTCACCGCGCGGCAGAGCGTATCGATTTGGACGAGCGACACGCGGTAAGTGAGGCACAGCGCGAGGCAGCACTGGCGCGGGCTGCGCAACGCGGGCTTGTCCTGTCAGACGAGCAGAGCGATGCGCTTGCGCATATCACCGATGGGCACGGTCTTGGTGTCGTTGTCGGCTTTGCCGGCACGGGCAAGAGCGCCATGCTGGGGGTTGCGCGCCAGGCATGGGCAGCGGCTGGCTATGAGGTTCGAGGCGCTGCACTCTCCGGCATTGCCGCCGAGACTCTGGAAGGTGGATCAGGAATCCCGTCACGCACCATCGCCAGTATGGAGCATAGCTGGGGACAGGGCAGGGATCTGCTCACCGCCCGCGATGTCCTGGTGATCGATGAGGCCGGCATGGTCGGCACGCGCCAGTTGGAGCGCGTGCTTTCCCATGCGGCCGGCGTTGNCTGGTGATCGATGAGGCCGGCATGGTCGGCACGCGCCAGTTGGAGCGCGTGCTTTCCCATGCGGCCGGCGTTGGCGCAAAGATCGTCCTCGTCGGCGATCCCCAGCAGTTGCAGGCCATCGAAGCCGGCGCTGCATTCCGCTCGATCCACGAGCGACACGGCGGTGTCGAAATCGGTCAGGTGCGCCGGCAGCGCGAGGACTGGCAGCGCGATGCCACGCGCGATCTGGCAACCGGCAGGATCGGAGCCGCAATCAGCGCCTACGATGCGCAAGGCATGGTGCATCAGGCTGCAACGCGCGATGAAGCGCGAGGTGAACTCGTCGAGCGCTGGGATCGCGACAGGCAGGCGCATCCAGAGGCAAGCCGGATCATTCTCACCCACACAAACGACGAGGTGCGCGCGCTGAACCAGGCAGCGCGCGAGCGTATGCGCATTGCCGGCGATCTCGGAGATGATGTTCAGGTGGATGTGGAACGCGGCCCAAGAAACTTCGCCAGCGGCGACCGGGTCATGTTCCTGCGCAACGAGCGCGGGCTCGGCGTCAAGAACGGAACACTCGGTATCGTGGAGGAAGTCAGCAAACAAAGCATGACGGTTCGCGTTGACGATGGGAGGTCGGTGCACTTTGACCTGAAAGACTATGCCCACATCGACCACGGCTATGCCGCGACCATTCACAAGGCGCAGGGCATGACCGTCGACCGCACGCATGTGCTCGCAACGCCTGGCATGGATGCGCATGGCAGCTACGTCGCACTGTCGCGGCATCGAGACAGCATGGATCTGCATTATGGCGGAGACGACTTCACGACGCGCGAACGCCTCGTCCGAACGTTGTCACGGGACAGAGCCAAGGACATGGCGTCGGATTACGAGCAGGTCGACCCGGCGCAACACTATGCCGAGCGGCGCGGCATCACGTTCCGCGAGCGTCTGGTCGAGATCGTGCGTCGGATCGTTCCGGAGAAGCTGCGCGACGGGATCGGCGGGCTGCTGGACGGGTTGCGCTCGCCCGGAGACGGTGAGCCCATGCAGGACCGTGGGAGCGGGCCGGGAAGGGAAAATGTTGGGACGCACATCGGAGATGCAGGCCGGACGCCCGACAGAGGAAATGTCGCCACCGGAGTGCCGCGCGACACGAATGTTCCGATGGACACGGAAGCGGCGTTGCGCAGCGCTCGCACTAAGGCGCTAGTGCGTCACGCGCGCGCCATCGACGCGATCCTCAGTACTGGAAATGCCGACGGGCAGGGCAGTCCCGAGCAGATGCGAGAGTTGAACGATGCCCGCAGCGCTTTCGAGAAGGTTCGGCCGCATGGCTGGCGCGATGCCGAAGCGGCCTACGTCAAGAGTCCCGAGCTGGTTCGTGAGGCGGCTGCCGGCCGCGTCAATCGTATCGTGCTCGCTCTCCAGCTTGAGAGCGAAATCCGCACAGGGATGGACCTCGATCCCGGCCGCCGCGCCGACCGTTTCGTGGAACGTTGGCAAAAGCTCGACCGGACGGGACGGGAGCAATATCAGGCCGGCGACATGTCCGGCTACAAATCAACCCGCTCAGCCATGTCCGACATGGCCAAGAGCCTCGAACGAGATCCGCAGCTTGAATCCCTACTGGCAAACCGCAAACGCGATCTTGGCATCAACGTGGATTCGGGTCGTCGCTTGGGCGCGGAACTGGCGTTCAGCCATGGCATCGGCAAGGGGCGGGGCGTTGGGATCTAAGGCATGCCGATTTGCCGCCGTTTCCACTCCGCAGCCGGCTGAGGCGACAAACCTTGTTGCCTCCGGCATGGGTCCGTCCTGTCTGTCCCAGTAGAAATCAGCAACAACCAGTGAGGTGCAGGCAGTTATGTCCGAGCCGGATCGTATCATACGCCTCAAAACCGTCCTTGCCCGAACCGGCCTATCCCGCTCAACCATCTATCGTAAGATCGCCGAAGGCACGTTCCCAGCTCAGATCAAGATCAGTGTCAACGGTGCGGGATGGAGGGAATCCGATGTCAATCGATGGGTCGGCGATCCAGTTGCATGGCAAACAGTTAGTTCTGATTGCGAGACAAACGAACACCAGGGCCGCCGCCGTTCTCTGGGATGAATTCGATCCCGGCAGCCTCAAACGTGGTCCGAAGTGCTGCGACGGTAGTGCCTTTTAGTTGTTCTCCCCGCTCAAACCGGGCGACGGTATCAGGTGAAACTCCAGCATTCCGAGCCAAGTCCCTCGTCCCCCAACCGAGGGCGACACGCGCCATTTTGCACTGGACGATGTTCATTTCGTAACATCGATACGATTTATGTTGATCTGCATCGTCACTTGAGATATCGTAACCCTGATACGATTATGGGGTCGCTTACTGCGGCTGCTGATGGTGTTGTGACCACCTTCAGCAGCCTTGCCACGCCCAAGCTGCGAGGAGCTCGGATCATGACTGATTCCGACAATAGCACGACTTTGGCTTCCGTCACGCACAGCTGCCGCGATCGGCAGATCTCAAACGAGTCTGGACATTTTGACGATTCAGACCCTGCCATCCTGCTGCAGCGAGAATGGCTGCGGGCACAGCATGTTTCGCAGGTCCTTTGTCGACTTCAACAGCGCCTAGAGAGGCGCGTTCTGGACCGTGCAAGTCCGGAAACGACGGATGGAAAAGTCGGCTACCACATTGCCTGCCAAGCGGAGGTCGAGGCCACGACTGCTGCCTTGAAGCTTCAAGACAGAATCCCCCACGTACAGGCGCAATCGCTTCTCGGCGTTGTCGCCAAGCTCGATATTATCACTGGTGCAGACCGCGACATCGACGATCCAACCGACTTTCCCTGGCCGCATATTGCTTCGGTCCTTGCCGACCTGAAGGAAATCGCCGGGCGCCTGCCGTTCGAACGACCCGATCGATCGGTCGTTCACGCGGACTGCAGGCTTTATCAGGAGATAGCAACCGATCTGGTTGGCCTGGAAAGGCATGCCCCTGATCTGCGTTCTGGGGAGGTGCCTGTCGCTGGGATCAGCTCAGGATAGAACTCCTTCGGTCCCGTATTTATTCAACCGACGCGACTTAGTGCAAACCAGCGTCTTTCGTTACGACAGGTTTGAGCCAGAGTAGCGGATCAGGGCGAGGTATGTCCGATAGCACGCCTTACTATCCCATTCTGCGAGCGCTCATCTTGGCGAATTCCCTCGTCTCGCGCATGAGCACATATTGCGAGACATGGAGAAGCCACGTTTTCTTGGCATACCTGATGGTCGGCAGTAATGCTGTCGATCCTGCGTCGAATCTTCAGGAGTACGTCGATGGCCTGCGGCGTCATATTCGAAGAGGATCGTGGCGATTGCTTCGTGCCAGGCCGACAGGGCGCGTGCATCCGTCAAGCTCGATATTCACCTCGAAGTCGGCCATCACGAAGCGTCCTGGGTGACCGCTTGAGGTGGCCATGCTTGGGCAGTTCGGCGGTTGCCAGCGCCTGGCCGACGCTGTCGTTGGCGATATCGGCGAACTAGCCCAAACCATCGAGCAGGCCGAGCGCCTGGAGGGCGCCGGCATATATGCCGATGCTGACATTCGTGTCGCCGCCCTCAACCCGTTGCAAGGTGGAGCGCGAGGTGGAAAGCGCGCTCGGCCACCACTGGCATTGGAAGCCGCCCCCGCTAGCGCGCATCGTGGATATCCGCTCCCAGTTTGCGCAGGGCTCGCCTGACTGCGGCTGGAGGATTGTGGGGGTAGGCATTTGGCACCTTCGAACTACGGCACGTTACGTCAGTCCATCATCGCAAAGGCCGCAACCCGCAGGGCGTCGGCACTCGCCAACCCGTGCCACCGCCTTTGCGGTGGATCAAAGCCGACCTCACCCTCCGCGATTACAAATGCGAAGGATGGCCATTTGGTCTGCTCCAATGGAGGCGAAATCTGATGAAGCTCATGGCAGCTGTCTACCTGGCGACCTATCCAGAGGCGAACTCCCTGAAGATCGCGGCAAACTCGGTCGCGCTCGTCAAGCAGATCGGAGCGGCGCTTCATGCCGTTGCCATCAATGTCGATATTCCCGACGTTTCGAATGCGCTCTCAACCTATCTCCTCGACCTCCCCTACAAGATAGCGGAAGCTGAGGCGACAAGCCGCAAGCACGGCAAAGCTCTGCTTGAGGCAATTGCGCAGGAAGCCGCGCAAGGCGCCGCGACCCTGACCACGCAGGAATTGGCTGCACCACTGGCCCTGATGGGCGATCATGCTGCCGAGCACTCCCGCTATTTCGACGTCTGCCTGGTCGGCTGGGCGTCGGCCAACCAGACGGCGCGGATGCTGGCTGTAGCGATACTGTTCGGCTCGGGCCGACCGACCGTTCTTCTTCCCGATTCCACGGAGGTGGGATCCTTTGAACATGTCGTTATCGCCTGGGATGGCAGCCGGGTGGCCGCAAGGGCTGTTGCAGATGCGCGGGCGTTTCTCAAGCGTGCCTCAAGGGTTACGGTTGTGACCGTCACCGACGAAAAGCCGCTTCCGGGCCAAGGCATTGGCGATCGCCTCGCCTTGGGCTTGAGGGCGCGTGGTCTGATGGCCGAGGCGATCTCGATCCAGGCAGGGGATCGTTCGGTCGCAGCCGCACTGCAGGAGCATGCCCTCAAGATCGGCGGCAAGCTCCTAGTCATGGGCGGATATGGCCATTCGCGTGTCAGGGATTTCGTGCTCGGTGGCGCTACCGACGGGGTGCTTGCGGATCTGCGCCTCCCTGTCCTGCTCTCCCATTAGGCGTGGCGGTATGCAAGGCGGTCGCAGCACGGATCCTATCCTGCGCTTTCACGGCGCGGCCCATGGTGTTACCGGCTCATGCTACGAGATCGAAACCTCCCGCTGGCGGGTTCTCGTCGATTGCGGCCTGTTCCAAGGATCGAAGTCGGAACGGGAACTGAATTATGGCCAGTTTCCGTTCCCGCCGGTTACGATTGACGCCATCATCCTGACGCATGCGCATATCGACCATAGCGGGCTCTTGGCGAAGCTGGTCAAGCAGGGCTTCTCCGGCCCCATCCATTCGACCCGCGCCACGATTGATCTCTGCTCGGTGATGCTGCCTGACGCGGCGCATATCCAGGAAATGGAAGTCGAACAGCTGAACCGCCGCAACGCGCGGCGCGGTCGGCCGCTGGTCGAGCCGATCTACACTCTTTCAGATGCGGCCGCCTGCATGACCTTGTTCCGGGCCCTGGAATACGGCGAATGGACAACCGTCGCCGAAGGCCTTCGAGCCCGCTTCTGGAACGCCGGTCACCTGCTCGGCTCTGCCTCGGTCGAACTCGAGATCGATCTGGATCACCAGAAGAGACCGATGCGCATTCTGTTTTCAGGCGATATCGGGCCTGGTCACAAGTTGCTGCAGACCGATCCGGAAGGTCCGGCCGGTGTCGACTATCTCATCTGCGAATCGACCTATGGCAATCGGGATCGCCCGGATGTCTCTCCGGAGCAACGGCGATCCATGCTCGGCGATGTGGTGCGCGCCGCGGCCGCGGCGAGCGGTCCGCTGATCATTCCCTCCTTCGCCGTGGAGCGGACGCAGGAACTGCTGGTCGATCTCCACCTGCTCATGCGAACCGGTGCCGTGCCCAGCGCGCCGGTCTTTGTCGACTCGCCGCTGGCTACCCGCGCCAGCGCGATTTTTGAACGGCACGCCGACGACATCGAACGGGGCGAGGTGCTGCGCCATGCTCTCAGCTCAAAGGACCTGCGCTTCACCGAGACGGTGGAACAGAGCAAGGCGATCAATCGCCTGACCGGCTTCTTCGTGGTGATCGCCGCCAGCGGCATGTGCGATGCGGGGCGCATCCGCCATCATCTCAAGGCCAATCTCTGGCGCCGGAATGCTACGGTGATGATCGCCGGGTACCAGGCCCAGGGCTCTCTCGGCAGGATCCTGCTCGATGGGGCGCGGCGTGTGCGTATCCAGGGCGAAGAGGTCGAGGTCAAGGCGCATATCAGCCTGTTCGATCTCTATTCCGGTCATGCCGACGCTGTCGAACTGGTTGCGTGGGTCGCGGCCAGAGGTCCGGTAAGGCAGGCGGTGTTCCTCACCCATGGCGAGGAAGAAGGGCTGCGTGGATTCAGCGAGCGGCTGCAATCGACTATGCCTGACGGCAGCATCATCATGCCGCGGCTGGATGATGCATTCCAATTGACGCTCAGTGGCAGTCTCCCGGTCGAACTCAACCAGCCCCGCCGTCTGAGACCGGAAAGCGTTGCCCGCCTCGACTGGCACGACGACCTGTCAAACCTTCTCCTGGACATCAACGAGGCGGTCGGTGGCGCGGCCGACGAGCGGGGACGTGCGGCGGTCATCAGGCGCATACGCCGCGCGCTCGAGTGCAACGATGCTTGATGCCTGCGAAGCGATCAAATGAACACGCGCCGACGCGTTTGTGTCGTTTCGCTGCGGGTCGACGGATACAGGCGCAAGTCGAAATCGCAAGACTGTTGCCAACAACGGAGCCAGACATGACCGAGCACACGACAAACCCAGCTTCCGGTGGCGTCCTGTCCAACCTTGAGGCGCGCGACATCGATGCCTATTGGCGCGCTGCCAACTATCTGACGATTGGCCAGATCTATCTGCTCGACAATCCGCTGCTGCGCGAACCGTTGCGGCTGGAACACGTCAAGCCGCGCCTCCTCGGCCATTGGGGAACGTCGCCGGGGCTGAGTTTCATCTATGCCCACCTCAATCGTGTGATCAGGCTCAGGGATGCGAATGTGATCTATGTCTGCGGGCCTGGTCACGGCGGACCGGCAATTGTAGCGAACACCTATCTTGAGGGCATCTACAGTGAGCTCAATCCCGACATGTCGATGGATGAGCAGGGGATGCGCAAACTCTTCCGGCAGTTTTCGTTTCCGGGCGGCATACCGAGCCACGCGGCGCCCGACGTGCCGGGCTCAATCCACGAGGGCGGCGAACTGGGCTACGCGCTTTCTCATGCCTATGGCGCGGCCTTCGACAATCCCGATCTCGTCGTCGCCTGCGTCGTCGGCGACGGAGAGGCCGAGACCGGACCGATGGCCACCGCATGGCATTCCAACAAGTTTCTGAATCCTGAGCGCGATGGAGCGGTTCTGCCGATCCTGCATCTGAACGGCTACAAAATCGCCAATCCGACCATTCTGGCTCGTATCCCAGAAGACGAATTGCGCGCGCTGTTCGTCGGCTATGGCTATGAACCGCTGTTCGTCGAGGGGCACGAGCCGGCGCTGATGCATGAGCGGATGGCGAGCGTGGTCGACGATGCGTTCGACCGCATCCGAGAAATCCAGCACGGTGCGCGGACCGGTTCCGCAACAGGCACATCGCGACCAAGATGGCCGATGATCGTGCTGCGCAGCCCCAAGGGCTGGACCGGGCCGAAGGAGGTCGATGGACTGAAGACTGAGGGCTTCTGGCGCTCGCATCAGGTTCCCCTGTCGAGCCTTGCGGAAAACCCCGCGCATCTCAAGCTGCTCGAGGACTGGCTGAAAAGCTACCGGCCCGAGGAGCTGTTCGACGCTGCCGGCGCTCCTGTCGCCTCGATCCGCGCTTCCGCACCTGAGGGCACACGGCGCATGGGTGCCAACCCGCATGCCAATGGCGGCCTGCTGCGCAAGTCCCTCGAACTGCCCGCGGTGCATGACCATGCGGTTACGATAGAACGGCCGGGCGCGGTGAAGGCCGAGTCGACGCGGGTGATGGGCAAGTTCTTGCGCGCCGTCATGGAGTTGAACGAGGCGGCGAAGAACTTCCGCATCGTCGGTCCTGATGAGACGGCATCGAACCGGCTTCAGGATGTGTTCGAGGTCACAGAGCGCGCGTGGATGGAAACGATCCTGCCTGAGGACGTTCATCTCGGCCGCGACGGCAGGGTCCTGGAAATCCTCTCGGAACACACGTGCCAGGGCTGGCTCGAAGGCTACCTGCTGACCGGCCGGCACGGCCTGTTCTCCTGCTACGAGGCGTTTATCCACATCGTCGATTCCATGTTCAACCAGCATGCCAAATGGCTGGACGCGTGCCGCGACATTCCGTGGCGGCGGCCCGTTGCGTCGCTGAACTATCTGCTGTCGAGCCATGTCTGGCATCAGGAACACAATGGCTTCAGCCATCAGGATCCCGGCTTCATCGATGTAGCCCTCAACAAGAAAGCCGATATCGTGCGTGTCTACCTGCCACCGGATGCCAACACTTTGCTGTGCGTAACCGATCACGTGTTGCAGACATGGAACCGCATCAACGTCATCGTCGCTGGCAAGCCGCCATCCTGGCAGTGGCTTTCAATGGACAAAGCCATTGTTCATTGCAGGACAGGCATCGGCATATGGGACTGGGCTTCGACCGACAATGGCGAGGAGCCTGACGTCGTAATGGCTTGCGCCGGCGACGTCCCGACGCTCGAAACGCTGGCGGCCGTACAGATCCTTAGGCATCACATTCCCGAGCTCAGGATCAGGGTGGTCAATGTCGTCGACCTGATGACCCTGCAGCCCAAGGAGCATCACCCACATGGGTTGTCGGATCGCGAATTCGATGCCCTGTTTACCACGGAAAAGCCGGTGATCTTCGCCTATCACGGCTATCCCTGGACCATCCATCGCCTGACCTACCGGCGCACCAATCACGACAACATCCACGTGCGTGGCTACAACGAGGAAGGCACGACCACAACGCCATTCGACATGACGGTGCTGAATGGTCTCGATCGATATCATCTCGTCCAGAGCGTCCTTGACCGCCTGCCAAAGGTCAAGGGCGCCAATATTGGGCTGATGCAGGACATGGAAGGCAAGCTGCTTGAGCATCGAGCCTATATTCGGGCTCATGGGCAGGATATGCCGGAGATCCTCGGCTGGAAATGGGAGGAGCGGCCGGATGCAGCGCCAGACTTGCCCAACAAGCCGATGAGCGGCTTTCGGCGCAAAGCTATTCGGACAGCTTAATGAGCGATGCGATCCTTGTCCTGAACGGCGGGTCATCGAGCCTGAAATTCGCTGTCTTCGACGCAAGCGCCGAGCTTTCCGTGCTGCTGCGCGGCAACGTCTCGTCGCTCGGACAGCATCCGCGCCTGCACGTCGCGGCCGCGGCCGGATCCCCCGAGATCGACAGCAGCCTGGGTGACGCACCGATCGATGTTGCCAAGGCATTCGCGACGGTCGCCTCGCTCCTCGCCGATCGCAACCTTCTTGCCCGCATCGACAGGGTCGGGCACCGGATCGTCCATGGCGGGCGCGACTTCACCGAAGCGACGCTGCTCGACGCGGACGCGCTCGAGGCATTACAGCTGCTGGAGCCGCTGGCGCCCATCCATCAAAGGATCAATCTCGGGATCGTCGCCCTGGCCGCAGAGCTCCTCCCGCGGGCGCGTCAAGTCGGGTGCTTCGACACCGCGTTTCATGCGACCCGCCCAGGACTTGCCAAGATCTACGGGCTGCCGCGCGCGATGACCGAGGCGGGCATCGTTTCCTATGGTTTTCACGGCCTGTCCTACAGCCATATCGCTGCGAAGCTGCGCGAGCGCTACGGTGCGGCGGCCGGCGGCCGGGCGATCGTCGCTCATCTCGGCAGCGGCGCCAGCCTCTGCGCCATGGAGGCTGGACGCAGTGTCGCCACGACTATGGGGTTTTCGACGCTTGACGGCCTCGTCATGAGCACCCGCTGCGGCGTGCTGGACCCGGGCGTCATCCTGTATCTGCTGCAGGAGAGGAGGCTGTCGAGCGAAGACCTGGCCAGCCTTCTCTACGAACGTTCCGGCCTGCTTGGCGTGTCCGGCGTTTCTGGAGACATGCAGGTCCTGCTTGGCGCAAAAGTGCCTTCGGCGGTTCAAGCCGTCGACCTCTTCGTCTATCGCATCGGGCGTGAGATCGGCTCGCTTGCCGCCGCGCTTGGCGGGCTCGACACGCTGGTGTTCAGCGCTGGCATCGGCGAACACGCGCCACTGATCCGGCACAAGATCTGCGCGGCAGCCGAATGGCTTGGCGTCGAGCTCGATGAGGACTTGAACCAGAAAAGTGCAGAGAGTGTCAGTGCGCGAAAGTCCCGCGTCGCCATTCTCGTCATTCCGGCTGACGAGGAACAGGCTGTAGCTCGCGAGCTGCTCACATTGTGAGCGGTCTACCCGCTGTTTGATCCGCGTGCCGCATCCTTATTTCGGCAACTTGGCGCCGCGCTTGCGCTGGACCAGCACGAGCGTAGGGTCATCCGGATCCGTCGTGACGGTGAAGCCCATCTCGCGCTCAAGCTCGATTGCTGTGCGGTTTTCCCGATTTTCGATCGACTCGATCGTTTCGAGACCGTGCTTATCCGCGTAGCGGGCAATGTGGGCGAGCAATTCCCAGCCGACTCCCAGATGCTTGCGGTCGTCGCGAATGCAGACGGCGACCTCGCCCCGCCGGTCCGCCGGATCGCTGGCCAGTGTCGTCACCGCGATCAGCATTCCGTCTGGTGCGAATGCAAGAAAATTATGGATGTGCGCATCATCGGACCGCGTCATTGCCACCAGCCGCTCATGCGAGACTTCGCGCACGGCACCGAGAAAGCGGAAGCGCAGATCTTCAGGCGTCACATGGGTGAAAAACTCAGCCAGTGCCGGCTCGTCCTCGGCGCGCGCGCCGCGCACTTGGAAACAGAAGCCCGTGTGGGTGGTGAGGGTCTTGTTCATCGTCTGGTCCTTGGTCTGTGGTCTGGCGTCGTCGCAGCGGCGAGGGCGGGTTATTCGCCCATGTCCAAAAGCACGTCCTGCTTGAGGATCTCGATGCTGCGCAGGCCGAGCAGGCGAATGACGCCTTTGTCCTTCAGACGCGTGAAGACCCGCGATACCGTCTCGATAGTGAGGCCGAGATAGTCGCCAATGTCCAGGCGCGACATCGGCAACTCGACCTGGCGCAAGCCGCCCTGGCGTTCCGTCATGTCGACCAGGAACGCGGCGACCCGTTCGATGGCATTCTGGCGGCCGAGGACCAGCAGATGTTCCTGGGCTCTGATCAAGCCCTTGAGCGCCAGCGGCAGCAACTGCCGGGACATGTCCGCGACCGCAGCGATCCTGACAACGCGGATGCCGGTCGCATTGATGGCCTCGGCAAAGAAATGATGCGTGGCGTCGGCCTCGAAGCCGAACGTCTCTCCGGCCATATGAAAGGCGCTGATCTGCCGGCGGCCGTCGGCCAGCAGCCGGTAGACACGCACCGCGCCGAATTCGACTTGATAAAGCGGGCCGGCTTTCTCGCCCTGGGCATAGATCTCGGTACCGGCCGGGAAGAAGCTGACAGGCTGTGCCAGAGCGCCATCGAGGTGGACAGCGCTCTGCGTCGGCAGTTCAATGTTGGCGATCTGTTGAGCGTACATGGCTGTGTTCCTGGTTGATCCGTGACACAGCAATCGCGCGAATCCGCAGATCGCGAAATTCGGTTATGTCCCTACGGGAAACTACCTAGCCAGAGCAGGCTGGCCTGGGTCGCCTTCCAGGGCCGCTGTCGGTTCGGCATTTGAACGATCGCCTTTGCGGTAGGTCAAAGCTCGCTGCGTTCACCTGATTAAAGGTGTTGGGAACGATGGAATGCCCAAATGTCCCAATCTACCCGACCCACTATCGCTTTGTCTGGTCTCAGCGAGGTCGAGGCACAAGCCAGGCTCGCCGTCGATGGCTTCAACGAACTGCCCAGATCGAACCGGCGCACGCCGTTGCGGATCGCCTTCGAAGTTGTGCGCGAACCGATGCTGGCCCTTCTGTTGGGCGGAGGTGCCGTTTACCTGCTTCTTGGCGATCTGCACGAGGCGTTGATCCTAGCTGCTTTTGCCACCTTGTCGGTGGCGATAACAATCGTACAGGAAGCGCGGACAGAACGCGTCCTGGAGGCGTTGCGCGACCTGACAAGCCCGCGTGCCCTGGTGATACGCGACGGTGAACGCAGGCGCATTTCAGGGCGCGAGGTGGTGCGCGGCGATCTGGTGGCGCTGGGCGAGGGCGATCGGGTGCCGGCCGACGTCTTGCTGATCCAAAGCTTGGATCTCCAGACCGATGAATCGCTGTTGACCGGCGAGTCTGTCCCGGTGCGCAAGATTGCAGCCAAGGACGGCGATCCGCCAGCCGAACGCCGCCCGGGCGGCGACGACCTGCCTTTGGGGTTCTCCGGATCACTCGTGGTACGCGGTTCAGGCATTGGCGAAGTTCTTGCAACCGGGCCGCTGAGCCAAATCGGTGCGATCGGCCAATCGCTCAGCAACATGGAGATAGAGGAACCCCGCTTGCAGCGACAGACGAAACGTCTTGTCAGCATCTTCGCACTGGTCGGTGGCGCGGTCAGTGTGCTCGCGGTCGTCCTTTACGGCTTGTTGCGCGGCGGGTGGCTCGACGCGGTTCTGGCGGGCATTGCGCTGGGTATGTCGATGCTGCCGGAAGAGTTTCCAATGGTGTTGACCATTTTCATGGCGATGGGCGCCTGGCGCATCTCGCAGGCGCGCGTGCTCACCCGTCGTGCGGCGGCTATCGAAACGCTCGGCTCGGCCACAGTTCTCTGCACCGACAAGACCGGAACATTGACCGAAAACCGCATGACAATCGCGGAGCTGAGAACGCCTGACGGCAACCGGCTCCGGCTATCTGACGACATGCACGCCGCGATGCCAGCGGCCTTTGGCGAGCTGGTCGAGCTTGGTGTGCTCGCCAGCGCCGAAATTCCTTTTGATCCGATGGAACAGGCATTTCACGCCCTTTCATGGAAGCGATCGCCCAGTCGCAAAGATATCGACAGTGCTGATCCCAAACTCGTCCGCGCCTATGGTTTGCGTCCCGAATTTCTGGCCATGTCGAATGCCTGGCAATCGCCGGTTGACGGCAGCGGTTATTCGATTGCCGCCAAGGGCTCGCCTGAGTCCATCGCGGCACTTTGTCGACTGAGCACGGATCGTCTCGCTTCGATCAAGGCTTCCGTGGACGCCATGGCCGCCGAAGGACTGCGGGTGCTCGGGGTGGCGCGAGCCAGCCATTGTGCTGGTGAACTGCCCGAAAGGCAGACAGGTTTCGACTTCGAGTTCATGGGCCTGGTCGGGCTGGCTGACCCCTTGCGCCCGGAGGTTCCGTATGCCGTGAGCAACTGCCGGTCCGCTGGAATCCGGGTGGTCATGATCACCGGGGACTATCCGGCGACCGCCAGAGCAATAGCCAGTCAGGCCGGGCTCGATTTCAGCGACGTCGTGACCGGTGAAAAGCTCAAGACAATGGATGATGCGGAACTTTCGGCGTGCGTCAAGACCGCAACAGTGTTCGCGCGGATCATGCCCGAGCAGAAACTTGCGATCGTCAGAGCCTTGAAGGCCAATGGCGAGATCGTCGGGATGACCGGAGACGGCGTCAACGACGCTCCGTCGCTAAAAGCGGCCAACATCGGCATTGCCATGGGAGGTCGCGGCACCGATGTCGCGCGCGAGGCGTCGTCCATTATCCTTCTCGACGACGACTTCGGGTCGATCGTCAAAGCCATACGGCTAGGCCGCCGCATCTACGACAATTTGCGCAAGGCAATGGGCTTCATTCTTGCCGTGCATGTGCCAATCGCGGGGCTGGCCCTTCTTCCCTTGCTGTTTGGCCTGCCCATTCTGTTCGGACCGATTCACATAGCCTTTCTGGAAATGGTAATCGATCCCGTCTGTTCCTTGGTTTTTGAAGCCGAGACAGAGGAAGACGACGTTATGAATCGCCCTCCACGAGATCCGGAAGCAGCGCTCTTTTCGCGCTCGTTGATAGCCTGGAGCGTCGTGCAGGGCCTGCTGGCGTTCGCACTTGTCGCGGGCATCTTCCTCTTTGCCTTGCACTGGGGAATGCCGGAGAACGAGATTCGCGCCTTGACGTTTTTTTCGCTGGTACTCTCCATCGTCGGCCTGATTTTCGTCAACCGAACGTTCAGCGGCTCGCTGCTGATTGCGTTGTTCCGGCCCAATCGATCGCTGGCTCTTGTCATCGTGGTGGTTGCCGCAGCGCTGGGCGGGACACTTCTCTGGCCGCTGGCGAGCGGTCTGTTCCAATTCGGACCACTCCACGTTGACGACCTGTCGGTGACGCTGGCGGCAGGAGCCGCAGTGCTGATCTGCCTCGAATTCCTGAAGCATTTCTGGAGAGGTTGGTTAAAAGCCTGACCGCGTTCGACATTGGCGCTGCGGTGTTCACGAAGCCGCGCTAATCTTGCCTTGGATATGGCTAGCCCCGAATCCGGCTGCTCACAAGGCGTTTGCAGGATGCTGCCGTTACCTTGTCCCGGCCGTTCTGGCCTAGGGATCGCAATAGATGCCATCGAGCGTCTGCAGGATGCGTTCGACCTCGGTCGAGGCGCCGTACTAGACCTGCTGGGGCCGGCGGATGACAGAAAACCTGCCCGACGCAATGACTGACGATCCGGTTGCGATCAGCGATCTTGCGGACGGTGCGATGAAAGCGGCCGAGGGGGCCGGCATCGCCACCACGGAAATCACTGACGAAGTGCCCAGCGTGTTCGACGTCATCGCCGAAGCCATGGATCACCGCGAGGCCGCACGCCTTGACACTGATCGGCACCGCTTGACTCGCTCCCGACGCGTTCCCATTTTGGTCTTCCGCAACGGCAGGCTGGTGATCTCATGTTATGTCGACTTACGTGGTGAAGGCAGCGGAGAATCGGCGCGGCTTCAACCTCGTCACGCGAGGACTGGAGAGATCAGTCCAAAGGCCCCGGCAACTTGCTGCGGCATCCCAATTTAGTAAGGTGCTTTCGGCAAAGCGGGGGGCCGCGGGAACTGGAAGCAGATGGTTGCCACCTTGGGCAGGCAGATGCAGCGCGCCGGCTTCGATCGAGACATCATCAACTGCGAACTTCGCGAGTTTCAACGCCGTTCAGCGCGAGCTTTAGCTGCGATCTGGACAGGGGCAGCGGCCCGGAGGCAGCGCCGCGTGACCCGGCTCCGATCTGAGAGCCGGGTCCGGCGTAAGAAGATCAGTAGTCGTTGTTCTCGATGACGACGTGACGATGCCGGCGGTGCATCGGGCGGTCGTCCGAACGTCTAATGATGATGGTATCGGGACGATGATGTCTGCGCCAATAATGGCGATTGCCGTTGTCGTAAAACGCCTCGGTGCCATGACGGCGATGATGGAGGCGAGCTCCGTCCTCATTGATGACGACAGCGTCCGCACGATGGTGATGGCGGTGCTGGTTCGTGGTGAGAACGATCGCATCCGCCGAGGCAATGGAAGGCGCGGCAAAGCAAAGCGCCAGCGCGCCCAGAATCAGGGTGGTTTTCATGTTCAACTCTCCAAGGAAGTAAGATGCCCTTCGGTAAATAAACATCGTTTGCACACTTTGGTTCCTGTCTGGATTGTTAGCCGGCACGACTCGGCGAGCCGCGACGCTTCCCTTGAGGGTCTCCGGGAAAGAGCGGCAGATTTCACAGCCCGATAGTTTGCCCGGTTTCCACATGAAGGAAAGCCACCGACGAATTGCTGAGCGGGTCGTCAGGGAACGCGTGGGCGGCGGCGGAACTGGGATTTGCATCCACCAGAGTCGCCGCCGCCTGCTCAACTTCGTTTGCCAGGAGATCAACCCGCTCCATGCGGTTGATGACGCGATCGTGGAGCATCTGCAGTCGCGCGTCATGGTACATCAAGCTGCGCAGGTGCCCGTCGGAGTTGAGCGGTTCGAACAGCACTGTCATAGCTCGGCTTCCTCGGTTCTCATCCCTTCCATTAGCAAACCATCATTTTCAGCTTTGGTTCCGATTGCCGAGAGGGGGGATGAATACACGGTCGAGAATGGCGAGCAGCGAACCCAGAGCGCGCATCACGTCCCACGCGGGCGCGGATCAATGACGGCCGGGAGGCACCCCCACAAGGGGCCGTCGCGCGGGCCAATTATCCGATCACCCGCGCAGAAATTTTTACCAAATATTCCGACTCCATAATGTGATTTGGTTTTTCAGCAGGTTCTCCCAATATGCACTGAGAGGGGGATTGGGAGGTCACGCGGATGGAACGCCTGTTGAAGTCCGACGACGTCATACAACAAGCCATAGACCAGGCTATTCAGGGCGAAATCGTCTCCCTTAAGAAGGCCATCGCATTCATCCGAACGAAGCGCCCTGACCTAAAGGGCGAGCTGGACGAACTCGGCCACGACAACCCACTATGTGAAAAGGTGGTCCACATCGCTGCGCAGACTGGGAAAGCCGTCCTCTTCGACCTGCACGATTAGATCAGCGCCCGTTGTTTAAACCTATCATATCAGCGGATCGCAATTCCGACCCGCAATGGAACCATTTGTCCGACAATAAGTTATAGGCGCCAGGACTCATGGGGGCTCCCTTGGCGAAGCGCGACAAAGCCGGCCACAAGACCGTCGCCGACTCTCTTCAGGAACTGATCCGAAACGAGGACAACCGTCTTCAGGTTCGGAGGGCCTTCGGGTTGGAAGTCGAACCTGAGTTGCCGCCGACGTTAGCCTCACTCCTCAACGCCGTTGAACAGGCTCATCAGGAAACTCTAAATTACCCTCACGAGCCAGCAGAGGTACGACTTGAGGCGAGACCCGGATGGGAGCTGGACGGTGTTCGACGTGTTCACCGGGCAGCCGGCTGATGAGTGGGGACACCGGCTGAACACCTCGACCGGCTGTTGATTTCCACCGAGAGCTGACCCGGGATTTTCACCGAGAAGTGACCCGTCTCATGTATGTCTCGGTTAGGTGTTGACGGTCAAGGTTCTGGCTTTCTACTTTGCTTTTTTGGGCTCGTGGGCTGAGCTGTTCTTGAACCGGAAAGTTTCCGGTTTCGAGGATGTGGCAATGATGGGTTAATCGGTCGAGGAGCGCCGTTGTCATCTTGGCATCGCCGAAGGGTGGCGAATGGGGCCATGAGGTCAAGTTCGACGGCTACCGAACCCAACTCATCAAGGACGCTGACGGCATCCGCTTCTACACCAAGAACGGCTTCGACTGGACGGCCAAGTACTGGCCGCTTGCCGACGAGGCGAAGGCGATAAGGCCGAGAGCTTCATCATCGAGGGTGAGACAATCGTCACCAATGAGGCTGGACTGTCGGACTTCCATGCGCTGCGCTCCGCCATCACGAGACGCCCCCAAGATCTATACCTCGTCGCCTTCGACCTTCTGCACCTCAACGGCCATGATCTACGCGACATGCCGCTGAAGGATAGACGTGAAATCCTGCAAGCGGTCATCCCCGCCGGAAAACATATCCAGTTCAGCGAAGATCTGCCTGGCACCGGTGAAGCCGTCTACCATCTTGCCTGCGAGGCTGGCCTTGAAGGCATCGTCTCGAAATGCCTCGACAGCCCTTACCGCAGCGGCTCGACCATGAACTGGCGCAAGATCAAGTGCTACGTCGAGAAGGAAATGGAAATCATCGGCGTGAAGCGTGAGACCGGAAAGCCGGCCATGGTGCTCATGGCTTATAAGGGCCTCTACATGGGCGGGGCCTTCGTGACACTCAAAGCCGACAAGCGCCAGGCCCTATGGGACCGCGTGCAAGGGAAGGCCGGCGCACTGCCGCCGAAGGGTTTGGCAAAGGAGAAGGCCGAGTGGCTGAAACCTGGGCTCGTCGGCCGAGTGAGATTTCTGAAGGGTGAGGCCAAGCTGCGCCATGCCGCTCTGAAGGACTTCTGGCAAGCCCAGTGAGGATGCGACTAGACGGCATCGTTTCAAATATCTATGTTAGAAATATCTAAAGTATGGGTGACCCGCCAAGGTCCTGTATTCGCGCTATTTTGCTGTGCTTTTTTCCGGGGGGAGACGCCAGTATGACAAGCGAACGTCACTACGAATACGAACTGGGGCATTCGGACAGAGAACTGAAAAGGCTGGCGACTCAGGCCGCCTTGGTTGACCCGATGACACGGGACTACCTGCGGCGAGCTGGACTCCGGACCGGAATGAAGGTTCTTGACGTAGGGAGCGGGGCCGGCGATGTCGCCTTTCTCGCGGCTGATATTGTGGGACCCACGGGTCTTGTTATCGGCTCTGACAGGTCGGCGGAGGCTCTTAACGCTGCTCGTGCGAGAGCCGCGCAACGCGGACTGGAGAATGTAATCTTCCAGCAGTGTGATCCTGCAACCTTCACTTTCGATATATCGTTCGATGCTATCGTGGGCCGATACGTTCTAATGTTCTCGCCCGATCCGGTCGAAATGTTGAGGGGGGTTGCCCGGCATCTGGGTCCCGGGGGCGTGATAGTATTCCACGAAGTCGATTGGACCGGCGCCGCCTCTTTTCCTTCCGCCCCAACGTACGAAAACTGCTTTCGGTGTATCGTGGAGACATTTCGTAGGGTAGGGACCAACCCCAACATGGGCCTGCGGCTCCATTCGACCTTCGTCAAAGCTGGGCTGCCGGCACCTAGCATGGCGGTAAGTGCTCTCGCCGGGGGTGGATCAGATAGTCTGAGCGGCATTGATTTGATCTCCGATCTCGCAGTAATCATGGCTCCAGTTATGGAGCAGATGGGCGTTATCGCAACGTCAGAGCTCGGTCCCGAGACGCTTCAGGATCGAATTCGCGCCGAGGCTTCTAGAAACGCAAGCGTGGTGGTCGGCCGATATGAGGTGGGCGCTTGGTCCAGACGAATGTAGCGCCGCGCGTTTATGCGATAGCCTCTACGGACTCTATTTGCGCTTCCCCTCGACGCCCAGCGCCGCCCTGAGCGCACGCTCGGCCACCTTGAGGCGAGCATCGGTACCACCATAATCTTCCCCGACGCTTCCCGACGAAAATGACCAAGCACGATATCTTGGTCCGCCTTAGAGACCCCGGCCAGCCGGAGACGGTCCTTCATGAGGTGGCGGAGGGAGTGCGTAGTGACCTTGGGATCGGTGACGACTGCCCGGACGTGCTTACCGAGGGCAGCGGAAGCCGAGGATGCCCCACCGAGCCGCCCGTAAACAGCATCGCTGCGCCGCCCGCAGCCTTCACGGCCGCTTTGGCAGCGCCCAGCGCACTGCCAACTAACGGGACATCGCGTCGGGAAACGGCGTTCTTGATGCGCCTATCTTCGTGCCACTCAACCATAATGTGGGGGATGGCGTGGTCTAGGTGAACGTCCGACACCCGCAAACCCGCCACCTCTGCCAACGGCACCCGGTACCTTCCAGCATCTGCCAAATCCGCTGGAGAGCAGGATTGGCAAGGGACAGGATGCGGGCCGTCGTGTGCTTCAGCTCGTCAGCCTGGAATGGGCGGCGCTTGTCCCTGTCGGGTTCTGCCTTGTCTTTCGGGCGGCCTCAAGGTTCATGAAGGGGTTAGCCACGCCGGCTAGGTCATATTCCCGGATTGCGTGGTTCACGACCGCGCGGACGACATTTAAATAGCGACTACGGATGACTCCTTGCGCCGTCCGCCATATGGTCGCGGACCTCTTTGGCATCTTGACGCTTGAGGCTCGCCAACGTCCGATCACTTTGGAGCGCCTCGCTCACCAGCTTGAAGACGCGATCTAACTCCATCGTCTTTTAGCGCCATCTCCCACGCGTTCTTTGAGATAGAGCTTCCGGGCGTCCTCTATCGTTGGGGCAGGGCGGGACAGCTTATCCCTGCCAGAAAGGATAGCCACGGCACGGCCTTCCACTGGGTCTTCGCCCTGTTCGGACCTCGATAGGTAACTCTCCCGGATCACGTCAGCGGCATCGGGGTGGCTTCCGGGATGCGTACGGCCCCCAATGTGGACCATCGTAGACGCTAGTCTACTCTAGCTCTTGCGCCCGCAGCTCTGCCAGCCTGTGCAACTCCATGGGCGTGACCGAAGATAGGTCAGCCCCGCCGCTGCGCCGCCGCGTCTCGGCGACAAGCCGCTCAAACTCACCGTTGACCTTTGGGTAGTTGCGCAGAGCCTCTCTCTCTGTAGACCCGAGAAGGCGCTTGAACTCCCCTCGTCCGAGTGGCGGCGCTACGTCGCGGGGAAGCCTCCTGCGGTAGTGCCAAGTGCGGGCGTCAGTCTTACGAACGTTCTTCAATACAAGCCACATTCTGTGGACCTCCGGTGTACCGGAATGTGGACCGCTGGGAAAGTTTCGGCCTTGAAAACGTTGAGGAATATGGACTTTCGTGTGGAAAGTGGCTCCCCGGGCCCGCTTTGAACCAGCGCCCCAACCGGTCAACAGGGTGTTGGTTGCATCAACCCTCCACCCCGCCTGTTTCTGAACGGTGCGAAATGGCGTAGCTGCACGAACGTAGCCGCGATCATTCATTGGCGGCGTTCGACTCCCCGAGAGTGCGGGCTGATATCGCCACTTGCGCCAACTACGCTGTCCTCGCTGCTTGGATAGTGTGAAGCATTTCCGGCTTGAGATGCGTATACCGCCGCAACATCTTCCAATCCTTGTGACCCGTGACCAGAGCTACCTGTTCGATCTTGAATCCAGCTTCGAAGAGGCGGCTCGTGCCTTCGTGCCGCAAATCATGAAAATGAAGGTCGTGGATGCCCAGGTCAGCACACCCTCGACGGAACGCTGTGCCGACTGACCTATGGTTGAACGGGAAAATACGATCGTCGTCATTGCTTCGCTTTGCGCGCTGCTCCTCAACAATGGCCCACGCATCGTATCCAGTTGCCGCAAACAGTGGTATGCGCTGATTGTTACCCTTTTTGTTGCGTGGGTCTTTGCGGTCGCGGATGAGAAGCATCCGCGTGCGACAATCCAGGTCGGACCAACGCGCCTTGCAAATTTCCTCCTGACGCATCGCGGTTGCAACGGCGAAACGTATAATCCGGCCAACCGGCGCTATCTGAAGAGGGTTTGCATCGAAGTGAGCGACTAGCCTGTCCAGTTCATCCTGGGTGGGCCGCCTGTCGCGCTCGCACCCCTTGCCGACAAGGCCGAGGCGCTTAAGAGCGATACGCGCGAGATCGACGGGTTCCACCTTGACCGGCAGACCGTGGACGGCCGCAGCATGAAACAGGATGAGTTTTATAAAGCCGATGTCTATTCCGAGCGTCATCGGCCCAGCACCCTGGGCGGCCCGCTCACGACCGAATCGAATGAGCCGTTCGCGATCGAGAGTCGCGATGTTGCATTTGCCGAGATGTCTTTGGAGCATAGCGAGGGCCGCGGCCTTGGAGCGGCGAGGGGACTTGCCTACATCGCACATGTCGTCGATATGGAGGTCGATGAGTTCGCCGAAAGTTTTTAGGCGCGCTATACGGGACTTGGTCGGCGTCTCACCGCGATCAACTTGGCGCTCGGTTTCGGTTGCCCAGCGCCGTGCATCGTCTCGGCGCAGGAAGGTCTCGCTGACGTAGCGACCTTTGCGACGGACTTGGACACGCCAGGAACCGGACGAGAGCTTTGTGTAGGTGGCCATTTTTTCGTGTGCGCTCCGTGTGCACTGAGAAATCGAAACGTGGCGAAAATGGTCGTATTCTGGCGTAAAATGGCGTAGCGGCGATGGCGATTAACAAATTGATGTTAAAGAAAAAATGCTGAAATATCAAGAGCATAGACTCGCTTTGGCCCCGATGATGGATTGGACGGATCGGCATTGCCGCTTCTTCCATCGCCAGCTGACGGCCCGTGCGCTCCTCTACACCGAGATGGTGGTGGCCGATGCGGTCATCCAGGGGGCGCGCGATCGGCTGCTTGGCTTCGATCAGGCGGAACATCCGGTCGCCCTCCAGCTCGGCGGCTCCGATCCGGCGAAACTTGCCGAGGCGGCGCGCATTGGCGAGGCGTTCGGCTATGACGAGATCAATCTTAATGTCGGCTGTCCGTCGGACCGCGTCCAGTCGGGTACTTTCGGCGCCTGTTTGATGAAAGTGCCCGACCTGGTCGCCGACTGCGTCGCGGCCATGAAAGCGACGGTGAAGATCCCCGTCACCGTGAAATGCCGCATCGGCGTCGACGAGCAGGATCCCGAACCGGCGCTCGATGCGCTGGCGAACGGGGTTTTCGAAGCCGGCGCCGACGCCTTGTGGGTGCATGCGCGCAAGGCCTGGCTGGAGGGGTTGAGCCCGAAGGAAAACCGCGACATCCCGCCGCTCGACTACAACAGGGTCTATCGGCTGAAGGCCGGAAAACCGAACAAATTCATTGGCATCAATGGCGGTATTCAGTCGCTTGACGAAGCGCGTGGGCATCTCGACCACGTCGATGGCGCCATGCTTGGCCGCGCCGCCTACCACACACCAGGTATTTTGGCTGGCGTCGATGCCGCGTTCTACGGCACCGAGCCAGCGGCATTCGATTTCACCGCCTTGATCGATGCGATGGCGGACTATGCGGCGCGCCATATCGAACAGGGCGGGCGGCTTGGCCATGTCACCCGCCACATGGTCGGGCTGTTCCACGGATTGCCCGGCGCGCGCCGCTACCGCCAGATCCTGTCGACCGACGCGACCCGGCCCGGCGCCGGGCCGGACGTGCTGAAGACGGCTTTCGCGGCTGTGGAATTCGGCGGAGCGGCGGAAGCGGCCTGAAGCACCTCAGTCCCGGAGGATCATGCGGTCGCCGCGCACGTCGAAGCCCGACAGCGAGCCGATGAAGTTCATGCCGAGCAGGCTCTGGCTGAGCATGCCGGGTGCCGCCACCATCACCGACATGTCCTTGCGCACGATCCCGCCGATCGCCACCTCGTCGGTCTTGACGGCTGCGGCGCGCGCCATGCCGTTGGCGGTCGAAACCGGTATCGTGTAGTTGAGCACCGCCGGATTGAAGCCAGCGGCTTGCGCGTCCTGCGATGTCAGCACGGTGCTGGTCGCGCCGGTGTCGACCACGGCGCGGACCGGGTTGCCGTTGATCAGGATGCGCGCTTCGAAGTGGCCATTGTCGGCCTTGTCGAGGGTCACGGTGGCGTGGCCGTCTTCGACGCCGAGCGCCAGCGGACTGCCGGGAATGAGGCCCGCGGTCACCCGGCTGGCAACGTCCTGCAGTTCGTAGCGATACTGATAGCCGGCGATCAGCGCGAGCACGATTGCCGCCCAGGCGCCAAGGTTGCGGGCCATGTCGCCCAACGGGCGGCCCGACCGCAGCAGGCCGGCACCGATAAGGGCACCGAAGGCGCCAAGCCAGATCAGCCGGCCGAAATCGTCATTGTCGACGCCGAGCGTGCTGCCGGCGGAATCGTTGAGCATGAGCAGGACTGCCCCCATGCCGATCACGGCCATCAGAATCCAGAACAGCCGGCCCATCCGTGCCTCATCAAACCAAAGAGTTAGCGCAGTTCGCCGTTTCCGTGAAATGGTCAACTGCTTTAGAGTGCGTCGCGTTCGCGCGCCATGCGGGTGCGGCGCGTTTCCCGGCGCGGCCGGCGCTCGACCGTTTCCAGCCGGGCCGGCAGTTCGGCCATCACGCTGCGGCGCGTTTCCGGCGTCATCCCCATCCAGGCACCGATTTCCTCGCGCGTGCGGCCGCAGCCGAAGCAGAAGCCGGTCTTCATGTCGATCGAGCAGACCAGGATGCACGGGGATTCGATGGCCGTCATGACTTTCTCTTGAGGTTTCCGCTCGGAATCCCTCGTTCCACTCCACATGGTGCAACGGCAAAGCCAATGCAAGCCCTCGCGATCGCGCCCTCCGCCGCCGTCTTTGCGGCAATCAAGCAAGAAGGACGATCGGGCAAGAAGGGCGACCGGGCGGAAGGACGATCGAGAGGTTGTGCCGATCACGCAAGGCAGCTATGCCGCTCACAACCTCCAGGAACGATTGCTCCCGACATGACCAGCGCACTGCCTTTCGACGATTTTCGCAACTTGCTCGCCAACCTGCCGGCAGCCGACATGACAGCCCAGGCACGCGTACGCACGCTGTTCGCCAAAGCCGACAAACCGGGGAATTCGCTTGGCCGTATAGAGGACGTCGCCGCGTGGCTTGCGGCCTGGAGCGGCCGGGCTCCGCCCGCGGTGACAAGACCGCTGATGGCGGTCTTTGCCGGCAATCATGGGGTTGTCAGGCACGGCATTTCGCCGCGTCCGGTGGCGGCGACCGCCAACGCGGTCGAGCTTTGCGCGGCCGGCGGCGCGGCGATCAACCAGATCTGCATCGCCAACGACCTCGGGCTGAAAGTGTTCGATCTTGCTCTGCACATCCCGACCGGCGACATCACCGAGGACGCCGCGCTCGACGAGCGCGGCTGCGCGGCCACCATGGCCTTCGGCATGGAAGCGATTGCCGGCGGCACCGACCTGCTTTGCCTCGGCGATCTGGGCGTCGGCAATTCGACCGTCGCCGCGGCCTTGCTCGCCGCGCTGTTCGGGGGCAGGGGTGCCGACTGGGTCGGCCCGGGGTCCGGCGCCGATGCGGCGATGCAGGCCCGCAAGGCGGACGTCGTCGATGCGGCGCTGGCCTTTCACGCCGGCCATCTCGAAGACCCGTTGGAGGTGCTGCGCTGGGTCGGCGGCCGCGAGTTCGCGGCGATGGCCGGCGCCATCCTCGCCGCGCGGATGCAGAATATCCCCGTGCTGCTCGACGGCTTTGCCGCGACGGCCGCCGCGGCGGTGCTGCATGCCGCGAACCTTTCGGCAATAGACCATTGTCTTCTTGCCAGCCTGTCGCCGGAGCCGGGCCACGCCCAGGCTGCCGAACGGCTTGGCCTTCGACCGCTGCTCGACTGGGGCATAAGCCACGGCGAAGGGGCAGGGGCAGCGCTTGGCGCAGGCCTGGTCAAGGCGGCGGCATTGACCAGCTCGGGCATGGCGGCGGCGGTTCGGGGCTAGACGCTCCGCGCTTCGATGAAATCCGCTATCGCCGCCGTGCCGCCACCGCCGCGGTCGGCAGCGCCGGCAGTTCTTCCATCACCCGGCTCAGCGGGAAGATGGCGATCGCCTCGGTGCCTTCGCGCAGCTTGGAATGAAGTTCGAACTCGCCGCCATGCATGGCAAGCAGACCCTGCACGATCGGCAGGCCAAGCCCCGTGCCTTGTTCGGCGCTCTTGATGGCGATAGAGCCCTGGCCGAACGCCGAGAGCACCACCGGGATCTCATCCTCGGGGATGCCCGGGCCATTGTCCTTGATCGAAATGTATTGTCCACCGCCCGCAGTCCAGCCGACGCGCACACGGATCTCGCCGCCGGTGGCGGTGAACTTGATGGCGTTGGACAGGAGGTTGAGCGTGATCTGGCGCAAGGCGCGCTCATCGGCGAACAGGCGTGGCAATGTCTGTTCGAAATCCTGGATCACGCGAATATCCTTGTTGCGTGCCTTCAGCTCCATCATGTGGCAGCAATCCTCGACGATGTTGAGCAACATCACCGGCTCTTCATTGAGCTGGTAGCGGCCGGCTTCGATGCGCGACAGGTCGAGGATCTCGTTGATCAGGTCGAGCAGATGCTGGCCGGAATCATGCACGTCATGCGCGTAGTCGCGATAGGTCGGATTGCTCATCGGTCCCAGCACCTCGTTCGCCATCACCTCGGAAAAGCCGAGAATGGCGTTGAGCGGCGTGCGCAATTCATGGCTCATCGAAGCGAGGAAACGCGATTTTGCCAAATTGGCATCCTCGGCCCGCCGCCGCGCCTCGTCCGACATCGATTTCGCCGTCTCCAGTTCGGCGATCAGCGCGTCTTTCTCCGAGCGGAACGACAACATCATGAGGGATGAATCGTTGAGGTGGCGGGCGACATAGGCGAAGAAAGGCAATGACAAGACCAGCAGTCCGGCCATGATCGCCTCGAGCGGCATCCACAGCTTGGCGCCGGCATAGGCATAGAGCGCCACCGGAACGGCAAAGGTCGCCAACAGTGCCCCGCGCAGGGACGAGGCCATGACCGCCGTTCCTGCCATGGCAAACAACAGCACCACCGCCTTGACCACATGGAACTGATCGACCGCGCAGGCGCCGCAGCCCAGCCAGACGAACCATGCCCAGCCGAGACCGCAAAGGAAATGGCCGACCAGGAATTCCCCGCGCGCTTGCAATGGGTTGAGCTCGGAAGCTTCCGTGCGCTCGATCCGACGCGCCATGAAGACGACGACCGTGTAGCAGGTGAGCGTGAACAGCGCCCAGAGCCCAATCTCATTGCCGACACCGGCGAGCCAGCCGGCCGCGGCGATCGCCAGGACGAGCAGCGGGATGACCACGGCGCCGCTTGTCATCGCGCGGGCGTGCAGTTTCAGGAGTTCACGGTCGAAATCGAGACTACCGGCCTGCTGGGAAAGACGGTCGCGCGTCTTGCGCACCGCGCGTGCCACATCGCTGTTGCGATGGGGTTTCCTGCGGTCCACAATGAACTTGTCCGCTGTGTTCGAGCGTTGCAAAGGCATGGAAACTTCAATTTATGCGCGCAGCGATTTCAAGGTGTTAAGCTACGTTCGAATGATTAACCAACCGTTTGCCATATGAGTCGTTCCTGGTCGCCAAGACCGCGCCGGCGATACGCGGCGCCGCGCCCGAGAAGCCTGTGGCGCAAGCTGCTGGACTACGGCCTGGCTGCCATCATCTTGGGACTGCTGATCTTGCTCGCGGCGCGCCTCGACCGGGTCGAGACGCGCAAGACGCAAGGCGCGGCCATCGTCAATGACGGCGATTCCATCACGCTTGGCACCGAACGCATCCGCATGCGCGGCATCGACGCCCCTGAATACACCCAGACCTGCCGCAGGAACGGCGCCGATTATCCCTGTGGAACGCTCGCGCGCCAGTCGCTGGTACGCCTGATCGCCGGCAGGCCCGTCACCTGCAGCGGCTGGCAGCGTGACCGCTATGGCCGGCTGCTTGGCGACTGCAAGGCCGGGGGCACCGACATCAACCGCGCCCAGGTCGAGGCCGGCTGGGCCGTCGCCTATGGCGGCTTCGAAAGCGAGGAAGCGACTGCCCGCGCGGCGAAATCTGGTATCTGGGCGGGCACGTTCGATCAGCCGCAGGACTGGCGTGACAGCCATCACGGCGAGGTCGTCGAACGAAAACACGGTACGCTGGCGTCGATTGGCGACGCCGCTCGGGAGATTTTTCGCTTCTGGTGAAGCGTATCTGTCTGAAGGAAAAGGAGGATCGAATGAAGCTCTTCGACGGTGGCCGGGCGCCCAACCCGCGGCGGGTTCGTGTTTTCCTTGCCGAGAAGGGGATCGTGGTGCCGCT
This sequence comes from Mesorhizobium sp. LNHC232B00, assembly GCF_000502435.1. Lineage (NCBI taxonomy): Bacteria > Pseudomonadati > Pseudomonadota > Alphaproteobacteria > Hyphomicrobiales > Phyllobacteriaceae > Mesorhizobium > Mesorhizobium sp. LNHC232B00. The sequence continues at coordinate 42,061 of NZ_AYWP01000022.1, forward strand.
GGTGCCCATCGACATGGGCGCGCTCGAGCACAAGGGCCAGGCGGTACGTTCGCGCAACCCTCTGCAAAGGCTGCCGGTGCTGGAGCTCGATGACGGCACCGTCATCACGGAATCAGTCGCCATCTGCCGCTATTTCGAGGAGTTGCATCCGGAGCCGGCCTTGTTCGGACGCGGTGCGCTCGGCAAGGCGCAGGTCGAGATGTGGCAGAGGCGGATGGAGTTCAACCTGCTCAGCAGCGTCACGCAGGCTTTTCGCCACATCCATCCGGCGATGAAGGACTGGGAAATCCCGCAGATCCCCGAATGGGGCGAGGCCAACAAGCCGAAGGCTGTCGAATTTCTCAAACTTCTCGACGGCGAGTTGGCGAACCGGGAATTCGCCGCCGGCGACGATTATTCGATTGCCGATATCACCGGCCTGATCGCCGTCGACTTCATGAAACCGGCACGCATCAAAGTGCCGGAGGAATGCACCAATGTGCTGCGTTGGCATCAGGCGATCTCCGGCCGGCCGAGTGCGGCTGCTTGAGCGTGGAACTCGACAGCTTCGCGGCAGCGGTCCGCGCCTGCCGCATCTGCGTCGAAAATCCCATCGGCAAACCGCTGCCGCATGAGCCGCGGCCGGTGCTGCGGCCATCGTCCAGCGCCCGCATCCTCGTCGCCAGCCAGGCGCCGGGAACCAAGGTGCACCTGTCAGGCATGCCGTTCACCGATGCTTCGGGCGACCGCCTGCGCAACTGGCTCGGCGTGACCAGCGACGAATTCTACGACACGGAGAAATTCGCCATCGTGCCGATGGGCTTCTGCTTTCCCGGACAGGACGCCAAGGGCGGCGACCTGCCGCCGAGGCGCGAATGCGCGCCTGCCTGGCGCGCGCCCTTGATGGCCATGATGCCGCGGATAGACCTGGTGCTGACGATCGGCATCTATGCGCAATCCTGGCACATGGGCGCCGCGCGCCGCCCCTCGCTGACGGAAACGGTTAGGGACTGGCGCGCCATCTGGGAGAATTCCGTTGGTGCGAAAGTCTTGCCGCTGCCGCATCCGTCCTGGCGCAATACCGGCTGGTTGAAGCAGAATCCGTGGTTTGAAATGGATTTGCTGCCTTTCCTGCGGTCGGAAATCCGCTATCGCCTCGGCTAGGCATTCAGCAAGAAATCACTCGCTTTTATGCTGTTCGGCAGAATTTCTTTCTTGTGAAAGGCCAAAATAAGAGGGAGTATAGCCAATCTATTCCCCAGGAGCGCTTCAATGGACCGCCTCGACAGAAAAATTCTCCGCCTCCTGCAGGAGGACGCGACGCTCGCGGTCGCCGATGTCGCCAAGAAAGTCGGCCTGTCGACCACACCTTGCTGGCGCCGGATCCAGAAGCTCGAGGAGGAGGGCGTCATCAAGCGGCGCGTCGCCATCCTCGATCATGAGAAGGTCAATGTGCGGGTCACCGTCTTCGTGTCGATCCGCACCAATTCGCACAGCCATGAATGGCTGCGGCGGTTTTCCGAGGTGATCCAGGAATTTCCCGAGGTGGTCGAGTTCTACCGCATGAGCGGTGACGTCGACTATCTCTTGCGCGTCGTGGTGCCCGATATTGCCGCCTATGACGCCTTCTACAAGCGGCTGATCGCCAAGATCGAGATTCGCGACGTGTCGTCGTCCTTCGCCATGGAGCAGATCAAGTACACCACCGAAATCCCGCTCGACTACATGGTGCTGGACAAGGAATCGGGTGCCAACGCGGCCTAAAGCGCGTTGCGCTGAACGGATTCATGCGCCGCGCTTTAGGTCTTTGTTTTCATGCATGTCGTTCTCCCAAAACCGAGGTCACTTCTGTGCGACATGCATTTAAGACGAGGCGGCTCGCTCAGTTCTTCTTTTTGTTGAGGAAACTCCAGGGCGAATTCACCGGCAAGGTGATGCTGTCTGGCACCGTGTCGACGCCGACCACCTCCGCCTTGCGTACCGCGTATCCGGACTGAATGACGCTGACGCCGTCGAGAATGAACAGCTGGCTCTTCTCCATGTCCGGCCTCAGGGCGCCGGTGACGGCCACCGGCTGGTAGTCTTGCGACATCTTGTATGGATGGGCTGGCGTGACCAGCACGATCTGGTTGGGCGGTGGCGTCGGCATGTGGCTGCACGCACCCGTCCACGGCACCAGCAGAAACTGATAGACGAGGTCGCCGTCGCGATCGACCGGCAATGCATAGCCGGCCAATTCTATGGTCTTGTCCCTGAGATCGAGCGAAAGCGTCTCGCCGTGATCGGGCAGCTTTGCCGCGATCATCGGCAACCCTGCGTCCTCGGCAACCGCCTGGGTCGCCGGGCGGAGATCCTTCCAGAAGATATGTGAGGCTTCGGCCGAGGCGGGAGTGGCCACGGACGCAAACGGCGCGGCTGCGAGCGCTACGATCGACTTGAGAAGATTGCTCATCGGCCGCTTCCTTTGCGGGCGAGTAAAGACGCCGACGCCGATGACGTCAACGCTCCAACCGCATCACATGTCGGCGAGAACCGGCCATGCCGATCTCGTGGAAGCCGCGAACCGCAAACATATCGCGAAAGCCCATAAAACGATAACTCGGCGACGCATCCTCCACCGGATAGGCCTCGATGATGTGCGCCCCCTTGGCGAAGGCATGGTCAATGGCTGCGTCGAGCAATGCGGAGGCAAGGCCACCGCCGCGCAGCGCCCTTGGCACATAAAAGCAGACGATCGACCACACGCCGGTCTCGCTGTCATCTTGCCGATTTGAAAGCCTGCGGTAGGTTTCGCGCGGCGCAACGGAACACCAGCCGACCGCCTTGCCGTCTATCTCGGCGAGGATGCCGACTGGTGTGCCGGCATCGATGAGCGCCATCATCAGGCGTTTCTTCTCGTCGCTCTGGATATGTTCGCGGCCGGAGTACCGCCATGCCATGCACCAGCAATATTTCGGCGCGCCGGGCTGTTCGAACAAGGTCTCGAAGCCGCCGCGCGTTGCCCGCGTCACCTCGGTGAAACGGATATTGGCGATGTCAAACTTTTTCTGACGGCGAGGCGTTCGAGTGTCTTGGCATCGGAAAGTTCCTTCGCGGCGTCCTTGCCGATCCAGCGCGCGGTCTTGTCCGTGGCGGCCGCAAGTTTCCGCGCCAGGACAAGGGCAGGGGCATGCAAGTCCGTCGAGCGCTTGCCGATTTGCCGCAACGCCCAGTTGACCGCCTTCCTGACGAAGTTGCGCTCATCGCCGGCATGGGCTTCGATCAAGGGCAGGTAGGACAGGAACGTCGCGTCCGGCTCCTTTTTCAGATGCACGGCCGCCCATGCCAGCATGGCGAAGGCCGTGCGGCGGACGAATTCACGCTCGTCGACGGCGAACTCCTCGATCAGCTCGCGCCAGAACGGCGTATCGACGAACAGGTCGGAGACAGTGTCGACGATCTCCCAGGAATCGAAGTCGCCGGCCCAGCGGCGGCAATCTTCGATGGTGATCCGCTTCGGCTCGCCGGTGAACGCCGCCATCAGCCGCGCTTCGCGAATGCCGCTGTTCCACAGCGCCAGGGAGCGCTCGTGGTTGCGCTTCACCTTGCGCGCCAGAGGCCGCAAATCCGTGTTGCCGACGCCGAGCGCGGTCGCGGTGTTGATGCCGAACCGCGCCATGCCGGCTCGGTTCTCCTCGGTGCCGATCGAGCGCAGATGCGTGACGATGTCCTGCGCGGTCCAACCTGGAACGGGCGGGGACATCGTCGCCTACTTCTCCAGCCGCGCCAGCAGCGAGGACGTGTCCCAGCGCTTGCCGCCCATTGCCTGCACGTCCTTGTAGAACTGGTCGACAAGCGCGGTCACCGGCAGTTTGGCGCCATTGCGATCGGCCTCCGCCAGGCAGATGCCGAGATCCTTGCGCATCCAGTCGACGGCGAAGCCGAAATCATATTTTCCGGCGTTCATCGTCTTGTGCCGGTTTTCCATCTGCCAGGAGCCGGCCGCGCCCTTGGAAATGACCTCGATCACCTTCTCGATGTCGAGCCCGGCCTTCTTGCCGAAATGGATGCCTTCCGACAATCCCTGCACCAGTCCGGCGATGCAGATCTGGTTGATCATCTTGGTGAGCTGGCCGGCGCCCACCGGCCCCATCAGTCCAACCATGCGGGCATAGGCGTCGATGATCGGCCTTGCGCTGTCGAAAGCAGCCTGATCACCACCGACCATGACCGTCAGCACGCCGTTCTCGGCGCCGGCCTGGCCACCGGAGACCGGCGCGTCGAGGAATGAAAACCCGCTCGACCGCGCGGCTTCCGCCAGTTCGCGCGCGACTTCCGCCGAGGCCGTTGTGTTGTCGATGAAGACCGAACCTTTCTTCATCGCCTTGAACGCGCCTTCGGGACCTGTCGTCACCGAGCGCAGATCGTCGTCATTGCCGACGCAGGAAAAGACGAAATCCTTGCCCTCGGCGGCTTGTGCCGGCGTCGCGGCAAGGCTGCCGCCATGTTTGGTGACCCACTGTTCGGCTTTCGCGCGGGTGCGGTTGTAGACGGTGACGTCGTGGCCGCCCTTGTTCTTCAGGTGCCCGGCCATGGGATAGCCCATGACGCCAAGACCGAGAAATGCCACAGATGCCATGAGCTTGCCCTTCAGACTGAAAATCGAATTGTTGCGAAAGCTCTAGGCTCTGCGCTCAATTCGTCAAGACGCGCATGGTCGGATCGACTGGTACAGCCGATTCGAAAATGATCAGCGCTTGAGGTGGATGGTGATCCGCCGCTCGATCCATTCGATGCCATGGCGCAACAACTCGACCATGACAAGATACACCAGTGCGACCCAGATATAGGCTTGGATGTCGAAGGAGTTGGCGAAGGCGAGTTTTGCATTGCCCATCAGGTCGTAGACGGTGATGATGGCGACGATCGCCGACGCCTTGACCATCAGGATCAGCTCATTGCCGTAAGGCCGCAAGGCGACGATCAGCGCTTGCGGCAGGACAATCTTGCGCAGCGTCTGCAATTTGTGCAGGCCAAGCGAAGCAGCTCCTTCCCACTGGCCCCTCGGCACGCTCTCGATGGCGCCGCGCAGGATTTCCGCCTGGTAGGCGGCGGTGTTGAGCGAAAAGGCAAAGACGCCACAGTTGAAGGCATCCTTGAAAAAATCCCAGAGCCCGATCATCTGGAGCTCCGGCCGGAACGAACCCAGCCCGTAATAGACCAGGAATGTCTGGACCAGTAGTGGCGTGCCCCGGAAAAAGTAGACGTAGCAATAGGCAAGGCCGGACAGGATCCGGTTCCTGGACATGCGTCCATAGGCAACAGGCATCGACAGAACGGCGCCAAGCACCATCGAGATGGCCACCAGCGACAGGGTGACGCCCAGCCCCCGCATATAGGCGGGCGCATATTTGGCGAAGAAGGCGGCGTTCCAGGCAAAGAAGAGATAGCTGACGATGCCGAGGCCAAAGGCTATCCACAGGCCAACCAGCGCATAGCCGACGATACGCTTGCGTGGCCAGCCGCGCAGCTGTGGCGGCGGCCGTTCAACCATGGTGGCGGTGGCACTCATCGTTGCGCCTCCCGTTTGCCGAGCGAGCGCAAGATGGCGCTGGTGGCGAAGGACGACACGATGGCCAGACCGAGAAAGACCAAGGCCGCCACGCCATAAAACAGGAACGAATGTTTTGTCACGCGAGCGGCCACACCGGCGTTGCGCAACGTCTCCGCCAGACCGACGACCGACACCAGCGAGGTGTCCTTCAACAGGCTGAGCCAGCAATTCTCGAGACCGGGGAAGGCGATGCGCAGCAGCTGCGGCAAGATCACCTTGCGCATTGTCTGCCCGTACGAAAGTCCGATGGCGTAGCCACCCTCATATTGCCCCTTCGGGATGGCACGAAAGGCCGAAAGGAAAACCTCGCTGGCGTAGGATGAGAAGATCAGCGAGAGCACGATCATACCGGCGACGAAGCTGTTGACGTCGATCGTTGCTTCAGGCCGGAAATAGCGGATGAGGTGCTGCAGCAGGATCGGCACGCCGAAGAAGAACAGGAAGAGCGTCACCAGTTCCGGCAGGCCACGGAAGACCGTGGTGTAGATATTGGCGGCGAGGCGCAGCGAGGGCTCTTCGGATTGCTTGCCCAGCGCAATGAAAAAGCCAATCGTCAAACCAATGGGCAGCGTCGCCAGCGCAAGCAGAACCGTTACTACGATGCCATACGCAATATCGTCACTCCAACCATCAGGTCCCCAACTGAGAAGTGTCCATATGCTCTGGGCTGGCATCGACGGATCTTATCCCCACGGCGTTCCCAAGATGAATAGAAAGACGGCGGGGAGTTCCCCGCCGTCTTGAACCTGTCTATCAGGACTCGGCGCCGTAGACGTCGAACTTGAAGTACTTGTCGTTGATTTCCTTGTATTTTCCATTGGCGCGGATGGCGTCGATGGCTTCATTGAGCTTGTTGACCAGGTCGGTCTCGCCCTTGCGCACCGCAATGCCTGCGCCCGGTCCGAAGATATCGACGGGTTGCGGCGACGGCTGGCCGAGGATCTTGCAGCAGGCGCCATCAGGCGAATCCAGCCATTGCTGCAGCACGACAATATCGTCCTCGATGGCGTCGAGACGACCATTGGCAAGATCCGCCTGCTCCTCGGGGCTGCTCGGATAGCCCTTCACGGTGCTGTCGGTGTAGGTCTTCGAGGCATAGTTGAAATGGGTGGTCGTGGTGGCGACACCGATGGTCTTGCCGGCGAGATCTTCCTTGGTCACACCCTTCAGCGTCGAGTCCTTCGGCACGGCGAGCGCCGAGGGTGTGTTGTAGTATTTGTGCGAGAAGTCGACCTTCTCCTTCCGCTCCGGCGTGATCGACATCGAAGCGACGATGGCGTCGAACTTGCCAGCCTGGAGCGCCGGGATGATGCCGTCCCAATCCTGGGCGACGAAGGTGCACTTGACCTTCATCTGGTCGCAAAGCGCCTGGGCGATGTCGATGTCGAAGCCGACGAGCTTGCCGTCAGAGGTCAGGTTGTTGAACGGGGGGTAGGCGCCCTCGGTGCCGATCCTCAGGGTTTTCTCCTGGGCCTGGGCTACGCCGAGCGTCAGCAGCGCGGCCGAAGCGGCGAGCGCGATACGCAGTGCAATACGCATGATAGTCCTCTCTTTATGGTCCCGGCCGTCGTTCCGAAACGGCTCTGTGGGGCGGTGCTTTTGACCGCCCGCTGAGGGCGATACTCCCACTCTTTCCAAGAAAAAAGCAACTGCAAAACCACCAAGATCGGCAATCGCGTTCTGCCGTTACGTTAGTTCTCAGGCAACGAGGCCGGTCGTGCGCTCGATGAAGTCGGCTATCGATTTTACGTCGTCGAGGGCGAATACCGGCAGGTTCTTGTCCGCGATGGCGAAATCCGCGGCGACAGCGACAATATTGGGATCACTTGCCGAAAGCGGCGTCCGGTCCTTTGCGTCCAGCCGCCTGGTTTCGATCTTGCGGTGGGATTCGCTCTTGTAGCCCTCGACCAGCACGATGTCGCACGGGGCGAGCCGCGAGAGGATGCCATCCAGCGGCGGTTCATCCTCGCCACGCAACTCGTGCATCAGCGCCCAGCGGTTGCCGGACACGATCGCAACCTCGGTGGCGCCGGCCTGCCGATGGCGGAAGCTGTCGGCGCCCGGCTTGTCGATGTCGAAATCATGATGGGCATGTTTGACCGTCGAGACCTTCCAGCCGCGCCGCACGAGCTCGGCGACCAGCTTTTCGGTCAGTGTGGTCTTGCCGGAGTTTTTCCAGCCGGTGATGCCGAAGACGCGTCTGTTCATGGCGTCATGCTCTGCAACAGGCGCGCGGCCTGGGCAAGGTCGTCGGGCACGTTGATGTTGAAGAACGGGTCGAGCCCGGCGGATTGCGGGACCGGGAATTCCACCTCGACATGACCATGGCGCTCGATGAAGGCCGAAACCCGCCGGTTGTCCTCATCGACCAGGAACTGCCGCAGCGCATCACGGCATTCGACCGGCCACAGCGCGAAGGTCGGATGCCGCCGGCCGGCCGAAGAGGCCACGGCAATTGACCCAGGATTCTCGCTTGCCGCCGCTGCCAGGCGGTCGACGAGGTCGAGCGGCAGGAAAGGCGTATCGCCGGCGGCGGTGACAATCGCCTCGCAAGGCGTGCCGGCAACGGCCCATTCAAGACCGGTCAGGATGCCGGCCAACGGTCCGGCAAAGCCCGGGACCGTGTCGGCAAGCACGGGCAATCCGAAGCGGGAAAAGCGTTCCGGATCGCCATTGGCGCTCAGCGCCAGGGTCTCGATCTGCGGGCCAAGGCGCGACAGCACCTGGTCGAGGACACAGCCGCCGCCGAGCGGCAACAGGCTCTTGTCGCCACCGCCCATTCGTCTCGACTGGCCACCTGCCAGGATGATCCCGGCTACGTCTCGCTTCATGACACTCAGCCTGTAGGCCTGCCGCGGAAAATCGCAAGCGACTTCCTGGATCCCGTCTTTCCAGATCCCATCCGGCTAGATCCCATCTAGATACCATCTGGCGCCATGGCCGGCCCGGTGCTTTCGGCGACGATCCTTCGCCGGCCGACCACCCGTTCGCGATAAAGCGTATAGAGACCGGAGCCGACGACTATTGTTGCGCCGACGATCATCGGCGCGTCCGGAAAATCGCCGAAGACGATCAAGCCGAGCAGTATGGACCAAAGGAGTGCGGTGTAGCGGAATGGCGCGACGAAGGAGATTTCGCCCGAGCGCATCGCCATGATGATGAACTGATAGCCGACGAGCACCAGCACCGCCGCCAGCGCCAGCAGCGCCGTGCTTTTGCCGCTCATCGGCGTCCAGCCGCCCATCGGCGCCAGCAACGCCGCGCCGACGACGGTCATCGCAAGGGCGGTGGCGGTCGAGACGAGCATGGTCGGGATGGCCTGAGGGATGCGCCTGGTGGCGAGATCGCGCACGGTGCAGCAGGCAACGCTGGCCAGCGCCCAAAGGGAATACAGGCTGAAACCGTCAAAGCCCGGCCGCACGATGATCATAACGCCGGCGAAACCAGCGGCGATCGCCAGCCAGCGACGCCAGCCGACCGCTTCGCCGAAAAACAGCGCCGCACCCATCGTCACCGCCAACGGCAGCGCCTGCAGAACGGCCGAGACACTGCCGATCGGCAGATGGGCCAGCGCCACGAGGAATGACACCGTGGCGCCGGCTTCGGCCAGGACGCGGATTGCCACCAAAGGCTGCAGCATCAGGCGCGGCTGGAAAAGCGCGCCACGCTGCCAGGCCAGCAGGCCGACGAAGAGCGAGGCAAACGCTCCCCTGATCAGCATGACCTGCGCCATGTTCATCGATTGCGACGAGTATTTGGTGATGGCGTCGTTGAGCGTGAAGCCAACCATCGCCACCATCATGAACAACGCGCCGCGAAGATTTGGAGAAAGAGGCAAGACATCTACCGGTTGCTTTGGCAAGCAAGCCTGTAACAGCCCGCCGCGAAACAGCAACGGCAAAGGGCTGTACCAGGGCCCGGTCGTCCATCGTCCTGGTGGGAAATCATGTCCGGATTCGTCGCGTATCTGCCGGAAAGCGAATTCGCATCCCGACAAGCCGTGCCGCCGCGATGGCTATTTCTTTGGCGTCAGGATCTCGGTGCCGTTGCCTTCCTTGCCGGCGATCGTCCACAGGCCATGCAGCGAGCCATCATCCTGAACCTTGTAGACGACGAGGCCGATGTCTTTGTCCATGACATAGCCGGCCGAAAAGGCATTGTCGTTGCGCATGCAGATACCGTCGGAAGAAGAGCCGCCCGTTTCCCAATGGATCGTGCAGGTGGTTCCGCTGGTCAGCGTGATGGTGGCTTCGCCGCCATAGGGCGATCCGTCGAAATTGGTGCCGGCAACGGTGTAGGTGCCGCCGATCGACTGGGCTGCCGCGGGCACGGCCGCAAGGCCGAGCAATGCGAGAGAAAGAATGAGTTTGCGCATGATGTAACCCCCTGTGAGCGACGATTCCGCCGAGCGAAAGCTAGGCCGGAACGTGCTGGCGGTAAATCCGACAACCGTTTGCGGATCAGACTTTTTCTGGGATGTGCCCGAGAATGCTCATGGCCCTTTGAGACTGCCGGCGATCGCACCGACCAGCGGGTCGTATTTCGATCTCACAGCCGGCGGGTAATCGATCCACACCGTGCGGATGACGCCGTCCTTTCCGAACAAACGCCGCTCGTAGAAGATCTTGTCGGTCTTGACCCCCGACAACACCGCCCAGTCCTTGCCGGTCTTGCTGTAGGTGATCTTGTAGCCTGGCTCCTTGCTCACCTTCTCTTCGGCGACGAAGCCTTTCGGGGTTTCGTCGTCGATGTTGGCGATGCCGGAGCAGGTCAGGCTGGCGCCGTCCGCGCTCAGCCATACCTGTCCGTCGCCATTGTCCGGCTCAGGCTGGCGATCGTTGAATATCTCATCCGGGAAGGTGCAGACCGTGCCGAAACGCTCGTTCACATAGGTGAAAGGCGCGGCAATCGCGGCGCTTGCCGAAATCGTCGCGAAAGACGTCACGATCGAAAAGAACCGCCTCATGCGTTACCCCGTAGTCCGAAGGCCACGAGGCAATCCTTGCACAAATCCGCGGGAAGGTCAGCCGCCGGTGACGCTCATATGCCGGGACACCGAGGGGCGGCTGGTTCGGCGGTCGATGATGAAATCATGACCTTTGGGCTTTCGGCCGATGGCTTCGTCGATAGCGTCGGCGAGCAACTCATTGCCTTCTGACGCACGCAAGGGCGCACGCAGATCGGCGGCATCTTCCTGGCCGAGGCACATATAGAGCGTGCCGGTGCAGGTCAGCCGGACGCGGTTGCAGCTCTCGCAGAAATTGTGCGTCATCGGCGTGATGAACCCAAGTTTTCCGCCCGTTTCGGCGACATGAACGTAGCGCGCCGGGCCGCCGGTCTTGAAGGGGATGTCGGTCAGCGTGAACTGGCGCTCCAGCGAGGCACGCAGCAGCGACAGCGGCAGGTACTGGTCTGTGCGGTCGGCGTCGATCTCGCCCATCGGCATGGTTTCGATGACCGTCAGATCCATGCCGCGGCCATGCGCCCAGCGCATCATCTCGGGCAGTTCGGCGTCGTTGAAATCCTTCAGCGCCACCGCGTTGAGCTTGACCTTCAGCCCGGCCGCCTGAGCGGCGTCGATGCCGGCCATGACCTTGTCGAGATGGCCCCAGCGGGTGATCTTGTGGAACTTGTCGGCGTCGAGCGTATCGAGCGAAACATTGATGCGCTTCACGCCGCAATCGGCGAGTTCGGCGGCGAAGCGCGCAAGCTGCGAGCCGTTGGTCGTCAGCGTCAATTCTTCCAGGGCGCCGCTTTCGAGGTGCCGCGACAACTGGCGCACCAGATGCATGATGTTCTTGCGCACCAGCGGTTCACCGCCGGTGAGGCGCAGCTTTCTGACACCCTTTTCGATGAAGACGGTGCAGAGCCGGTCGAGTTCTTCCAGCGACAGCAGATCCTTCTTGGGCAGGAAGGCCATGTCCTCGGCCATGCAATAGGTGCAACGGAAATCGCAGCGGTCGGTGACCGACACTCTGAGATAGCTGATCGTGCGACCGAAGGGGTCGATCATGTCCATGCTTCAAGCGCTTCCGGTAGCCGTGAGTGGCATCGTTATATACCGCTATGTGATACGAAGCGGCTAGCCATTCAAGATAGAAGGTGTTGATCCCTGGTAACATCTCGAGGCCGACATTGCATGTCGGCTCATCTCAAACGGCCTTTTCCGCCCTGGCGAAGCAGCGTAGGGAAGGGTGGATGACACCGGATCGAACAGAATGACCGCGCCAAAAGAACTCAGGGTCTCGAAGGACCGCAAGCAGCTCACCGTGACGTTTCCCGGTCACCAGCCTTTCGAGCTGCCGGCGGAGCTCTTGCGCGTGGCGTCGCCTTCGGCGGAGGTGCAGGGCCATTCGCCCGAACAGCGCGTGACGGTTCCCGGCAAGCGGAATGTGGCGATCCTGAAGATCGAGCCGATTGGCAATTATGCCGTGCGCATCACCTTCGACGATTTCCACGACACCGGCATATTCACCTGGAACTACCTGCACACGCTCGGACACGAGAAGGACGAGCGCTGGAATGCCTATGTCGCGGAATTGGCGGAGAAGGGCTTGAGCCGGGATCGCTGATTCCCCGCATGCTGGCGTCGTCAGGACGTCACATATCTGGAGTAGCGCCGGCAAAGGTTCGGAGGCGAAAACGATGTCCATCATCACCACGGTCGAGCAGCTCGAGGCGCTCTATGGAATTCCGGGCGAGGCCTCGCTGGTCAAGGAACTCGATCATCTCATCCCTGAATATACCGCCTTCATCGAGGCCTCGCCCTTCGTCGCCCTGGCGACCAGCGGGCCGGAGGGGCTCGACTGCTCGCCACGCGGCGATCTCGCCGGCTTCGTCAGGATCGTCGATCCGCGAACGGTGATGATGCCGGATCGGCGTGGCAACAACCGCGCCGATTCGCTGAAGAACATCATCAGGGATCCGCGTGTCGGGCTGCTGTTCCTGGTGCCGGGTTCCGGCACCACGCTGCGCATCAACGGTCGGGCCCATATCACCACGGATGCAGCACTTTGCGCGTCGTTCACGATCGAGGGCAAGGCGGCGCGCTCGGTGACCGTCATCGATGTCGATTCGGTCTATTTCCAGTGCGCCCGCGCCATCGTGCGATCGGAACTGTGGAACCCGGCCAGGCATGTCGATCCGAAGTCGCTGCCGACGCCCGGACAGATCCTGGAAATCACCAGCCGCAAGAACATCGACGGCGAGGCTTACGACAAGGAATGGCCAGAGCGGGCGAAGAAGACGATGTGGTAGCCGGTGCACATTGGGTGCTAGGCCTCCTTCAGCACTTCATAGATCTTGCGCATCTGGTCGCCGATCATGTCGCACTGTTCCGGCGTCGATTGGCTCATCGCCTTTTCGATCAGCGCCATGTGCACTTTCAGCGCCTGCATCAGCAGTGCCTCGCCGGCTTCGGTCAGAGCGAGCCGCAGGATGCGCCTGTCCTTCTCGTCGCTCTCGCGGCGCAGCAGGCCGCGTGCCTCCAGTTGCGGCAGCAGCATGGTGATGTTGGAGCGGCCGACGAGCAGCTTGCGGGCAAGGTCGTGCTGCGACATGCCGGGGTGGCGGTAGAGGTTCATCAGCACGTCGAGCTGCGCCGGCTTGAGATCGAGCGGCGCGAGTTTCACCGCCAGCGTGCGCTCCAGCACATGGCAGGCGCGCGCCACCGCGACCCAGTTGCGAAAACGCGGGTTGTCCCAGGGTAGCTCTTGTCTATTGTTCATCTTTGAACTATTATGTTCATGCTTGAACGTATGGATGGATTCTCACTATGGCATCATTCGGGCTGAAGGTCATCCGAGGTGTGTTTGGTGCGGCCGAACATATCGCGCCACGCATCACCGGGCGCGCGGCTTTCGAACTGTTCTGCCGCACGCCGAGCGCCAAGGCGCTGACCGACGGCGAGCGCCGCGCCATCGGCCGCGCCGCCGAGTTCATGGCCGAAGCGCGCCATCACCGGCTGAAGACCGCGACCGGCTGCGTCATGGTGCATGAATTCCGGCCGGAGCCGGGCAGGACGGCCGCCGGCACGGTGCTCGTCGTTCATGGCTGGCGTTCGCGCACCGAATATATGCGCGCGTTGATCGAAGGCTATCGCGCGGCCGGCTACAGGGTCGTTTCGCTTGACCTGCCGGGGCATGGCCAGTCGCAGGGCAGGCACCTGAACATGGTCAACGCCGTTGAAGCGGTGCGCGTCGCCGGCGAATGGTTCGGTCCATTCGCGGCGGCGATCGGCCATTCCTTCGGCGGCGCCGTTGCGGCCAACGCCATCGCCGGTTCGGTCAAGAACATCCCGCCACTGGCGGCCGGACGTCTGGTGCTGATCGCGGCGCCAAGCTCGCTGCCAGCGATCTTCGCCGACTTCAGCCGCATGCTCAATGTCGGGCCGCGCTCACAGGTCGCGATGGCGGACCGTGTCCAACACCTTTCCGGCCGGCCGCTGCACGAATTCACCGGCGACCGCCAGCTCGCCCAGGCGCCGGTGCCGACACTTGTCATCCACGCGGCCGACGACCGCGAGGTGCCGGCCGATCATGCCAGGCGCTATGCCGGCGCCGGCGATCACGTGCGGCTGCATTGGGCTGACGGGCTCGGCCACCGGCGCATTCTCGCCGACAAGGGCGTGGTCGAACGCGCCGTCGCCTTCGTGGCCCGGGAGCCGTCGCTGCTGCATTGAGCGACGTCGAAACTATTTCTTCTTGTCGCCGGGCTCGACGGGCAAACCGGCCGCCTTCCAGGCGGTGTAGCCGCCGAGGATGTGCTTGACCGGCGAAAGCCCCATGTCCTGCGCCGTCTTGGTGGCCAGCGCCGAACGCCAGCCGCCGGCACAGAAGAAGACGAAGCTCTTTTCCGAGGCAAAGAACGGCTTGTGGTAGGGGCTTTCGGGATCGATCCAGAACTCCAGCATGCCACGGGTGACATGCTTGGCGCCGGGAATCCTGCCGTCGCGTTCGATCTCGCGCGGATCGCGCAGGTCGACGAAGATGGTGCCTTCGTCCTCGAGCAGTCCGGCGGCTTCCTCCGGCGAAACCACTTCGATCTCGGCATTCGCCTCATCCAGCAGTTCGCGATAACCCTTCTTCACAGGCTTTCCTCCCGATCGCGCATCTGGCTGCTGTTTGGATTTCCAGCACAATGGCTGGCGTTTGTCACGTCTTGTCGGCGCCGGCCATCGTCCGCCACGCGGCCATCGCCCCGGCGACCGTCGCCATCAGTGCGGCGCACGAAGCACCGTCGCGCGCCGGCGCAGCGCTGACCATCGACGACGGAGGCGCCAACGCCTGATTCCAGGGCGTTGCCCGGGCTGGAGCGAACACCCTCGCTCCAGCCGTCACGATGTTGTGAAACTGTTCTGCAACAGGCTTTCGGAAATTTATGAAAGCTTAACGAAATCGGTATGAATCGGTATAGTCGCGCCTTACATCCGCCATGCGGTGAGCGGGACGGTTTACGTGCGGAACGGGAACCGGTTGCGGCCGGAGCGGGTGATCCATGAAATTCCTCGATAAGAAAACAACCGTAGTGTCGCTGATGGCGATTACGGCGACACTTGCTTTCGGCACGCCTCAGGCAGGCGCTCAAGGGCTCTTCGATATGCTGTTCGGCGGCGGCGTCAAGCACGCGCCAAAAGGCGACTTTCCGCCTCCTCCGCCAAACAAACCCAAGCCGAAAGTTTCGGCTGGCGGCGGTGATGGCGTGAGGATCAGCAGCCCCTCCTACTATACATACAAGGCCGACAGGCTGGTGCGCGTCGACTTCTCGGGGCTGGCCGCCGCGCCGCAGCCGGCGACGCCGCAAGACGCCGCTTTCGTGCCATCGGCCACGGTCGCTGCTTTCCACGAGGCCATTGCAGGGCTTTCCGATTATGAGCTCTACGCCGAGCCGGACATCGCCAAGGCGCTGATCGCCTACTACTCGGCCAACCCTGATTTCATCTGGGTGGGCGGATCAACCCCGAACAGCCGTGCGCAGGATGCGGTGCGGGTGCTGGGCGAGGCCGCGAGCTATGGCCTGACGCCCGCCGACTACACGGTCGAGGTGCCCGCGGCCAGCGCCTCGACGGCCGACGAGGCGGCACGGCTGAAGGAACTCGTACGCTTCGAGATGGCGCTGTCGGCACGTGTGCTGCGCTACGCTCATGACGCCCAGAGCGGCCGAATCGAACCCAACCGCATGACCGGCTATTATGATTTCCCGGCCAAGCCGCTCGACCTCGTCGGTGTGCTGAAAACCTTGGCGCATACACAGGAAGTGCGCACCTATCTCGAATCGCGTCATCCGCAGAACCCCGAATACCAGGCGTTGCGCGTCGAGCTGGAATCCTTGCAGGCCAGCGCCGAAAACGAGATCGTCGTCGATCCCAAGCTGCTGCTGAAGCCGGGCGACACCAGCCCCGAACTCCCAAAACTGCTGACGCTGATCGCGCGCAATCTCGATGACGAGATGGGCGGCGCCTATGGCGAGATGCTGTCGCGGCTGGCAACGAGCGAAGTGTACGTTCCCGAGCTGATACCGCTGATCAAGGCGGTGCAGCAGAAGGAAGGCATGAAGGGCGACGGCGTGATCGGACCGCGCACGGTCGCCTTGCTGGCCGGGACGTCGAAGGCCGACAGGCTGCTCAAGGTGCAAGTGGCGCTGGAAGAACTGCGCTGGCTGCCTTCCGATCTCGGCAGCCCGCGCGTTTTCATCAACCAGCCGGCATTTACCGCCAGCTATATCGACGACGGCCAGGAAAAGCTGAAGACGCGCGCCGTGATCGGCCGGACCACCAACCAGACCGCTTTCTTCTACGACCAGATCAAGCAGGTCGATTTTCATCCCTATTGGGGCGTGCCGCAGTCGATCATCGTCAACGAAATGCTGCCCAGGCTGCGCAACGATCCCGGCTATCTCGACCGTGCCGGCTATGAGGTGACCGATTCGCGCGGCAAGCGCATCCCGTCGTCGGCGGTCAATTGGGGCGCTTATGGCTCCAACATCCCCTACAGCGTGCGCCAGCAGCCGAGCGAAGCCAATGCGTTGGGCGAACTGAAGATCCTGTTCCCCAACAAGCACGCGATCTATATGCACGACACGCCGCAGAAATCGTTCTTCAAGCAGGATATGCGCGCGCTCAGCCATGGCTGCGTGCGGCTGCAGGATCCGCGCGGCATGGCGGCGGCCGTGCTCGACACCTCGGTCGACTATATCGCGGAGAAGTTGAAGCACGGACATTCGACGCAGGATGTGACCCGCAAGATTCCCGTCTATGTCGCCTATTTCACCGCCTGGCCCGACATGTCCGGCAAGGTCGAGTATTTCGGCGATGTCTACGATCGCGATTCGCGGCTGAAGCAGGCCATGGACGCGACCGAATCGGTGCGCTCGCCATCGAGCTGATAATAGTCAACCTGCCGACAGAGGCCGCCGGAAGCCGGCCTCGCGGCCGGCGATCAGCCAATAGACAAGTCCGGCGAACAGGCCGGCGGCGGCGATGATGCCGATGTCGGCCCAGCGTTCGGGATCCATGTCCTCCGTTGTTCCCGGCCAGATCAGGAAGAAGCCGCCGGCAGCGGCGGCGGCGCCGAAGAACATGTGCAGCAGGAAGTTGCGCAGCGAAAAGAACTCGGCGATCAGCGCGAAGATGAGCGTCTGCAGGCCGGTCACCACGATCGTCAGGAAATAGACGAACATGCCGAGCGGCGGCACCACCAGGACCGCGATCGGGGTCACGCCCATGACGTCGAAATATTCGGGCGCGTCGGGCAGGGAACTGAGCACGCCGTAAATCGCCGCCACGGCGACCAGCCCGACCAGCACGGCGACCAGATAACCGGCAAACATCATCAGGATGCGCTTCAATATGTGCTTCGCCGTCGCCATGCCCATTCCCCAATGCGGCGCCGATCCAGTCAGCCATCAAAGACGCGCCAACGCAAGGGGCCGAAAAACCGTGTCATCATGGCAAGCGTCGTAGGCGGCTCAGGCGCCACCGCACAGATGCTGGGCCGACAACTGCTGGCGCACGATCAGCCGAACGACAGGTGCTTGCGAGGAGCCTTATTTCGGCTCGGCGGTCACCGGGTCATAGGTGATTTCGACCTTGGCCTTGTCCGCCGTGTAGTAGGTGACGGTGTAGGCGCCATCGTCCCAGTCGACTTCCTTCACATAGCGGAAGCCATCGCGCTGCTCGACCTTGGCGAGGATATCCGACAGCTTCTTGGCGTTAGGCGGCGGCAGTGGCGTGTCATCGCCCGCCAAAGCCGGTCCGGCGGCGAGAAGAACGGCGACGCTTGTCGACATGAGAAATCTGGACATGGTTTTCCCTCAAGGTTCAACGCAGGGAAACTCGCTGGTGGGTTGGTTGGTTCCGCAAAGGGAATGCATGCCAGTTCTAGAGCTACAGTATCGCCTTGAGTTTTGCGCAGGGGATTTGGGGGAGGGGCGACGTGTAGTTGCTAGGGTCGGCTTTGAAATGTGACGTCAAGGAAGCAGATGGCGGACAACGTCGACCTTACCGTTGTGTACGCGAGTAGGAATTAAACCTACGACTCGTGGTAACAAGCATCAATGCCAAGCGAACCGATATTTCACCACTATCTGCCCAGCTTTTATCAGTCCCGTTGGACTGGAGCAGATGGCCGATTGCGCCGATACCGCCAGGTTCATGGCGGCAAGATTGACCGCAAATGGGTCTACCCGACGCAATCTGGCGGCGAGGATTACCTCTATTCCGATCCCACTAAACCGGTTGGTGAAGCCCAATGGGTCGAAAAGAACTTCATGTCACCAATGGATTCTTTGGCACACGACGCGCTCACAATGATCGAGGCAGGGGATCCTAGAATTAACCGGGAGTCTAAAGCTAGAAGTGCATGGTCCCGATTTCTGATGTCACTCATGATGCGAATGCCGAATGACATTGAAACATTGAAGACATCGCTAAACGAAGAATGGCTCCTACGTATCCCAAAACTGGAACAAGAATATTTGAAAAAGAAGCAGCCAGGAGGCCCAGCCACTTTCGCCGAATACCTTGAAAGTCGAGGGTCTAAAGATTTCGAAAGTTGGGCGATCTCGATTGCGCCAAAGCTGATCGATCATCGTCTGATAGGTAGCATGATCAATAACATGAGGTGGTTTTTTCGACAGGTTTCCGGCCACTCTGAATTCTTGACGAGTGATCGACCAATTCTAACCCTGTATGAATTTGCTTCTCAGGACTCGTATATCATGCTGCCGATTGGACCAAGACGCCTGTTTGTGGCGGTGAACAACATCGAGACACAACGCCTTATAGAGCGTCGTGAGTCGGTCGAGTTCGTGGCAGGCATCAATCGCTTGATCGTCGGCGCTGCAAAGGAATTTGTCTTCGCCTGTGACGACAGCCATAGTGAGTTTGTAACCGAGCACTTCGGGAAGCGGCCGCGTACAACAATGTTCGAACATCTTCAACGTCTTAGGAGGAAGAAACGGGAGGAGGCTTCAAATGCTGGAAGAGACAGCTAAGCAAAAATCAATCGGCGTATTCCTCACTGACATGGGCGCATAGCCTGTCTATCAAGCTCCAACTTAATTTGCAGTTGCGACTGTTTGACAAAGGGAATAGGAGCGATTTTAGAGGGATGCTGTATGGCCACAAAAACTGATCCTGCACGCGAAATCGCCGACATCTGCAAGAGGCTTGCGAAACCTTCTGAACAGCCGGGGGATCGACACTTAGCCGCGATCTTCGGCGTTAACCAATGGTCGCGAGATTTTTACGAGATCGTTTTTTCAATATCTGACCGACTTGAACTCCTCTCAAAAATCGTCGCAGAATTGGACTTAGACGAGGATCAGCGAATTGAGATAAGTGAACACATCGCGAAGGTAAATTCAGCCTTCGGCCGTGGGTCTCTCCTAAATGCGTGGAATTCTCAGGGTACAGGGGCCTCGATACTCCGTGGACCTCACGCTGCGGCCATTAGTGTACTTTCTGGACAGGTCAGGGCAAGAATATCATACCCGAAACTCGACGATGCTGAGGCTAAGGAGATCATCGAACTTATTGATACACTTCTAAGTTGGCTTTATGATATCCAATTAGGCGAACAAGATTTTATTCGCCAGGCGCTGATTGATGGATTGCAGCGATGTCGAACCCGAATGGATCGACTCAATTGGCTTGGCTGGGGTTACACTGTCGAATCGCTGCGAGAAGTAATTGGAGCCTACTTGGCCCTTGAGCGCGGCTTCCCTGAGCCTCAAGATAACACTTCAGCCGCCGCCATCTTAAAGAAAACTTGGACCGTACTGAAAGTAATCTCTGACAAAATTGGTATGGCAGGTGATGTGCGCGACAAGGGGCAATTTTTGATTGAGATGTATGGATGGTGCGCAGTGGCAAGAGATTCAGGAATTGCGGGTCTTATCGCTTCTGCGCTCGCGAAGTAGGTAACCCTTCAGTCTAGATTCAGATTTCGATTTTTTTGGGAAAGAATGGTGGGCGATGCAGGGATTGAACCTGCGACCCCACCCGTGTGAAGGGTGTGCTCTCCCGCTGAGCTAATCGCCCGCTCGTTGCCCGAAGGCCAAGCGAGCCGCGATATAAGGGAGGCAGGCTGGGGAAGTCAAGGCGGTGTCCGGCGTTCTGATACGGATCGGATTTGCCGCCATTCGGAACCTGTCGCCGGCGTGTCGCCGACGGCTTTTCCGTCAGTGTCCCGCGGCGGCGATCAGCCTTTGCGCCAGATCGAGCGTCAGCGCGTCGAAATGCGAGATCACGGCCGAGGGCTCGAACTCGCGCACATGCCGGTCGGTATAGCCGAAATCCACCGCGACGACGGGAATACCGGCGGCCTTTGCGGTGTCGATGTCGGTTTGCGAATCGCCGACCATCAGGGCGCGGTGCGGCTCGCCGCCGGCGAGCTTGATGGTTTCGGTCAGGTGGCGCGGATCAGGCTTGCGGAACGCGAACGTGTCCTGGCCGGCGATGGCCGCGAAATGCCTGGTCAGGCCGAGCGCTTCGATCAGCGCCAGCGAGTTGGCC
Organism: Mesorhizobium sp. LNHC232B00; assembly: GCF_000502435.1. Lineage (NCBI taxonomy): Bacteria > Pseudomonadati > Pseudomonadota > Alphaproteobacteria > Hyphomicrobiales > Phyllobacteriaceae > Mesorhizobium > Mesorhizobium sp. LNHC232B00. Next base: position 62,646 of record NZ_AYWP01000022.1, read on the forward strand.
TCGTATTTGTTGGTGCAGACGGCCAGCAGATAGCCTGCCTTCTCGAAACGCGCGATCGCCTCGACGACACCGGGGTAGGGGCGGGATTTGCCGGGAATGTTGTCGGTGTAGTGATCGAGGAACAGTTTCAGCAGGCGGTCGTGCTCGGCGACGTCGAGCGATCGTTGCTGGGCGGCGTGCGCCCGCTCGATCATCACGCGGCCGCCGTGACCGACGAAGCGCCTGAAGCCAGCCTCGTCGACGGCCGCGAGCTCGCTTGCCGCCAGGCTGTGGTTGAGGCTGTCGAGCAGGTCCGGCGCCGTATCAATCAGCGTTCCGTCGAGGTCGAACACGATGATCGGGCGACTCATGATCCATCCTGCGCAGGTTTGTGCATCGGCAGGCGATAGCGGCTGCGGCGCGCCAAGGCAAGCAGACCGGTGGACAGGCTGCCAAAGGCTTTGACCACGGTCAAAAGCTTTGACCTCGGCGGCAAAAATGCTACGAGCCCAAAACACCAAGATTTCTGGGCAATAAGCGGCATGGATGCAAGACAGTTGAAGGTCGAGGCCGCGCGGGCGGCTCTTGCCCATGTCACGGATGGCATGCGGCTCGGCATCGGCACCGGCACCACGGCGGAAGAGTTCGTGCGGCTGCTTGCCGACAAGGTCGCGACCGGCATGACCGTGATCGGCGTGCCGACTTCGGAACGCACGGCCGCGCTGTGTCGCGAACTTGGCGTGCCTCTGTCGACACTGGAGGAGACGCCGGAGCTCGATCTCACCGTCGACGGCGCCGACGAGGTCGATCCAGAACTGACCTTGATCAAGGGCGGCGGCGGCGCGCTGCTGCGCGAGAAGATCGTCGCCGCGGCCTCGCAGCGCATGATCGTCATTGCCGACCGGTCGAAGATGGTCGAAACGCTCGGCCGGTTTCCGCTGCCGATCGAAGTCAACCAGTTCGGCCTGCGCGCCACCGAGATCGCGGTGGCGGCAGCGGCTGAAAAGCTCGGCCTTTCCGGTCCGATTACATTGAGGATGACGGGAGGCCAGGCTTTTGTTACAGACGGCGGCCATTTTATCCTCGATGCATCTTTTGGCCGCATTCCGGATACAAGAGCGCTTTCGAATGCTCTCCACGCCATTCCGGGCGTGGTCGAGCATGGTCTTTTCATCGGGCTGGCGTCAGCGGCCATCATCGCCGGCGGCGACGGTATCCAAACCGTCCATGCCGCCCGAAAACCAGGGAGTTCTACCGACCATGATGTTGCATAACCGGGTTCGCAGCCTTTGCGCCTTTCTGGCGGCTTCGGCCGTTATCGCCTTCTCCTCGCCGGCGTTTTCACAGGATGTCACGGAATCGCACCTGAAGGCTGCCCGGGCGGCGGTCGCGGCGATCCACGCAACCGACCCGTTCGACAACATCCTGCCGCAGGCGGCGGCCGCGCTCGAATCGCAGCTCATCCAGAAGAACCCCGACATGCAGGAGCTGATCGGCAAGACGATCAACGAGAAGGCGCTGGCCATGGCCTCGCGCCGTGCGGATCTCGAGAAGGAAGCAGCCCTTGCCTACGCGAAGGTGTTTTCCGAAAAAGATCTCAACGACATCGCGGCCTTCTATACCTCCGAGGCCGGCAAGAAGCTGCTCGACAGCGGCCCGACCGTGACGCGTGATTTGGTCAAGGCGGCCGACATTTGGCAAAACGGCGTTGCCCGCGATCTCGCACAGCAGGTCGGCGAAACGCTGGCCGCGGCGGCCAAGGCGAAGGCGCCGGCGGCGCCCGCCGATGCTGCAGCCCCAGCGGATGGCGCGGCACCTGCCGATGGTGCGGCCCCCGCGGACAATTCGGCAAACTGATCCGGCAAACGGCCTTGCGGCCATTCATGAAGCCCGGCTTGTCCGGGCTTTTCTTTTGACGGTTTGCAGCCTACCTGTGACGGGATTTCCGAAGCTCATTTCCTGAAGTTCAAGGAGCCGCGTCATGGCCGGTTATGATTACGATCTCTTCGTCATCGGCGGCGGTTCCGGCGGGGNGAGGGCGGCGCGCGTCGCGGCGTCGCTCGGCAAGCGCGTCGGCATCGCGGAGGAGTACCGGTTCGGCGGCACCTGCGTCATCAGGGGCTGCGTGCCGAAGAAGCTCTATGTCTATGCCTCGCAATTTCCGGAGCATTTTGCCGATGCGGCCGGCTATGGCTGGACCGTGCCGGAAGCCACTTTCGACTGGCAAACGCTGGTCGCCAACAAGGATCGCGAGATCAGCCGGCTGGAGGCGATCTACAAGAAGAATGTCGAGGGCTCCGGCGGCGAGACCTTTCACTCGCGGGCGGTGATTGTCGACCCACATGTGATCCATCTTCTGAGCGAAGACCGCACCGTCACCGCCGACCAGATCCTGATCGCCACCGGCGGCCGTCCGGCGGCGCATCCGGCGTTGCCCGGCCATGAGCACTGCATCTTTTCCAATGAGGCCTTCGACCTCAAGGAACTGCCGAAGGCGATCATGATCGAAGGCGGCGGCTATATCGCGGTCGAGTTCGCCAACATCTTCCACGGCCTCGGCGTCGATACCACGCTGGTCTATCGCGGCAAGGAAATCCTCAGCCGCTTCGACATGGATCTGCGCCGCACGCTGCACGAGACCATGGAGAAGAAGGGGATCAAGATACTCTGCCATTCGGTGACCGAGTGGGTGCGCAAGCGCCCGGACGGCCGGCTCGACGCCCTTCTCACCAGCGGCAAGACGCTGACGGTCGACCAGGTGATGCTGGCCATCGGGCGTATCCCCAACACCGAGAACATGGGCCTTGAAGGCATCGGCATCGAGATGACCCCTGTCGGCGCGATCAAGGTCGACGATTATTCCCGCACCAACATCGACAACATCTGGGCGATCGGCGACGTCACCAACCGCGTGCAGCTGACGCCGGTGGCGATCCACGAAGCGATGTGCTTCGTGGAGACGGCATTCAAGGACAACCCGAGCGCACCCGACCACGACACGATCGCGACCGCCGTCTTTTCACAGCCGGAAATCGGCACGGTGGGCCTGTCGGAGGATGAAGCCGTCAAGCGTTTCGCCGATGTCGAGATCTACCGCGCCAGCTTCCGGCCGATGCGTCATACGCTGTCGGGCCGCGACGAGAAAATGCTCATCAAGCTGGTGGTCGATGGCGCTTCGCGAAAAGTGCTCGGCGCCCACATATTGGGGCCGGATGCCGGCGAAATGGCGCAGCTGCTCGGCATTCCGCTGAAGGCGGGACTGACCAAGTATGATTTCGACCGCACCATGGCCGTGCACCCGACCGCGGCGGAAGAGCTCGTCACCATGTACAAGCCGACATACCGTGTGAAGAACGGCGAGCGCGCCTGACACGTTTCGTCCGCCGTCTGGCGCTTGCGGCAAGGGAGCTATCGATGTCCGGGACCACCATTTCCACACCGCTTGACGGTGGTTTTGGCGGACGTGTCGATCAGGTCGTCGACCGGGCCATCGAGGACGGGCGCATAGTCGGCGCCATGATCCTTGTCGCCCGGCGTGGCGAAATCCTCTACAGCCGCGCCGCCGGCCTTGCCGATCGCGAGACGAACAAACCGATGACGGCGGATGCGATCTTCCGGCTGTCGTCGGTGACCAAACCCGTGGTCGCGACGGCGGCTCTTACCCTGGTCGAAGCGAATGTCATCCGCCTCGACGATCCCATATCGAAGTATATCCCTGAATTCCGCCCGAAGCTGGCTGATGGCAGCGAGCCCGTCATCACCATCCGGCAGCTGCTGACGCACACCGCCGGCCTGAGCTACGGTTTCCGGCAACCGGCGGACGGCCCCTATCATCGCGCCGGCGTCTCCGACGGCCTCGACCAGCCCGGCCTCTCCATGGCCGAGAATCTCGACCGTATCGCCTCGGTGCCGCTGTCCTACGAGCCGGGAACCGGCTGGGGCTATTCGGTGGCGATGGATGTGCTGGGCGAGGTGATGGCGAGGGCCGCCGGCGCTTCCCTGCCGGAACTGGTCGATCGCCTGGTCGTCCAGCCGCTCGGCATGCATGATGCGTCCTTTGCCGTGCGCGATCGGTCGCGACTGGTGACGCCCTATGCCGATGGGCCGGGCAAGGCCGTCGCGATGGGCTCGTATCATCGCGTGCCCTTCGCCGACGGTTTCATCGCATTCTCGCCCGCCCGCGTCTTCGACCCTGCCTCCTTCGCCTCGGGCGGCACCGGGATGAATGGCACGGCAAGCGATGTCCTCAAGCTGCTCGAAGCGCTGCGTTCGGGCGGTAGCCCGGTCATCAACCCCGAAACGGCGGCGGCGATGACCACGGACGCGATACCGGGCATTGAAACCACCATGCCCGGCTGGGGCTGGGGGCTCGGATTTGGCGTCCTGCGCGACCCGCTCGCAGCATCGACGCCCCAGACCGCCGGCACCTGGCGCTGGGGCGGCGTCTATGGTCATTCCTGGTTCGTGGATCCGGCATTGGACCTGACGGTGGTGGCGCTGACCAACACGGCGATAGCAGGCATGGTGGGCGCCTTCCCCGACGCACTCCGCGACGCCATCTACGGCAGGCAGGTCTAAGATCATTTCGGGGAAGAGAGGGTTCCGCCGCCGGCGACTGCCAGCGGCGGAAAGCTTTGACGCTGCTACAGCAGCGTGCCGCGCAGGATCACCAGCGCCACCGAGAAATAGATCACCAGCCCGGTGACATCGACCAGCGTGGCAACAAATGGCGCCGATGCGCTGGCCGGGTCGAAGCCGATCCGTTTCAAGGCGAACGGCAGCATCGACCCCGACAGGGAACCGAAGGTGACGATGCCGACCAGCGCCGCACCGACGGTCGTAGCGATCAGCGGCCAATGCGGGCCGTAATCGTAGAAGCCCATATATTGCCAGAGCGCGATGCGGCAGATGCCGACCACGCCGAGCATGGCGCCGAGCACGAGGCCGGTCGGCAGTTCGCGCAGCGCCACCCGCCACCAGTCGCCCAAGCCGATCTCGCGCAACGCAAGCGCCCGGATGACCAGGGACGTCGCCTGCGAGCCGGAATTGCCGCCGGAGCTCATGATCAGCGGGATGAACAGGGTGAGCACGATCGCCTTCTCCAGTTCGCCCTCATAGCTTTGCATGGCGTTCGCTGTCAGCATCTCGCTGATGAACAGCGCGCAAAGCCAGCCGCCCCGCTTCCTGATCATGGCGAGGAAGCTCATCTTCATATAGGGCTCGTCGAGCGCTTCCATGCCGCCGAAGCGGTGCACGTCCTCCGTCGTCTCCTCGATCATCGTGTCGATGATGTCGTCGATGGTGACGATGCCGAGGATCTTGCCATGGTCAACGACGGGAACGGCGAGCAGATCGTATTTGGAGATCGTCTGCGCCAAGGTTTCACGATCGGTCAGCGGGGTGACCGTCACCGGCATGCGATCAGGCGCCACGGACATGATCGAGTCGTCGGGTTCGCCGGTGATCAACCGGCGCAGGCCGGTCGAGCGCACCAGGAGATGCGTTTGCGGATCGACGATGTAGATCGCGTAGACGGTTTCGCGTGTCCGCTCGACCTTGCGGATGTAGTCGAGCGTGCGCCCGACGGTCCAGTCCGAAGGGACGCTGACGAACTCCGTCGTCATGATCGACGCGGCGCTGCCTTCGGGATAGCCCAGGATCGAAAGCAGGGTCGCGCGAAGCGGCGGCGCCAGCGCACCGAGGAGTTCCGAGCGTGCCGGCTCATCGAGCTCGCGCAGGATGTCGGCCGCGCGGTCGACGGACATGGCGGTGAGCAGCTTGCTCGCCTTGGGGCGGGGCAGGGCCTCCACGAGTTCGGACGCGCCATCGAGCTCCGGCTGATCGAAAATCTCGACCAACCGCTCGAACGGCACCTCGCAAAGCAGCTCGGTCGCTGTTTCGCGCGGTTCGTGATTGAGCGCCTCGACCACGTCGGCGACATGGTCGTTGGCAAGGATACGGGCGATGGCGACGGCCTCATCGTCCGCTACGGGAAAAAAATCGTTCATGGTTCACTCCTTGCCGTCCGGCAGGACATGAACCGTTCAGGTCATGTCTAGGCGGACGGCGGTTGCGTTCGACTAATACTGTCGCCAGGCATGGCGCGGTGACCTTTCCGCTTGCGGGTTTGCGTTTCGACTATCTGCAAGCCGGCGCAACATAGAAGCGCGCCTTGCCGAGTCAATCATCGTGAGGGAGGAAAACGGTGCCCGACGGCTCCGATCGCGAGACTGTGATCACCGGCCGCCGCCCGGCGCGGCAAGTCACGGTGAAAGCGTCGTTATTTCTGTTTCAGCCGGCGCGGGAACCGCAGCCATTTGTCTTCGACGGGCCGCGGCTGCGCGAGGATCGTGGTGAGTTCGACAGGCAGGCTCGGAGCCAGGGGCTTCTTGGAGGCGACGCCATCGGCGATCAGCACCATCGAGTGGTAGAACTCGGTGCCGGCAACGGATCTCGGCGCCACGGCTTCGTGCATGACGCTGATCACCGTGACATCGGGGCAGTTGTCCTTGATGGCCTGATGGAACGCAATCTTGCCGTCGGGATCGAGCGCGCCGGTCGCTTCGTCGAGGAACAGCAGCCCCGGCTGCTGCAGGATGATGCGCGCCACCACCAGCTTCTGTTTCTGGCCGCCCGAGAGAACCTGATCCCAGCTTTTGCCCTCGCGGTGCTCATTGGCCATGTGCTCGATGAAGTCGCCAAGGCCGGCCTTGTGCAGCGCGGCGGCCACCTGTGGGTCGCCATGGTCGTATTCAGAGCCCGGCAGGCAGACCAGCTGTTTCAGCGACACCTGCTGCAGCTTGACCTCCTGGGCGGCATAAAAACTCTTCACCCCTTCGGGGAAGACGATCGTGCCGCGGCCATAGGGCCACAGGCCATTGATCGCCTTGATCAGCGAGGTCTTGCCGCAACCGGACTCGCCCTTCAGGAACGTCCACTCGCCGCGCCGGAAGCGCAGGTTGGCGGCACTGAGGAACGGCGTTGCATCCTCGCCCTGATGCGCCAGTTCGAGTTTCTGGATGGTCAGGCCGAAGACCGGATTTTGGCTGGCGTAGTGGAAGTCGGAGCGGCCGGTCTGGCTGTAGAATTCCTGCGGATGCTGAACCGTCTCGATCGCATTCGCGAGTTCAGTGACACGCTGGCTGTTGGCGCGCAGCGTGGCGATCGCCGGCATGACATGGATGAACCACGAACACTGGCCGATCAACGAATTGACCAGTTCGGAGCCCGTGATATAGCCCTTGAGGTCAAGGCCGTTATGGATGAACGGCACGAGGCCGGGGCCGTAGGCGACAATGCGGGCGCCGATGAAATTGTAGATCAGCTCGAACGACATATAGACGGTGTTGACGATGTTCAGCCGCGACCAGGTTCCGTCGATGTCGACATAGAGCCGGCGATGCATGCTCTTCTGCACGCCTTCGCCATGGGATGCCGCGACATGGAAGCTGCGGCGCAGGAACGTCGTCAACTCGCCGCGGTAGCTGCCTTCGGCCTGCTGCATGCGAACGTTGAGGCGCTCGAGCAGGCTGCCAAGCCTGACCGCGATCCATGTGTTCAACGGCACGTAGGTGGCGACCGCCAGGAAGGCCAGGACGGCACTGCCATAGCTGCCGAGGAACTCGAGCCCCTTCACCTCGACGGAGTTTTCAAGCAGCTTCTGGCCGACGAAATAGAGCGAAGTGGCGACGCCAAGCACACCCATGGCCAGCCCAATGGCGCCGCCGGTCATGTCCTTGATCGATTCCTGGATGCGCTGGTCGATGTTATCGGGAGCAGGCGTGCTGCCGCCGGTCGACGCATGCTGGGCATGGAAATGCGTGTGGTTGCCGTCGAGCAGCGCCTCGTTGAAACGGCTGTCCAGCCAACCACGCCATTTGCGGTGCAAGGTTACCGAGACAAGGTTGCGGACGCCCGTGAAGCCGGCGTCCTTGAGCACGACCAGCAATACCAGGATGCCGGCGTTGACCAGCAGGGTTCGCAGTGGGGTGGTGTTGGCGGCGTCGTGGAAGAAGGCGATTGAATTGACCAGTTCACCGGATGCTTCGGCGAACCAGACGCCTGCCTTGCTGGATGCCGCGGTGAGCAGTGCGATCACCACCGTCAGCGTCCAGGCTTCCTTCCAGCGATCCGAGATCCAGTAGGCTCGCATGAGCCCCCAGAAACTGCGCATCGAGGATACCGGCGTCAAAAGCGACTGCCCTGCGGCGCCGCGGTGTAGTCCATCCGGTACTGACTCCTGCGATCGTCTGCCGATCCGAATCACGATCCCGCCCAAACCTTTTTCTTTTGTTACGGATGGTAACACCAATTGATCATTTTCTATTAATTTTTGTAGGGGGTCAGCCGGATTGTGGTGGTGAGCGTGTCGACAAGGCAACAGGACGGGCTTTCCAGCGTCGCGCGAAAGCCGACGAAAGGGCAATTTAACATAGTAATTTCAAATGATTACCCGATGGCGAGGCGAGACGTCTCCACCTTCCCTTGGGGAAAGCATTTACACGGTATCGTTACTTCTTTTGGCTTACCCGGCAGGCCGATTTTTAGCGGCGGACCATCCGAATTTGCGAAAACACGCCGTGCTGGATGCCTGATTCCTTGCCGCCGGTTATCTTTGCTGGCAGCCGGAAATGGCCCGTGATCGGCTCAGCCGACCATATCCAACTCGCCACGCGCCTTGGCGGCCGCCACCTGACGAATCGCGTCGGCCAGGGTGTCGGCATCCTGCGCGCCCATCACGGCATATTTGCCTTCGAGCAGGAAGCACGGCACGCCTGATATGCCCATGCGCGCGGCGGTAGCGATCTCGGTGCGCACCGCCTCGACATCGGCGTCGGTCGGCAGCAGTGTCTCCGCGACAGACGCATCCATGCCGGCCTCGCGGGCGGCCTCGATCAGGACGGCATGGTCGCCGATGTTGACGCCCTGCTCGAAATTCAACTGGAACAGGCGGCGCACCAGACTGTTCTGTACGGCCTCACCGGCGGCGCCGGCCCAGCGGATCAGGCGATGCGCGTCCAGCGTGTTGGGCGCCACCTTGATGGCGTCGAAGGCAAAGGAAATGCCCTCGGCCTCGCCAAGTGGCTCGATGCGGGCGTGAATTTCACGAATGCGCTCATCGCTGCCGAACTTGGCCAGCATGTATTCACGGCGATCCTTGCCATGGGGCGGAATGGTCGGATCGAGCTGGAATGGCCGCCAGCGTATGTGCACTTCGACATCGCCGGCCGCGGCGACCGCCTTGTCCAGCCGCTTCTGGCCAATGAAGCACCACGGGCAGACGACGTCCGACACCACATCGACGGTAATGGCGTTCGCTTCGCTCATCTCGATCTCCGGATTTTCAGTTCGGCTTGCGCCACCAGCTTGGCAGTTGATAACCGAATATGGGCGTCTTCTTCGGATGTTCCAGATAATTCCAGTAAGCAAGCCATTGTTGCGTGTTGTACTGCATCGGCACCATGTAGTTGCCCGAGATCAGCAGCCGATCGAGCACGCGGACCGCGGCGACATAGTCCTCCTTCGAGCGAGCCCGCAGCATTGCCTCGATCGCGGCATCGATCGCCGGGTCGGCGACGCCAGCGAGATTGAACGATCCTTCGGTCTTGGCGGCGTTGGACGACCAACGCCCGATCTGCTCGATGCCTGGGGAGAGCGAATTGTTGAAGCCGCTCGAGCCGACCAGCACCTCGAAATCGAAACGCTGCTTGCGCGACTGGATCTGGTCGCCGTCGAGGCTGCGGATGGTGACGTTGATGCCGATCTTCTCCAATGTGCGCTGGTAGATACCGGCTAGGCGCTCCTCGTCTTGCGAAGAGGTCATGATCTCGAAACCGAATGGCTTGCCGTCGGGATCGAGCATCGTGCCGCCCTGCAGGTGGTATCCGATGCTTTTCAGGAGATCGAAAGCCGTCTTCAACACCTTGCGGTCCTGGCCCGAACCATCGGTCACCGGCGGTCTCCAAGTGCCGTCCATCACGTCGGACGGCACACGGCCGGGGTAGGGCGCCAGCAGCGCCTTTTCCCTGTCGTCGGCCGGATGGCCGAGCGCGGACAGCTCGGAGTTCTGCCAATAGCTCATCGTGCGCGCGTATTTGCCGCCGAAAAGGTTCTTGTTGGCCCATTCGAAATCGTAAAGCATGCCGAGCGCGCGCCGAACCACCGGATTGGAGAACTTTGGCAGCCTGGTGTTGAACAGGAACCCGGTCACCACAGGTGGAATGCCGGTGTCGAAGGTTTCAGAGACCACCTCGCCCTTATGGAACGCCGGGAAGTCGAGATCGCGCTCGCGCTTGACCGGATCGCCGTCATCGTCGATGGCGCAAAGGCCTTTCTTGAAAGCTTCGAGCTTGGCGTTGGCGTTGAGGAAATATTCGATGGTGATCTGGTCGTAATTGTCGAAGCCGCGCTTGGCGGGAACGTCCTTGCCCCAGTAGTCGGGATTGCGCTTGAAGACGACGCGCTGGCCGGGCTGCACCTGCGCGATCGTGTAGGGACCGCTGCCGATCAACGGCTTCAGCGTCGTCCTGTCGAACGTGTCCATGGCGAAGGCGTGCCTGGGGATGACCGGCGTCAGCGCGATGATCAGTGGAAACTCGCGATCGGCCTTGTCGTTGAAGGTGAAGCGTACGCTGTGGTCGCCGGTCTTTTCCAGCTTGGCGATCCTGGCCATGCGGTCGCTGTAGGGCGGACGGCCTTTCTGCGTGTAGGCATCATAGGTGAACAGCACGTCTTCGGGTGTCACCGGCTGCCCGTCGGACCATTTGGCCTTCGGGTCGAGATGGAATTCAATGCTCTTGCGCTCCGGGTCCATGTCGGCGCTGGCCGCCAGCAGCCCATAGAGGGTAAAGGCCTCGTCCGCACTGCGCTGCATCAGCGGCTCGAAGACCAAATTGCCGAAGATCGTGTCCATCATGCCGCGCGCCGTCGTGCGCAGGCTCTTCAGGATGAAAGGGTTGAGGTTGTCGAAGCTGCCGACGACGCAATAGGTGATGTTGCCACCCTTCGGCGCGTCGGGATTGACGTAGCTGAAATGGGTGTAGTCCGGCGGCAGGGCCGGTTCGCCCTGCATCGCAATGGCGTATTTTGGCGCCGAAAGCGCTGGCGGCTGCAGGGTGAGAAACGATATCGCGGTGATCAGCCAAACAAGAACGCGGCCCATGACCGTCTCCTTAACAGGTCGGCTTGATGATTCGCTGCGCACACTAGCATGAGGCGGCTGCGTGCCGGCCAATGGTGTCATCAAGAATTACAAGTGGGCGGGCTGGATTCGACACCGCTTGCAGTGTAACACGCCGTCCGAAGTCATTCTGTTGCCTCATTTCGGCAACAGGTAGCTGGACCACGCGGCGCGAAGAAGCCGGTCCCGGGATAATTTGAGAGGAAGTGCACGACATGACGAGCCTGAACAGCAATGCGTACCGCCTTTCGGTCATGGCCGCGGGCGTGGTCGGCTTTCTGGGTGCAGGGCTTCCCGCCGCTTCCGCACAGCAGCAGCCGCAGATTCCACAGGGCTGGTTCAAGGCCTGCACCAAGCAGGAAGACGTCGACATCTGCAACGTCCAGAATATCGTCACCGCCGGCAACGGCCAGCTCGTCACCGGTGTCAGCCTGATCGAGCTCAAGGGCAAGGTGAACCGCAAGGTGTTCCAGGTGACGGTCCCGACCGGCCGCCTCGTGCCTCCCGGCATCGGCCTGCAGATCGACACCGGCAAGGCGCAGAAGCTCGACTATGTCATCTGCTTCCCGGACCGTTGCGTGGCCGAAGTGCCGCTGACCGACCAGCTTGTCGCCTCGTTCAAGAAGGGCCAGGGGATCACGCTGACCTCGATCAACTTCCAGAACCAGGCCAACCCGATCAAGATCGCGCTGCAAGGCTTCAGCGGCGCCTATGACGGCCCGCCGCTGCAGCAGTCGGACATCGAGGACCGTCAGAAGAAGCTGCAGGACTTCGTCGCCAAGAACAACCAGGACTTCGCCAAGAAGCTCAAGGACGAACAGGACAAGGCGAAGACCGCCAACTGATCACCGGCATCGGGCCAATACCGAAGCCAAAGAAAAAGCGGGGTCATGCCCCGCTTTTTTCGTTCCTGGCCGCATCCGGAATGCCGGAAAATCAGTGCCTGGACTGCCGTTTCGGCTCGTAGCGCCCATCCGGCCTCTTGTCGAACATCTCCTTGATCTGCGGATGACGAACCGGCTCGCCCGACTGATCCGCCAGCAAATTCTGCTCGGATACGTAAGCGATGTATTCGGTTTCAGAATTCTCGGCGAGCAGATGGTAGAATGGCTGATCCTTGCGTGGCCGCACGTCCGCGGGGATGGCCTCGTACCATTCGTCGGTGTTGGCGAATTGTGGATCGACGTCGAAAATGATGCCACGAAACGGAAACAACCGGTGGCGAACCACCTGTCCGATCGCGAATTTGGCCGTTTTCATCGTACTCACCACTGAATTCCTTGGCTTTATTTGGCGCAGACTCCGAGTCAATTCAATCCCGAAGCGTTTTTAGCGTCTTCAAGCTACGCAGCGCGCGGAGCAAAGTTTTTGATTGAAGTCGCGATATCGCGGCAAAATCCGCAGATCGCTAGTTTCGCCGCACCGGCTTTCGCAGGCCACCCGCAAGTGCTGCAAAGCCACTGCCGGGACGAAGTCCCTCGCGCATGAAAAAGGCACGCAGCGGTGCAACGCCCCCGAGCACGCCGAGACCGGCACCGCGCGCCATCTGCGCCGGCAGCATGTCGGAAAGCAGCGACATGTTCAGCAGATTGACAGCGCTGCTGCGCGCCAGAATGTCGGGCCGGCGTTTGAAATCGTAAGCGGCCAGCGCCTTGGCCGTGCCAGGGTCGTCACGATTTTCACTCGCGATTCCAACAAGATCGTCAATGTCCCTGATGCCCAGGTTGAGACCTTGCGCGCCGATCGGCGGGAACACATGGGCGGCCTCGCCGACAAGCGCCACCCGATGCCGGGCAAAGCGCAGGGGGGTCACGGTCGAAAGCGGATAAATCTGGCGGCCCGGCTCCACGGTCACCCGGCCCAGCATCGACCGCATCTGCTGCTCGACCCGCAACGAGAGCGCTGCGTCGTCTAATGCAGCCAGTTCCCTGGCGGTCTCCGGCTTGACCACCCAGACAAGGCTCGAGCGATCGCCGGGCAGCGGAACCTGCGTGAACGGACCGGTCTCGGTATGGAACTCCGTCGAGGTAAAAGCGTGGTCGCGGCTATGATGGAAGTTCAGGACGAGCGCGGCTTGGGGATAGGAGCGCGACGCGATCGAAATGCCCGCTGCCTCGCGGGCGGGCGACAGGCGCCCATCGGCGGCGACCGCCAGCGATGCGCCAACCTCGCTGCCGTCGGCGAGGGCGGCATGGGCCATGTCTGCGTCGAGATGCCAGGTCTTGACCATCGACATCACCCGTTCGATCCCGGGATGCGCGGCAACCTTGCTGGCCAGTGCTGGGCCGAAGACGGCGTTGGGCAGATTGAGCCCGAACTGGTCCTCATCGATCTCGCTGGCGCGGAAGGTGACGACGGGACTGCGGATCAGCCGGCTGGTCGCATCGACGATGCGCATGACTTTCAAGGGGGCGGCCTTGGGCTTGATGTCTTCGAGCACGCCGAGCCGTTCAAGCACCATCAAAGCGGGGTTCATCAGGGCTGTGGTGCGCCCATCGGGGACCGAAGCTTCCGGCCCGACGAGCGTTACCCGGAAACCGGCATTAGCGAAGGCAAGTGCCGCGATCAGCCCCGCCGGCCCTGTGCCGGCGACCAATATCCGTGCTGTTTGCTTACGCTCCAAGATCGGTTTCCGGCTTGCTGTGCGAGGCTGGCCACCCGGCCTGCCAGTTGCTGAGCATATAGGTCAGATCATGCGGCTTGATCAACGCGGCGATTCGGCCCATTCGGTTGTCATGACCGGCCGCCAGGACGACTTCAGCCATCTCGACCGCGCCGGCCGCGCCATGGCCGACATTGCACGCAACCCGCGCTTGACGGTCAACGTCGTTGTCGGCGCCGGCATCGCGCTTGCCTGGCTGTTCCTGGCCGCGATGGCGATCCGGGGCGCCGAGACCGGCGGCAGCGCGCCCGGCGACGCTCTGCTGCGCCACCTGCCGCAACTGCCGCTGCCCGATGTCCTGGAACGGTTCTTCGCGCTCTGCCTGTCGCCGGCGCCGCTGGAGGGAAGCATCGGCCCGCGCGCCCTAGCGCTCATCTTGATGTGGTTCCTGATGGCGATCGCGGCGATGCTGCCTTCCGCGGCGCCGATGATCCGCACCTATTGCGAGATCGCCGACACGGCACGGATCAAGGGGGAGCCCGTCGTCCACCCGCTGGTGCTGGTCGCAGGGTATCTCAGCGTCTGGTTCCTCGCCTCCGCGATGTTCGCGGTGCTGACGCTTGCAGTGCATGCATCCGCCGCGTCCGGCCAGATGTACGATCCGGTGCTGGGCACCGCCGGCGCCTTCGCATTGCTGGTTGCCGGCCTCTACCAGTTCAGCGGCCTCAAGCAGGCCTGCCTGAAGAAATGCCGGAACCCGTTCTCGATCCTGTTTTCGAACTGGAGCGCGAGAGCCGTCCGCGTCTTCCGGCTCGGAATCGCGCAAGGCATATGGTGCCTCGGCTGCTGCTGGGCGCTGATGCTGGTGATGTTCGCCGTTGGCGTCATGAACGTCTTCTGGATGGCGTTGATCGGTCTGTTCACCCTCATCGAAAAACAAACGGCGAGCCGTCTTCCAACCCGGCTGGCCGGTGCGATACTGCTTGTCTGGGCAGCCGCGCTGCTTGTAGTCTCGCTTTGAGTGGGGGAAATTCGATGACAGATCCGGGCTGGGCAATGAAAGGGGAGCTCGTACTCTCCTGCAATTGCACGGTTTTCTGCCCTTGCGTGTTGTCGCTTGGCAATCATCCGCCGACCGAGGGTTATTGCCAGACCTGGGCGGGTTTCCGTATCGATGCCGGCCATTTCGGAGAGGTCGACCTCTCCGGCCTCAACCTGGGGCTAGTCATGGAAATCCCCGGCTACATGAGCCGCGGCAACTGGACCGCTGGCCTGTTCATCGACAAACGCGCCTCGATCTACGCCGTCAAGGCGCTGACGAAGATCTTCACCGGCAAGGCGGGCGGGACAACGTCGCTGCTGTCGATCCTCGTCGGAAAATTCCTGGGCGTCGAACAGGTCCCGATCACCTATGAGACGCGGGACAAGACGCGCATCTTCCAGATACCGAAGATCATCGACGGGGCGGTGACGCCAATAGCGGGCAAGGATCGCGAGAAGGATACGGTGATCAGCAATTCAGAATACTGGATCGCGCCGGAGATCATCGTGGCCAAATCCGACAAGAGCAAGATGCGGGCCTTCGGCCGCAACTGGAATTTAGCAGGCCGCTCGGCCGAAATCTGCAAGCTGGATTGGCGGGGCCCGTGAGCAAGAATACAACGCCCAGGAATTTGGCGCCCAGGAATTTGGCGGCCAGGAATTCGGCGGCCAGGAAAGCCGCGAAGAAGATCACGGACCGGATTCCGCGGCCGAGAAAGAAGGTCACCTGGCCACAGGCAAGGGCATTCTCCGTCCATCTGCTAACGGCCTCGGGCTCGTTCCTTGCCTTCCTGTCGCTGGTGGCGGCGAGCGAGGAGCGCTGGACGGCAATGTTCTGGTGGCTTGGGCTGGCGCTGTTCGTCGACGGCATCGACGGGCCGATCGCCAGGAAGCTCGAGGTCAAGGAAATCCTGCCGACCTGGTCGGGCGAACTGCTCGACAACATCATCGACTACGTGACCTATGTGCTGATCCCGGCCTTCGCGCTTTACCAACGCGGCTTCATGGGCGAGGGCCTGTCTTTCCTGTCGGCGGCGATCATCGTCGTCTCCAGCGCGATCTACTATGCCGACACCGGCATGAAGACGAAGGAGAATTTCTTCAAGGGGTTCCCCGTCGTCTGGAACATGGTGGTGTTCACGCTGTTTGTCATCGAGCCGGGGCAGTGGGTTTCGTTCGCGGTGGTGGTGGTGGCCGGCATCCTGACCTTCGTCCCGATCAATTTCATTCACCCGGTACGGGTGGTGCGGCTGCGGCGCATCAATCTCACAATGACGCTTTTGTGGTGCGCTTTCGGCGCGCTTGCGCTTGCGCAGGCGGCTCTCGCGGCCTTCTACGACCAGATCGGCGTGCTTGGCGAACAGGTCGGCACGTTCACCAAGATCGGCATTTCCGTTACCGGGCTTTACCTCGCCTGTATCGGTGGCATCATGCAGTTCTTTCCAAATCTTGGTGCCAAGAAGGCCTGACCAGCCCACGTCTCGAGGAAGCCCATCCATGTCCAAAGCGATCCGCATCCACGCCCATGGCGGCCCGGAAGTTCTGACCTACGAGGATGCCGATCCCGGCCAGCCGGGTTCGGGGCAGATCCTGGTCAGGCATACGGCGATCGGTCTCAATTTCATCGATGTCTATCATCGCTCCGGCCTCTATCCGCCGCCGGGCGGATTTCCGCTCATTGCGGGCAGCGAGGCCGCCGGGGTGGTGCTGAAGGTGGGGCAGAATGTCGACTGGCTGAAGCCGGGCGACCGGATCGCCTATGCGGTGACGACAGGTGCTTATGCCGAGGAGCGCGTCATCGATGCCAGCCGGGTCGTCAAGGTTCCGGATGGCATCAGCGACGAACAGGCCGCGGCGATGATGCTGAAAGGCATGACCGCCGAATATCTCCTGCGCCGGACCTTCAAGGTGAAAGCAGGCGACACCATCCTGTTTCATGCCGCCGCCGGCGGCGTCGGGCTCATCCTCGGTCAATGGGCGAAACATCTAGGCGCAACCGTCATCGGCACGGCAAGCTCGTCCGACAAGATCGAGCTCGCCAGGGCGCACGGCTTCGACCATGTCATCAATTACAAGGAACAGGATTTCGTCGCTGGCGTCGCGGCCATCACGGGCGGCAGGAAATGCGACGTCGTCTACGATTCGGTGGGCAACGATACTTTTCCGGCCTCGCTCGACTGCCTGAGGCCGCTCGGCATGTTCGTCAGCTTCGGCCAATCCTCGGGACCGATCCCGCCATTCTCGATGTCGCTGCTGGCCCAGAAGGGCTCCTTGTTCGCCACGAGGCCGACGCTGTTCGTCTACAACGCAAAGCGCGAGGACCTTGACGCCTCGGCGGCGGCCCTGTTCGAGGTGGTGCTGAGCGGCGCCGTCGAGATCAAGATCAATCAGCGTTATGCGCTGAAGGATGCAGGCAAGGCGCATTCGGATCTCGAAGGCCGCAGGACCACCGGAACGACAATTCTCGTTCCTTAGTCCCGCCAGCCTTGTTATCCCTTGAATTTCCGCTGAAATTCTTGAAGCTCTTTCAAGACGCGTGCCGCTTTCCGTTGAGAGGCGGCGGCGCCTACCATGCTTGCGGGAACACAGAACATATCCGGCAATACGGATGGGAGGCACTGTGAGTGCAAATCATGATGGGGCGAACCTGCTCGAGGTTCGCGGCCTGACCAAGATATTCGGCACACTGACGGCGTGCGATCATATCGATCTCAACATCGCCAACGGTGAAATCCATGCGCTGCTCGGCGAGAACGGGGCCGGCAAGTCGACGCTGGTCAAGATGCTGTTCGGCTCGCTGGAACCCAATTCCGGCGAGATTTTCTGGAACGGCCAGGCGGTCCGGATCACCAGCCCGGGTGCTGCCAAAAAGCTCGGCATCGGCATGGTTTTCCAGCATTTCTCGCTGTTCGAGGCGCTGACGGCGGCGGAGAACATCGCGCTGTCGCTGGATGACGGCTCGCCGATCAGCAGCATCGCCGCCAAGGCGAGGGCGCTTTCCTACAGCTACGGCCTGCCGCTCGATCCTGAATCGCTGGTCGGCGACCTGTCGGTCGGCGAGCGCCAGCGCATCGAGATCATCCGCTGCCTGCTGCAGACGCCGCAGCTCATCATCCTCGACGAGCCGACCTCTGTGCTGACGCCGCAGGAGGCCGACAAGCTGTTCGAGACGCTGGAGCGGCTGCGCGCGGAAGGCAAATCGATCCTCTACATTTCGCACCGGCTGGAAGAGGTCAAACGCATCTGCGACCGCGCGACCGTGCTGCGGCACGGCAAGGTGGTCGGCCACTGCAACCCGCGCGAGGAGACGGCGGCATCGCTGGCCCGCATGATGGTCGGCAACGAGGTGCAGGCCGTGGTCCGTGCACCGGTCGAGGGGATCGAAACCGCGCAGCCGCTGCTCGAAATCCGTGGCCTCAGCCGCAAACCGGCGACGCCGTTCTCCATTCCGCTCAAGAACATCAGCTTGAATGTCCGTGCCGGCGAAGTGATCGGCATCGCGGGCGTCGCCGGCAATGGCCAGGGCGAGTTCTTCGAATCCGTCTCCGGGGAAGTCCTGCAACAGGATTCTGCCTCGGTGCGCATCCGCGGCAAGGATGCCGGTGGCCTCACCATCACCGGGCGGCGGCTGCTGGGCGCCGCCTTCGTGCCGGAAGAGCGCCTCGGCCATGGCGCGGCACCGCGCATGAAACTTTCGGAGAACCTCCTGCTGTCGCGCCATGCAACCGACGGCAAGGCCTTTGTCGGCACCGGCGGCATGGTGAAGAGCGCTGCTGTCTACGCCGCCGCCCAACGCATCATCGAAGCGATGGATGTGCGCAAGAGCGCCCCGGATCCGGAAGCCGCGGCACTTTCGGGCGGCAATCTGCAGAAGTTCATCGTCGGCCGCGAGCTCGACCGCCGGCCCAGCGTCATGGTGGTCAACCAGCCGACATGGGGTGTCGATGCCGGTGCCGCCGCTCACATCCGGCAGGCGCTGATCGAACTGTCGCGCAGCGGATCGGCGGTGCTGGTCATCAGCCAGGATCTCGACGAGCTGTTCGAAATATCGGATGCCATCGCCGTCATGCACAATGGCGAGCTTTCCAAGCCGCTGCCGATCGCCGAAGCAACCTTCGAGAAGGTCGGCTTGCTGATGGGCGGCGCCGAGCCCGGCCACGCCGAACACACGCTGGAGACGGCATGATGCGCCTCGAACTCGTCAAACGCCCGCAGCGCTCGGCGCTGTTTTCGGCACTCTCGCCGTTCATCGCCTTCGCGCTGACGATCATTGCCGGCGCGGTTCTGTTCGCGCTGCTCGGCGTCAACCCGCTGACCGCGTTCCGGATCTATTTTATCGAGCCGATCAGCCAGGTCTGGCAATTGCATGAGCTGGCGATCAAGGCGGCGCCGCTGATCCTGATCGGCGTCGGCCTGTCCGTCTGCTACAAGGCCAACATCTGGAACATCGGTGCCGAAGGCCAGTTCATCTTCGGTGCCATCTTCGGCTCTGCCATTCCGGTGCTGTTCCCGCAATTCGAAGGGCCGCTGGTCCTGCCGCTGATGCTTCTGCTCGGCATGGTCGGCGGCGCGGCCTATGCGGCGATCCCGGCGCTTTTGAAGACCAGGTTCAACACCAACGAAATCCTGACCAGCCTGATGCTGGTCTATGTCGCCCAACTCTTCCTCGACTGGCTGGTGCGCGGCCCATGGCGCGATCCGCAGGGCCATGGTTTTCCGCAGACGATCCAGTTCGGCGACTCGGCCGTTCTGCCGGAACTGATGCCGGATGCCGGACGCGCCAATTGGGGTTTCGTCTTCGCGCTGGTTGCCGCGGTGCTGATCTGGTTCCTGATGGGCCGCATGCTGAAAGGCTTCGAGGTCCGCGTGCTCGGCTCCAGCCCGAGGGCAGGGCGCTTCGCCGGCTTCGGCCTCAGCCGGATGGTGTTCTTTGCCTTCCTGCTGTCGGGCGCGCTGGCAGGTCTGGCCGGCATCTCGGAAGTCTCCGGCGCCATCGGGCAATTGCAGCCGGTGATTTCGCCCGGCTACGGCTTCACCGCCATCATCGTGGCGTTCCTTGGCCGGCTCAATCCGCTCGGCATCGTCGCCGCCGGCCTGGTGCTGGCGCTGACTTATCTCGGTGGCGAGGCGGTGCAAAGCGCGCTCGGCATTNCATTTCCGACAAGGTGGCGCGCGTCTTCCAGGGCATGCTGCTGTTCTTCGTGCTCGGCTGCGACACGCTAATCCATTACCGCATCCGCCTGATCGGCCTGGCGCTGACGAAACAGGAAGCCCCTGCAAAGCTCGAGGCGGCGCCAAAGTTGAAGGAAGCCCGCTGATGGACATCACCGCCAACATCCTCCTGACCATCGCCACGGCGGCGACGCCGCTGTTGATCGCGGCGATCGGCGAACTGGTGGTCGAACGTTCCGGCGTGCTCAATCTCGGCGTCGAAGGCATGATGATCATGGGCGCCGTCGGCGGCTTCGGCGCCGGCTACCTGACCGGCTCGCCCTGGATCGGCCTTTTGGCGGCGATCGCCATGGGGGCGGCGTTCTCGCTGCTGTTTGCCGTCATGACGCTGTCGCTGGCCACCAACCAGGTGGCGACCGGCCTGTCGCTGACGCTGCTCGGCCTCGGCCTCTCCGGCATGATCGGGACCAGCTTCGTCGGCCAGCCCGGCGTCAGGCTGCCCAATCTCGATATTCCCGGCCTCAGCTCCATACCCATCGTTGGCAGGCTGCTGTTCGGCCAGGACCCGATCTTCTACATCTCGATCGCGCTGACGGCCGCCGTGATGTGGTTCCTGTTCAAGACCCGCACCGGGCTGACGCTGCGCTCGATCGGCGACAGCCACACCTCTGCGCATGCGCTCGGCATCAAGGTCATCCGCTACCGCTACCTCTCGGTCATCTTCGGCGGCGCCTGCGCCGGCCTTGCAGGCGGCCATCTGTCGCTGGTCTATACGCCGCAGTGGGTCGAGAACATGAGCGCGGGCCGCGGCTGGATCGCGCTGGCGCTGGTGGTGTTCGCGTCATGGCGGCCGTGGCGGGTGCTGGCCGGCGCCTACATCTTCGGCGCGGTTTGGATCGGCCAGCTTCATGCACAGGCTTTTGGCATTCCAGTGCCCTCGCAGATGCTTTCTTCTCTGCCCTATCTGGCAACCGTCGTGGTTCTCGTTCTAATCTCGCGCAACAAGCGTCTGACGATGATGAACACGCCGGCATCCCTGGGGCAGCCATTCGTTCCGGATCGTTGACAATAATAAAAACGGGAAGCTCCAAGGCTTAACACAGAGAGGTAACACAATGAAAAAACTGCTTATTGCCCTGATGACGACGACAGCGGCCTTGTCGCTGGCGGTGTCAGCTGAGGCTGCCGACAAGTTGAAGGCCTGCTGGGTCTACACCGGCCCGATCGGCGATTTCGGCTATTCCTACCAGCATGATCAGGGCCGGCTCGAAGTCGAGAAGGCGCTCGGCGACAAGGTCGAAACCGCGTATCTGGAAAACGTCTCCGAAGGCCCCGATGCCGACCGTGCCTTCGAGCGGCTGGCGCGCGAAGGCTGCAAGCTGATCTTCGGTACCTCCTTCGGCTTCATGGACGCCGAAGTGAAGGTCGCCAAGAAGTTCCCGAAGGTGATGTTCGAGCACGCCACCGGCTACAAGACCGCTGACAATCTCGGCATCTACAATGCGCGCTTCTATGAAGGCCGCTACGTGCTCGGCCAGATCGCCGCCAAGGAATCGAAGTCCGGCGTCGCAGGCTACATCGTTTCCTTCCCGATCCCGGAAGTCGTGATGGGCATCAACTCCTTCATGCTCGGCGCGCAGTCGATCAACCCGAACTTCAAGGCCAAGATCGTCTGGGTGAACTCATGGTTCGATCCGGGCAAGGAAGCGGATGCCGCCAAGGCCCTGTTCGACCAAGGCGCCGACATCATTGTCCAGCACACCGATTCGACCGCCGCCCTGCAGGTGGCCGAGGAGCGCAAGCTGCACGGCTTCGGCCAGTCTTCCGACATGATCAAGTTCGCGCCGAACGCGCAGCTGACCTCGCTGACGGACGAATGGGGTCCGTACTATATCAGCCGGGTCCAGGCGGCCATCGACGGCACCTGGAAGCCGGACAATGTCTGGCTCGGCATCAAGGACGGCGCGGTGAAGCTTGCGCCCTACACCAACATGCCCGACGACGTGAAGGCGATGGCCGAGGCGACCGAGAAGAAGATCGCCGGCGGCTGGAACCCCTTCACGGGACCGATCGCCAAGCAGGACGGCTCGGCATGGCTGAAGGACGGCGAAGTCGCCGACGACGGCACGCTTCTCGGCATGAATTTCTACGTCAAGGGTGTCGACGACAAGCTGCCGCAGTAAGCTTGCACGGATCTCGAACGGAAAGGGCGCCGCGCGGCGCCCTTTTTCATTCGGCGGGTTGGGTTCGGCCGGGGGCCGTCCGATATCTTGCCAGCACGGTTTCCACTGCGTGGCCAAGCCATGTCTTGAGCAGCCGTTGGGCGGGCCGTTCCCAGTAACGCCAGACCGCCCAGGAGGCGGCGAGCAGAACCGCGATGCAACCGAACGCCGCGAGCCATTTGCCAACCAACGGTGCGGCGGCATCGATGACGAGATAGCCAATGTTCTGGTGCAGGAGGTAGAGCGGGTAGGTCAGCCCGCCAAGCGCCATCGTCAGAGCGGACGGCCTGACATGATTGCGCAGCAGGACCGCGCCGATCAATGCGCCATGCATGACGACATTGGCGGCCCAGAGAGGGCGCTGCGAAACGGCGAGGCCATATTCGTTCAGCATCCAGTGCTGCGTCACCGAAAGCGTGCCGCAGGACAACAGGAACGCTGCGCCAAGCAGCAGCAACGCCGGCCACGACCGGCCGTGCGCATGCAGATGGTGGACCAGCACCCCCGCCGCGAAAAACGAGCCGAACTCGGTGATGAACAACAGCCTTGCCGCGTGACTGCCGACGAAGAATTCGTTCAATGCCGATATCGCCAGCCAGATGAAGATCAGCCCAAGCTTGCGCTTCTGAAAAACACCGGTGAGCAGGGCCAGCGTCACCCATCCGTAGAAAACCAGTTCAAGCACGATCGACCAGTAGACGCCGTCCATGAAAGGCTGGCCGAGGGCCGGCGCGAACATCGACAGATTGGCGGCATACTGTCTGAGAGAGGTTGCAAACAGCGGTGCACCGACCGAAGCGACGACAATGAAGGTGATCGTCATGCAAAACAGGAAGCCGGGAAAGAGGCGAACGAAACGGGCGATCGCAAACTGGTGCCAGCTGCGGCTTTCCGCCGACCACGCGATGACGAAGCCGCTGATCAGAAAGAACAGATTGACGCCGAGGTAGCCGTAGATGGCGAATGGCGCGGCATCGGGATAGCCTACGGCAAGTACACCTTCGGCGGCCGCGCCACGAAAGAAATAGTGGAAGAGCACGACGGCAAGTGCCGCGGCCAGCCTGAGCAGGTCCAGCGTCGCGATGTATTCCTGCCCGGCAGGTCTGGTATCCATCCGAATTCCCGCATTTATGGTCCTGAGACAATAGTGCGGATCGCGGCTGAGCGGGTTAAGAGGCCTGAACCATCGCGAAATTTGGTAAATGGCGGCAGAAGCATCCGACCGGGCGCAATTGTCTGTTACGCAGTTCCGTGACCGCCTTCACAGACGCATTTGCCTTTTTACTTACATGCTCATCTTGCGACCCGGACAAAATTGGCCGGCGTTACGAACGTCAGCAGGAGAAAATCTTATGCAATTGAATAAAAAACTCCTAGCCATTATCGGCAGGCGTATTCCAGCCATCTATGACGTCATTCCGCGCGGACCACAGGGGCGGCTTGCACAAATCGCCCTCAATCCTCAGCCGCTCCCGCCTCACGAGCTGGGTGCCGCGATAGCCGACGAATTCGTGCGCCATGCATGGATCGCCGAGCGCGGCGGGCAAGACATGAAAGGGGTGTTGAGCGACCTCGACGATTGGTGCCCGACGCCACCGAAGCTGCCGAAGCTGCCTCCGTGGTGGGGACCGTTTCCGGAGCCAGAGCCGCGGCCCGAGTGGTTCGTGGATTACCATCTGGGATTTGCCGCGAGGCTGTCGGTGATCGAAGGCCAGTCCGCCGGCTCGCGGCTGGACAAGACCCTCAATCAGGGCATCGACCGGTCCCTGTCTGCAATCGAGTCCGTGAAGCTCTGACGAAAACATTGCCAAAACGAGGGCGCCGTAAAGGCGCCCTTTCGGCAGCTCGACGCCGTCAGACCGCCGAACCGTAGAGATCGTAGGCGTCGGCACGGTCGATCTTGACGGTGACGATGTCGCCGGCGCGCAACGGACGACGCGACTGGATGTGGACCGAGCCGTCGATCTCGGGCGCGTCGTATTTGGTGCGGCCCTTTGCCGATGTGCCGTGCGCTTCGTCGATCAGCACCGGCAGGCGCTTGCCGACCTTCTTGGCGAGCTGCGTCGCCGAGATCTTCTGCTGGCGCTGCATGAAACGATGCCAGCGCGCTTCCTTGATCTCCTGCGGCACCTGTTCGAGGCCGAGATCGTTGGAGCGGGCGCCCCGGACCGGCTCGTATTTGAAGCAGCCGGCGCGGTCGATTTTTGCCTCGTCCAGCCAGTCGAGCAGCATCTCGAAATCGTCGTCCGTCTCACCAGGGAAGCCGACGATGAAGGTCGAGCGGATGGCGAGATCGGGGCACACGTCGCGCCAGCCGCGGATGCGCTCGAGCGTCTTTTCGCCGTGCGCGGGCCGGCGCATGTTCTTCAGCACCTGCGGCGAGGCATGCTGGAACGGGATATCCAGATAGGGGAGGATTTTTCCCTCGGCCATCAGCGGGATGACGTCGGCGACATGCGGGTAGGGGTAGACATAGTGCATGCGCACCCAGATCCCGAGCTTGCCCAATTCCTGCGACAAATCGAGGAATTTCGCTCGCACTTCGCGGTCGCCGAACATCGACGTCTGGTACTTGATGTCGATGCCGTAGGCGCTGGTGTCCTGCGAGATGACGAGCAGCTCCTTGACGCCGGCCTTGGCCAGCTTCTCGGCCTCGCGCAGTACATCGGCAGCGGGCCGCGAGACGAGATCGCCGCGAAGAGCCGGAATGATGCAGAAGGTGCAGCGGTTGTTGCAGCCTTCCGAAATCTTGAGATAGGCATAGTGGCGCGGCGTCAGCTTGACGCCCTGCGGCGGCAAAAGGTCGATATAGGGATCGTGCGAAGGAGGAGCGGCCTCATGCACGGCGGCCATGACGCTCTCATAGGCCTGCGGCCCGGTGATCGCCAGCACGTTTGGATGCTTTTCGCGGATCACGTCCGGCTCGGCGCCGAGGCAACCGGTGACGATGACCCTGCCGTTTTCCGACAGCGCGGACCCGATGGCGTTGAGCGACTCGTCGCGGGCGGAATCGAGGAAGCCGCAGGTGTTGACGACGACAAGATCGGCGCCATCATGCTTGCGGGCGATCTCATAGCCCTCGGCGCGCAACCGCGTGATGATGCGCTCGGAGTCCACAAGGGCCTTCGGGCATCCAAGGCTGACGAAACTGACGCGAGGGGCGGACATAGGCAAGTTTCCAATGGGGGTACGGGCCGAAACGGGTCCGGCCTCAAGTCGCTATAGATGTCGGTCTGAGGCGCTTGGCACAAGCCAATACGCGCGGCGCAATAGCATGGCTTGCCTGATCAAGCAAACCGGACGACAGGCCAGGTCATTGCGAAACGCCGCGGGCAGGGCTGCTCCAGGAGCGGTTAGTGGCCGCCTCCCGGTCCAAACCAGGGCGCCAGGAAGGCGAAGTGATCGGGGAATTGCTGCACGGCGCCATCAAGAAGCATCTTCACCGCGACGTAGAGGATGATCGCCAGGCCGATATAGGCGATCCAGCGGTATTTGTGCAGCAGGCGCGCGACAAACGACGCGGCAAAGCCCATCAGCGCGATCGACAAGGCCAGCCCGATGATCAGCACCGTCGGATGGTTCATGGCCGCTCCGGCCACGGCCAGAACGTTGTCGAGCGACATCGAAACGTCGGCGATGACAATCTGCCACGCGGCCTGCGAGAAGGTCTTGCTCGGTCCCTTGCCGCCAATGACGCCGTCCTTGTCGAAGTCACCATTCGACAGCGCCTCGGTCGCGTCGCGCTCCTGCTCGTGGCTGACGCGCAGTTCGCGCCACATCTTCCAGCAGACCCAGAGCAGCAGCAGGCCGCCGGCGATGAGCAGAATGGGGCCGATGGTCAGCAGCCATTGCGTGATCAGGGCGAAGAAAATGCGCAGGACCGTGGCCGCCGCGATGCCGACGAGAATGGCCTGTTTGCGTTGGTTGGCGGGCAGACCCGCCGCGGCGAGGCCGATGACGATGGCGTTGTCGCCGGCGAGCGCAAGGTCGATGGCGATGACCTGGAGAAGAGCAGATAAGCCCGCGGCAGTGAATATTTCCATCGACCAGGAGGCCCTTGCTCGTTCGTGCCGAGTGTTCGTCGTCGACTGTCCAGACGGGCCTAAAGGCATGGTCCGCTGGCGTCAAGACGCAGCAATGGACAACGCTTGAAAACCACTTTCGTGGCCGTGGCATTGCAGGGGTGTCAGCAATCGTCGGCGGACGAGCTAGTCGTAGAGATTGTACTTCGCCCAGTCGGTCTCGGGAATTTCGTCTCCGATGCGGTAGCGGAGCTGGAGAACTTCCATATGGTCCGGCCCGGTCTGGCATTTGAATTTCAGCCGGTACCATTGTCCCTTGCTGCGGAACGCCGCACCCGAACTCTTGATCGCGTCGGCGCTCATCTCGGGCGTCGCGAAGGCATAGGCAACGACACGGTCGGCCTTGAACTTGCGATCGTCATGCGTGATCCGGTCCAGGACCTCGGCGTCGCAGCGCTGTTCGAGGCGGGTTTGCGGATCGAGTTTCATCAGTCCGGCACGCAATGCGTTATCCATCGCGCTGGCCGGAAAAGCCAGCGCCAGGGACGCGACGGCCATCATGCAGGGTCTATTCATGGGCGGGACTAGCAGCATATTTTATCTGACAAATCAACCAAGCGGGGCGCTTCATGCTCGGCAAGCGCCCGCTTTCAGGGGGGCGGCGCAATCAAAATCTCGTGTCGGGCTTCATCGTGCGAAGCCTGCGGCCAACGGACCAGCGAGGCGCGGCCGGCATCGGTGAGGCCGTAGAGACCGCGGTCGACACGCGCGAACCAACCATAGACATTGTGCTGCAGAATCTTCGGCGCGAACGGCGTCAAGGCCTTCAGGTCGCGCGGCCGCTTGGGCCCATCCATCATCGCGGCGGCGCAGGTGAGGGCGCTCTGGCGGTAGGCGGTCATGATCGGATTGCGCGTTCCGCCGCCCACCACGGGATCGCCGCGACGGCGCTGGTGCTCATCGACGATCCGAGAGCGTTTGCGCGCATTCTTGCGCGGCGCCAATGCGACCGGGCTGAGCAGGACCTCGACCCGGTCGTTCGCGGTCACGCCGAGCAGGCCGAAGCCGAGCCGGCGGCAGAGATTGCGGAACCTGGCGTCGCTTTCGCGCCCCTTGCCGCGCGCCGACATGCGTGCCGCCAGCCACACTTCGTCGCAGGCGGCCGCACGGTCGACGCCTTGCAGCACCAGTTCCAGATTGAACTGCAGCTTCAGCTCGCAGATGACCACGACCGGCGGTTCACCCTCGCGCAGCGCGACGATATCACAGCCGCCGATTTCCCCTTTCACGACGAAGTCGAGACTTTCGAGGAACCGCTTCACCGGCGCATAGAGTGAGGTCTCGTTCATGCCGCAAGACTTAGCCGATTCGACGCAAAATGCCTGCCCGATGGGAAGGTGTCTTAGCCTCGAGGCAATCGGGCGATACCGCCAATGTCGGGCAAGACCGGAGGCAACGGGCCGTGCTCCGTCGACGTCGGCTGCCGGGCTTCGGGACCCGGCGCGACGCGATCCGACGGTTTCTTGCGGGGCATGAACGGATAGCCGACCTGGCCGAAATAGGTGGACGGGATCGGATCGTCGACGCCGTATTTGTCGGGCACCTTGTCGCCGGTGGCATTGTAGGTGCCGAACACCACATCGAGGAAGGGCAACTGCCCGGCGAAGTTCTTGTCATAGGCTTCGCGCTGGTTGGCATGGTGCCAGCGATGGAACTGCGGGCCGGCGATCAGCCACTTCAACGGGCCGAACGGAATCCGCAGGTTCGAATGAACGAGCATCGTGTGCCCGAGATAGATAAGCGAAAAGACGGCGATCGCGCCTTCCGAAAAGCCCAGCAGAAGGATCGGCGTCAGCGATATCGCCTTGGTGACGATTGCGTCGACCGGGTGGGAGTGGAAGGCCCCGAGCCAATCCAGTTCCTCAATGCCGTGGTGAACCGCGTGGAACTTCCAAAGTGCCGGGATCTTGTGGAAGGCCCGATGCGCCCAGTAGACGCCGACATCGGTGATCAGGACGATTTCGGCAACCTGCAGCCAGATAGGCTGGCCACTGACTGCCTGCGTTACCGATTGCGGGACAAAGATTGCAGCGACGCCGAGGACACCCGCCGCCATGATGACCATGGCCACCTTTATGATGAAGGCGTTGAACATCAGATAGAGCAGATCGACGCCAAGGCCCTTGCGAAAGATCTTCTGCGGCCGCTCGGCGAACAGATGTTCGAACGGAATGAAGATCAGCGCACAGATCAACAGCGTCTTGATGCCAAAGATATCCATTCGCCCGCCTATTGCGTTGTCTTTCGGCAGCGCCTCCAGCGCTTGCGATTTGCGAGAGAACCACATCTCTCCTTTCCAAAGGCTTGATGCCGATCTCCCGGTTATACAGGGCATGGAGCATGCCGCTCCCGCCTGCGTGTCACATTGGTGTCGCACGCGGGCGATATATGGGGAACGCGCGGTTGACGAACGCAGCGTTACGCGTGTCCTCCCAGGACTAACCCCACCGGTCCCTGCCGGCGGGGTTTTTCGTTTCAAGGCCCATGTTGATCAAGAACCATGTTGGCGGCCGCGAGTTGTCCTTGCTATCGTGGCATTGCAGTCAGCAGGGGATGCCCATCATGGACGCAAATGAAATGAGTGCGATCGGTGACACCCTCATGAGGGTCGTCACGCCCGACATGTCTCCCAAGCAGCTCGTCAAGGCTGCCAAGAAGGAGCATCCAGGCGCCTCGAAGAAGGATATCGCGAGAGCAGCGTTCTTTTCGATCATCGCAAATGCGGATCAGGACGTCGGCAAGGCGAGGAACCTGCAGGCATTTGCCATCGCGGAGCGCACCCAGAGATCCGACTGAGCAAATGGGCCATCGCCGCACCGCAACGCTCCTCATCGCCGCGGATATGCCGCCCAGCCGGCGCCAAGCGCGAGCTTCAAGAGACCGTGTGGTCCAGGAGTTTGGTGGTCGGGTCACGACGGTGTTCGGAATTGGCGCGATCGATGCCTTCGACGGTGATCGCCATCGTCCCGTTCTCGATCCTTGCGATCCAACCCTTTGCCTTCATATACCAGAGATGAAACTCGAGATGCTCTCGCGGACAGCCTGACAATCGCTCAAGCTCGACATCTCCAATGCCGGGATTGTTGACGTCCTGTCTGCGCTTTACATAAAGGAGCGCGAGCAGCCTGGCTTGAATGACGACGTCACGCTCCATTCCCTTGGTGTTTCCGGCTTCCTCGGACAACTCCCGGCTGAGCCCCGCATGGTCCTTGTACTGGATGTCGTACTGCGCACGTTTGACAGGATCCTTGAGCGTGTTGTGAGCCTCTACGATTTCGCTGAAGCGTGCCTCGTTGCCGGTGGCCTGATTGTCGGGGTGGTAACGCATGGCAAAATAACGAAACACCCGTTCCAACGTTTCGGAGTTGGCGTTTGGGCTGACTTCGAGAACTTCGTAGTAGTCAATGAACATAGCGGCGCTCCCTCAACGCAATCATATATTCATATTGGCTAAATCAAAGAACGTCCAATGGACAAGTGCGGAACCAAAGCGGTTACGTCAGACCTTTGCTTGCGGCTGTCAAGACTTTGGTCCGACGTCGATAGGCGGCTAGTGCCTAGTGAGGAAACGGACCTTGGCTGCCCTTCCCGAGAGATGGGTGACAGTTCATTCCGGATAGATGGGTTACACTTTCGGCCCTTTGCAAGGAGAG
>NZ_AYWP01000023.1:0-131531 GCF_000502435.1 Mesorhizobium sp. LNHC232B00
CCTGCGAAAGAAGGCGGCCAGAACCTTCGACACGCTTTGCGAGGCTCTCGGCGATATCTGCCACCTGTTCGAGCCGGCCGAATGCAGAAACTTCTTCAAAGCGGCCGGATATGAGGCCAATTAATCGCGACACGCTTTAGTAGGCATCTGCCGATTGGCGCGCCTCGATTTCGGCCATCTGGATGCCCATTTCGACAAATGCGGAAAGAACCGCAAACCGGTCTGCGAGAGCGACACGCGCCAGGCCGGCCAGAATCCCGGCATTGACGGCGTGGGCAGCAGGTAATGGCTGCAAGGCCGGTGTTATCGTCGCGTCCATGGCCGAACCATTGTCCCGCCATCCGGCAGCCAGCAGAATCCAGCCGACCGGCGTTGTTGCTGGTCTCGTCGCGGCCGTGCGGACGGCTGCCTGAAGGCGGGGATTGTCCGGTTCAGCCACCCAGTCGCGAACATGCGCAAGCAATTCCTGATCGGTTCCATCGAACAGCTCCGTCAGATGGCTCAGGCATTCATGCGCCCACCAGACCGCGGCCCGCTCGGCAAGCAGGTAGGCACAGAATGTGATCGCTTCCTCGGGAACGCGCCCGGCGAGCAGGTGGCGGCAAAACGCGATGGAGTTTTGGTCGGTTGGAAGGGTTCTCATGTCCTCGGCAATAGCCGGACAAGCCGTGAAAAGATCTCGTGCCGTCTTGAATCGGAGCCCATTGGACATGACCGCCACGCTTTCATCGAGAAGCCTTGGTCACTCAAGCCTCAGGCGCGGCGCGGGTCAAGTCTCGACCTATGATCCGGCAACAGCCAACGGCACTTTCGTGTCGCCGGCGTTTATCGACAGACAATTGCACTGGAATTTGGTATGATCGCCATCATCGAAATCGGATGCTCAGATAGGAGTAACCGTTATGCAGTGGGGCAGTTCAACTTTTGTCTTGGCGGTCGTGTTTTTCTCGACCCACGCTGTCGCCGATCCTGTTCAGAAATCAGAAGACATCGTGAAGTTTTTTGCCGGCGCGGCCGATCTCGGCAAGTCGCGGGGAATTTGCGTCGGCACCGAGGAGGAATGCAAGAGCAAGACCAAGGCAAAAGACGCGCCGGGAGGAAAGTCCAGTCTCGATATGCTGATCAATTTCGGCCTGGATTCGGCCGCACTCGACACCACTGCGCGCTCTGAACTCGACGAGTTCGCCAAGGCGCTGAAGGACAGCCGGCTGAGCACGTTCAGCTTCGTCGTCGAAGGCTACACCGACGCCACTGGCACGGTGCATTACAATGAGGGCCTTTCGCAACGACGAGCGAAATCGGTGGCAGCCTTCCTGACGGCTAGCGGCGTCGAGGCTTCCCGTATCAACGCGATTGGGATGGGTGAAAAGAATCCGCGCAGCCCCAACCCGTACGATCCCGTCAACCGCCGCGTGGAAATGCGGATAAAGACGCAGTAGCGTGCGTGGCTATCACTGCTTGAGCACGCTACCCACGGCGACACCGGCGCCGAAGATCAGTGCCCTTGTCAGGAAGTCGTTGTTGCGCCGGCGCGGCGGAGGATTATCCAGCCGCACCATGGTCTCGCGGTTGCGCCACTTCGAAACGACCTGCTGCTGCTTGCGGGTTTTCTGTGCCACCAGCCTCATCGTGCGGGCTTTCTGCACCACCTGCTTCTTCGGCTGCGCCGTACGGGCTTGATCGGCGGCATATCCGGCACGCACGGCTTCCATCATCGGATCTGACTGGATCACGAGGAACGCCAGTTGCTCGCGCGTCAGATAGGTGGTTTGCGGCAGTCCGTTGTCGGCTTGCCAGATGCCGATCGCCTCACGGGTTTGAGAGCCCAGGGTTCCGTCGATGTGCCCAATCACGTTGCCCAACGCTTCGAGCCGCAACTGCAGATCGATGCGACCCTGGCGGTCGAGGCCGATCGCACTTTCGGACAATTCGGTGCCCGGCGTCTGCTTCACCTCGTCCGGAACGCTGACAGAGGTGCGCACGGCGGAGCTGGAACTGGCGTTCGCCTGGTTCGTATCCAGTGCCGCGACCTGCCGGTTTTGAGCGTTCGGGCCGTTCAATTCGTCGATGTTCAACCGCGCCACGGTGGCGAAGCGACCGTTCGGAAACTGGTCGAGATAGGCTTGGTAGAACGGCCCGGAATTGTGCTTCGAAGCCTCATCCCAAAGACGTTGCTCGACTTCCCAGGAAGGAGAGACACTGGCGACAGGGGCAGGGGCGGATGGGGCGGATGCGTTCGATGTTTCAGCCGCGGGATTTGTGACCGTCGCCGCGGCGACGGGTTTTCCCAGGAAAACCTCGCGTCCCAGCGATGCGTTGTGCCACGGCCTCTGGCGGCCTTGCGTGGTTTCAGTCACTTCGCCGCGCACGCGCGTCAGCGCGTTCTGGATTTCGACCCCAGTTTCGGTCAGATGCTTGGCTAGCGCGGTGGAGTAAGGACTGTCGGCCCCGTCGCCGTCGAAGGCGATGGCGCCCGGATCCGTTGCATAGGCAATAAGCAGGCCACCAGTACCGACGCCGTCCGATCTTGCTTCGACCGGCGCCAGGCCGGTGCCCAACGAGGTGGATCGGCTTTTCGGCAGCGAGGCCGCCAGCGTCCTTGCCAGCGGATTGTCGCGGCAAGCGTCGAGGATGATGACGCCGATCGCCGGGTCGGGCGGCAGCGCGGCCATGAAGTCGTCGATCTGAATGGTGCGCGTCTTGAGATAGGCCGGCGATGTCAAATCGGCGTCGACCGGTATCAGGTAGTTCTTGCCGTCGACCTGCATGCCGTGACCGGCATAGAAAATGACCGCCAGGTCGGCGTCGTAGGCTTGCTCGGTGAACCGGCTGATGAGGCTGTGCATGCCTGCATTGTCCTGATCGACCCCTTCGATCACCTCGAAGCCGGCATTGCGCAGCGTCGATGCGATAAGGCGGGCATCGTTGGCGGGGTTGGGCAAGGTAACCGCATGGACATAGTTGCTGTTGCCGATCACCAGCGCGACGCGCTTGGCGTCAGGCGCGGCGGCCTCGGCGCCAAAGGCGGCAAGGAAAGCCAGGATAATCCCGCTCAGAAAGACTATGATCGTTTTCATGGACCAGCCCTCTACCCACCAGGGTGCTAATTTCGTCGGCGACTGGGTCGCCTGTGCCAAAAAATGGCTCCTGGACGTGTGTGGTTCTGACCGCTTCTTTGGT
Organism: Mesorhizobium sp. LNHC232B00; assembly: GCF_000502435.1. Lineage (NCBI taxonomy): Bacteria > Pseudomonadati > Pseudomonadota > Alphaproteobacteria > Hyphomicrobiales > Phyllobacteriaceae > Mesorhizobium > Mesorhizobium sp. LNHC232B00. The sequence continues at coordinate 3,181 of NZ_AYWP01000023.1, forward strand.
TCACAAAGGTCCGACAATAGTGACACCGATAGCCTGAGCGACTGATGCCGCAGGCAGGCTTAAAGCATTTTCTGAATCGAGCTGATGAGGGCGGTGACGGCCTGCTTGTATTTTTCGAACTCCGGCGATGTCTGGCGGATCTCCGTGGTCGTCGGCGGTGGGGTGGCGTCGGTGGCTACGCGGCTCAGCTTCTGGCCCATCTTCCTTTCGGCCCAGTCCACCACATAGCTGGCTGTCTTGCCGGTGAGAAACGGGTTGGCCTGGATGACGGCCGACCCCAGCACGGCGCTCAGTTGCGCCGAACCTGGCGCCGACAGCACCTGATGGGCGCCTTCCATTCCCAGGAAATGACAGAGATAGAGCCGGCCGGCCGTGATCTGGTGACCGCGCGCGCGAAGATACGCTTCGCCCTCGCGCGCCAGGTTGCGCACCATCTCACGCGAGATCGTGGCGTCATAGCGCAGGGCGAGCAGGTCGGCGGTCGACAGCGAGCGCGCGAGGTCCGGACGGTAGGTATTCATCATCCGAATCCAGGTCTTCGTTATGAACTGGCCGGCGCCGGTCGCCGAGGAATTCGGGTTCTTGGCGCGGGCGCTGCCGCCACTCTCGACATGAACGATCCGCTCGGTCAGGGTTTCGACGGCGACATCGCCGGAATTGCCAGAATTGCCGGAATTGCCAGTCTCGTAGGTGGCGACCGTGGTGATCGTCCCTAGCGGATCGATCGCCTCGCCGTTCTGGTAGAGCTCGAAATGCAGATGCGGGCCGGTCGAAAGCCCAGTGGTGCCGATGTAGCCAATGATGTCGCCGGCCTTCACCTTGGTGCCGACGCCGCTCGCGATGGCAAATTTTTGCATATGCGCGTAGCGCGTCTCGCGCCCGTTCGCATGCGAGATCTTCACCAGATTGCCATAGCTGCCGCCATCGCCCTGGAAGCTGATCTCGCCGTCGAAGGCCGCCATGATCGGCGTGCCGACAGGGGCTGCCCAATCGACACCCTTGTGGATACGAACGACGCCCAGGATCGGGTGCTTGCGTGGGCCGAAGGTCGAGGTCATGACCCCGTTCACCGGCATGACCATGCCGTTGGCGACATTCAGCGAGCGCACCTCGTCATTGCCGGTAACGCAGGCGAACTGGCCGTCGCTTTGCTGGAAGACGAAACAGTCGATGGTCTTCTCACCGCCCTGGACGCCGACATAAAGGACCCGCCCGGACGTTTCTTCTTTGCCGCGCGGCGTCTGCGAGTAGATCAGCACCAGGCGCTGGTCCTCGCTGGCGAAAGCGTCGAGGTCCTGTCCTCGCGACAGGTACATGATCGCCTCGCCGATGACGCCGGTCGGAACCTTGTTGCGCGCAGCCGTCGAATAGATCGCATCGAGCAGGCGGTATTGACGCTTGGGCCCGCCTTGATCGGCACCGGAGTAGTTGAACAGGTCCTCACGCACCCAGGGATCGACACCCGACACGAAGGCGCCCGCGGCGTTGCGCGTCAGCGTGCCGACAAAGACATTCTTGGCGTAGATCGAGACCTGCATGAGCGACATTGTCGTCGTCTCGCGGTTCGGCCGGAATCCGCGCATGGCGACGACATAACCCGCTTCCAGGCCGTCCCGGTTGAAGAGCGCCTTCAAGGCTTCGCCCGCCAGCTTGGCATCGTCGGCGGAGAAATGCGCATCGAGCGCAACGCTGTCCAGGCTGCGGTCGTTGAGGATTTTCACGAAGGTGTCTTCGGTCGCCTCGAAGCGCTGGTACTCGCTGGTCGCGGTTGCGACGGTCGTATTGTTCTCGATCTGGGTCTTCTTGAAGGCGGGCAGCGCTGCCTCGCCCTGATCGATGGTCTCTCCCCAGCCCGCCTCCGGGTCGTCGGCATCGGCCTTGGGCGCCGAACCGGCCGGGGCTTCGCTCTCATCAGGTACCGCCAGGTCATTTTCCAGGTCGCCCTGCTGGTCGTTCGGTGCCACCGGCGGGGCAGGCGGAGCGGCCTCCTCGGTGGGTGCGGCAGCCGGCGATGTCGGTGCGGTCCGCCGCTGTGCCTGGAAGAAGGCGAAGTCCTCCTGCGTCGACGGGATCGTCGTCATGAACTTTTCGCTGGCACTCAGCATGACGTCGGAGAGGATCTCGATCTGCGGTGAGGCGCCGGAACTGTCGAGCTCGGCCGGGCGCGCCACCGCATGACCCTTGCTTGCCGTGTCGGCATCGGGCGCTAGCGTAATCCACATCGGGTCTCCGGCCAGGTCGATAATGGCAGGCACATAGACGGATGCATCGGCCGGCACATCGTCGGCGCCTTCGACCGCGTGCAGCTCCTCGTCTTCGTCGCCGAACGACCAATAGTCCGCGGTGAGATAGAAGCCGGCGGCGATCGACAGCAGGACAATTACGGCGAGGCCGGCAATGAGCCGGCGCCAAAGCGTGCGCCTGCGCAGCGCGGCGCGCGCCTGCTTTTTCTCCCTGAAGCTGGTGTCGATACTGTGCGTCACGGATTGCTTCCGGTCAGGAAGAAGGTCCACCGCGCCTGTTCAAGCGTATCGACTTCGAGAAATTGCGCCGCGATATGGCCGCGCTGCCAGCACTCATCGATGCCGCGGATCGAAAAACGCCGCCGCTCGATGCACATCTCGGTCGACCCGGCCAGGATTGCATGGCCAAAGACATCCGTCGCATAGATGTAGATGTAGCGGTTCGTCAGTTCCTCGCGGATGACGTTCACGCATTGATTTGCGCCGATGGTCCACCAGCCGTCAGTCTGGTCCGCATTGTCGACCTTCTGGCCGACCGCGAGATTGACAACGTCGAGCGTCTGGTTGCAGACCGTGAATTCGGCGCGCGCTTCGCTGGACGACAGCACAGCCAGCAGTGCCGCTCCTGCCATGACCGCAAGCTTCATGCGGCCTGTCAGGGCAACCAGGGCTCGAGCCGGCTCACGCTGCCCCGAGGGCTGGTCGGCGGAGGAGTTGGGCAAACACGAGCGGCAGCGTTCCATCGGGCGCCCATGCTATCCGCCGAGCCGGAAATATTTGGCAGTGGCTGAAAATTGCGATCCATCGGTCTCGATCTCTTCGAGAATCTTGGGCAGCAGCACCGAGGCCGGCGTCGGCGTCGCGAAGGCTGCCGCCTGGATATCCTGCGGGCCAGTGATCACCATTATGATCTGCGGCACGGCCTTCCCGGCTGCCTTGTCGGCGGCGCCGAGGCCAATCGGAATGCTGAAGGTGGCCTTGTCGGATTGTGCGACGATGCGGTCGTCGAGATTAAACACCATGCCCTTGTGATCGATCAGCAGGACGCTGGAAATGAGCCCGCCATGCGTCACCAGCGTGCCGCTGATCGGCGTACCATCAGGCACCGAAGTCCGGTCGAGAACAAGCTGCGGCTTGTCGGTTCCAGTCTGCCCGAGAAAGCGCAGAAAGTTGGTGACCTCGCATTGGCTCGGCTCGATGAGGCGAACGCTGATGTCCGGCTCGACATGGAATTCTGCCTGGAAATCGCCCAGCATCCGTTCGAATGGCTGGACCGCTGTGCCAAAGCCCTCGATCACGGCGGCCTTGTCGGTCGATGACGTCATGGCCGCATAGAAACAGTCGCCACCACCGAAGTCGCGAACCCAGGAGACACGTTGCGCGCTATCGTCAAGGACCGGGGGGATCGCCGGTTTGGGCACGTTCAACGCGACGACTGGTAGGTCAGGCTGTTTGGCCGGCGGTGGCGAAGCGTCTTGGTCCTCGGCGTTCGCGGCATCCGTCTGGCTCGCGGTGGGCGCCGGCACCCTCGTCTTGGGCGCTGGCGGCTGGCTGATCCGCGGCTCGGGCTTTGGGGTCTCGACAACCCTTGGCGCGACCGGCGGCGGTATTGCGGTCTTCTCGGCAGGTGGGGCCGGAGTTGTCGCCTCAGGCGCTGGAACTGCCGTTTGACTGTTGCTGGCCATCGTATCTGGCTGGGTTGCCGGCGATGCCGTTTCGGACGGCTGCTTCACCTTCGTTACGGATGGCTTCGATGGTTCATCAGTTTGCGCGGAGGCAGTGGGCCTCACCGGCTCCGGCGCTTGCACAGCCTTGGCATCTGCCTGGCTTTCAGCTGGCGGCGCGCTCGCCTCTGTTTGTGGTTGCGCTGCCATTGCCGGCGGCTTCACGGGTTCCTCGGCCTGCGCGGGGATTTCGGCGGGCTTGGCCGGCAGAGGCTTTTGAGCCGCCGCGGCATCTGGCTGTTTTTCGGCCGGCGCGACGCTGGCCTCCGGCTGCGCGGGCGGAACCGTCTTTGCCGGTTCCGGGGCGTTCGCGACCTTGTCCGTCGGGGTCGGCTTCGACGTTTCCGCTACAGGCTTTGACGGTTCGGGCGAAAGCGACGTCTTGCCGGCAGTCGGCTTCGCCGGGGTCATGAAGCCACTCAGATACAGGCCCGTGCCCGAAGCGACGGCCAGCGCCGCCAGGGCAGCGATCGCGATGGTTCGGCTCTTCGCGGATTTTCCGGGGGGATTGCTCCCGGCTGTGCGCGGCGGGCTGGGGACGGCCTGAGGCTGCGGCTCCGACAAATGCGCGGGCCGGACATGCGGGACGAAGCGCTGTTCGCCCGGACCCGTTGCCGCCGGCGCGTCGTGCCCCGCGACATTGGAGGGCTGGGGCTGGGGATCAGGAACAAGGGTATGTCCCGCCGCTGGCAAAGCCGGACGGTCGCGGGGTGTCCTGGATGGCGGCGGTGTTGTCGCTTCGTCTTCGCCGCGCGTCATCCTGGCGATGTCAGCCATGCTGACTGGCCGGTCTTGCGGATCCGGCTGCAGCATGGCTTCGACGATGCCCCGAAAGTCGTCGCTGATATCGGAGAGATCAGGCACGGTCCGGCGCTTTTCGATGATCTCGTACTGTGATCCGCTCATGTCGATCGGCTTGCCGCGCAGGGCGGCAGCCAGCACCAGCCCAAGGCTGTAGATGTCGGATTGCTCGCTGACGTCGCCGCTGTACAGCCCGAGCTGTTCGGGTGAAACGTAGTTGTATTTTCCCGCGAACTTGCCGCCGATCAGGGTCTCGCCACCTACGGTCGCCGATCGCGCGATGCCGAAATCGATGATCTTTGCGCGGTCGACCCGGCCCCCCGGCAGGATGATATTATCGGGCGAGAGGTCGCGATGGATCGCGCCGGCCTGATGCACGGCGGCCAGGCCGGATGCGAGGCGATGACAGAGCTTGCGCACCTCTTCCGTCGGCATCGGCCCACGCCGCATGATGTCGAACAGCGACTCGCCATCGACGAATTCCATGGCGAGGTAGGGACGGCCGATCCCGGGATCGATGGTGAAGACGTGGTATCGCACGACCGCGTCATGCGACAAATGATTAAGGATCGAGGCCTCCTTGCGGAACAAGGACAGGATCGTCTGGTCGCGGGCAAACTCGGGCAGCACGATCTTGATCGCGACGTGGTCTCCGGTCTGGATGTTGTGGCCGCGGTAGACCTCGCCCATGCCGCCGAATGCGATCCGCTCGTCCAGTTCGTAGATGCCGCTGAGCTGCGTTCCGACTGCGGTGTTGGCCACCTGCGGCGATATTCGCGTCTTGTCGTCGGCGCTCATTAGCCTCGGCCCTCCGCTCTGGACAGATCAGGGTGAAGCGATTGTCCATTGCGCCCGTTTCCGATCTTTACCAGCACAATGGTGACATTGTCCGTTCCGCCCCGCGTCAGCACCGTTTGCAAAAGATTTTCGCAGGCCGCCTGAGGCGTTGCCGACACCACCGCGGCCTCGATCTCCGCATCGGTGACATGTGCCGTTAGCCCATCGGTGGCTAGCACGAAAATGTCCCCCGGCATCAGTTCGCCCTGCTGGAAATCGATGACGAAGTCGTCGCTGACGCCGACCGCGTGCGTGATGACGTTGCGGCGCGGCCAGGTCAGCGCCTCGGCCGCGCTGATCATCCCTCGATCCAATAGTTCCTGCACTTCGGTGTGGTCTTTCGAAATCTGCGAGATCGCGGCGTTGCGGATCAGATAGACCCGGCTGTCGCCAGCCCACAGGCAGGCAAACCGTCCGTCCATCGCCAACAGGGCGGCGACAGTGGAGCCGATGGTGATGCCGCGCGATTCCGATATGCTGCGGATCTCGGCATTGGCCCGGCTCAGCCTGTCCTCGAAGCGCGCCCGCAGGTCCGGAGCGGAGCTTGCGATGCCCATCGTGGCCAGGTGGTCGACAATGCTGGCCGAGGCGACCTCGCCGGCCTCATGCCCGCCCATTCCGTCGGCCACCACCCAAAGCCCGGTTCGTGGCTCGAGCAGGTAGTTGTCCTCATTGTGCTCGCGGACACAGCCCTTGTGGCTCACGCCGAAACTGTCAAAGGGAAGGGCGACATCGCTCACCTTGCCACCAAACGCTTCTCAAGCGTCCTCTGCGGCGCACTCCCGGGCGCCCGCTCACGACAGTCTGCCACAGGCTCGACCATTAAAGTATCGAAATTAAGGTCCGGGCGCCTGAGGCTCCCAAAGGGAGTCACCGCATTGAAAAGTTCGAAGCCCATCTCAAAACGCCTTCGGACAGCTGAATCCGGAAAGTGCCGGAAGCAGGAACGGGTTGGGGCCGGAGCCGGTCTGGATCGTATAGGTGACGTCGCGCCCACCAATGACGAAGCGCGCTTCGACATTGCTGTCGGTGCCGGTGATGGTCGCCTTGTCCATGAGCCGCCTCAGCGCCCACGGCCCTTCGAACTTGATGCTGGAGTCGCGACCCGGCATTTCCGGCGACAGGCTCAGGCTGGCGGATCCGGAAGCCGCGCCGCTCGGCCAGGTCACGATGCTCGGCGCGTTGCCCGCCTGGTTGCTTTGGACGGTCTGACCGTCGACATCGAGCACCGCCGCATCGGCATCGCCATGCAGTGAGAACGGCGTGAAGGTGACGCTGATCGAAGGCGTCGAACCGCCCTGGGGAAAGAAGGCGCTACGGATTTCGGCCGCCAACTGGAAGTTTTTCAGCGTCGATTTCGACAGGTCGCGGCCGAAACGCGCATCCTGTTTCCAGCTCCAGTCCTGGCCACTCATGTCAATCAGCGATGCGAGGTTTTGCGCGAAGAACCGGTCAAGCAGCCCGCCCGGCGCGAACAGTTTCGTGAAATCCGCCATCGCCATGTCCTCGGTGCCATCGCTGGAGAAAGGATAACGGCCGTTGATCGCCGCCTCGCAAGGAGCCGTGACCGCCTGGTCGAGCATCTGGTTCAAGTTCGCCACCGAGGTCTCCGTCGCGTTGCTTTCGAACTCGTCCGCCGTCGCATTGACCATTTTGGCGAGTTGCTTTGGCAGTCGCGAGGAATTGGCGCGAAGGGTGGCTATCTGCAGCTGCAGATTGGCGTTGACGCGTTCCGTCTGCGACGGCACGTCGGTCGCCAGTTGCAGGCTCTGGTAGATGTCGCGGAAATTCTGGGTCAAGGCATCGATCGGTCGGCGTCCGGCAGGGCCGCTCACCAAGGCCTGGAACGACCTGAACTGCGCTTCGATATTCGTCCCGGGATTCTGGTTTGTTGCGGATCCTGCGCCGGCACGGCTTTGCGATTTTCCGGTGGCGATTTGTATGCCGATGCGAGCCAGCCCCTTGGCCATCTTTGCTGCTTCCTGCGGCTGGCCTTGAACGGTGCCGGCCTCAACCCCGGTGCCTGAGTCTCTGGCGTCCCGCGTCAGGGCTGTTTCGTCGGCGATCGCCGTAAACAGCTGTTCGATCGGCGAGGTTGGCGATGCGACGGCGGAAAGCGCGATATAGTGCGGCTTGTCCTTCAGCATCGCTTTGAGTTTCAACCCATCGAGAACGCTGTTCCACGCGGTTGCGAACTCCTTGCCATAGCGATCGAGGAGCTCGGGGCCGAGCTTCAGCAACTCCTGATCGATGCCGCCCTGTTCGCCGCCGCCGCCAAGCACCCACTGGTCGTCGACGAGCATCTGCGCAATGCGCGAGAGCTGTCCGAGATAAAAACGGTTGAAGCCGGCATAGGTATAGAGGCCGGGAACACGAAGGCCTGACAGGTCGCCGCCGTCGACACGCTCGAATACCAGCGGCGTTTCCGGTCCGCCCTTCGCTGAAGCGGAGAAATCGTCCAGCGCCGCCGCGTATACGGCAGACCTGATCAGCGCGGAGGCACGGTCGGCAAGGCTCATCCGCCCAAGCGAGCGTTGAGCCGCCTCGACGAGTGGTTGGTTGAGTTGGAAAACCGGATCATAGGCGTCGTCCAGCGCAAGCATGGCGCGCAAGTGCTTTTCAAGTTGCTCACGTCCTGCGCGGTTGCTTTCGCCTGGATACCGGTTCTGCTCCCAATCCTGCTTCATCCAGGAGACGATCAACGCGTCGTCGACCTTCGGCGCCTTGCCGCCCAGCATCAGATAGATTTTCAACGGCTCGTAGAGCGCGGCGGGATCGGCCATCTTGGCCTGGATCGTCCGCTCGGCCTGGATCAGCAGGCGCGATCGGAACATTCGTTCGAGCGCTTGTCGGTAGGCCGTCCTGGACGCCGAAAGCAGTCTGTCCCGCTGGCTGAGGCCGAACGTCTCTTCGATCGGTGTCGGCACGTCGCCGGTTTCGAACCCAGCCGGCAGATCGCGCAACTGGTCGAGCGGGCCAATGACGTTCTCGAGGTCGACATCGGTCACCTCGGTGCTTTTGAGCAGCGCGTCCGCCGTCGTACGATACTGGCCCATGGCCTGCGTGGTGGAGGCGATGAGCGACCTGTTGGCGGTGAAGCTCAAGGCAAGGGTGCCGAAGGCCGCCGCGGCGATCAACCCGATGGCGCAAACCCCGGCAAATCTGGCGATCGCCGCACGCCTTGCAGCCGATTTGTCGTACGAGACCCATCCGGATTCGGCAAAAATGACGCCCGTCAGCAGATCATGCAAAAAGAAGCTTTTGCCGGTTCCCGACAGATGGGCGCGGGCATTGCTGCCGAAGCTGCGACCGATCGCAGCCAACACCTGATCGATGGGCGTCCCCTCTTGCGTGCCTGACGAGAAATAGAGTCCACGCAGGCTGACATTCACTTGGCTGCGAGCCGGATCGAACAGGCCGGCGACAAAATTCGCAATTCGACCCTTTAGCGCGCCAAACTGCGCCGGAAAACCAAAGACGGATATGCGCGCGACCGGGTCAGCCTCTTCCTGAAGGCGGTCAGGCATCTCTTCGACCAGCCGTCTTGCCAAGGCATCGAACTCAGCCGGAGCCTCGGCGGCCATGTTCTTCGTGCGATCGCTGGTCTGGAATGTCGCGCCCCAGACCTTGCGCCGGCGCGTCTCGTCGAAACCGCCGAAATAGTCCATGAACCCGACAACAAGATCGGCCTTGGTGAAAAGCAGATACACCGGAAACTGGATTTTCAGCGTCTCGTGGATTTCGCGCAGACGGCTGCGTATCTCGACGACGTGAGCGTCAAGCTGCTGGTCGTCGAGGCCGATGAGATCGGCAAGGCTGATCGCCAGGATGACGCCGTTTATCGGCTGCCGTGTGCGGTATTTCTTAAGCAGCGACAGGAAGGAGAGCCAGCTCTTCTTGTCGTTCTTGGCATTGGAATCCTGTGTCGTGTAACGTCCGGCGGTGTCGATCAGCACGGCCTCGTCGGTAAACCACCAGTCGCAGGCGCGTGTTCCGCCAACACCGGCGATTGGCTGGGCATTACCCGAACCGGCCAGCGGAAAATTCAGGCCCGAATTGACCAGTGCCGTTGTCTTGCCTGCGCCCGGCGGACCGATGATGATGTACCAGGGGATCTCATAGAGGAAGTTACGCTTGCCGCTCGACCGTTTGAGCGCGGCGATCGCCTCGTTCATGCGCGCCTCGAGCACTTGCGAGTCGTCATCCCTGTCGTCGTTGCGGGCAACGGCCGTCTCCAGCGCCTTTTGCGCCTTGCGCATCCGCCAGAAACGCAATCCGTAGAAGAGCGCTACGGCCGCCACGATCACGCCGACGATTGCCGTACGCAGCCAGACAGGCCCGAGAGGACGGCTATCGGCGAAGCGGATCAATGGTCCGGCAAACCACACCGCCGCCGAAAAACCGGCCAGCGCGATCATGCTGAAGATCCGCAGCAGCCAACGCGTCATCGGCGCTTCCAACCGGCCGTGCTCACAATGTTTCCTCCTTCGCGATCATCACATCGACACGGCGGTTCGTGGCGCGGCCTTCCGGTGTTGCATTGTCGGCGATCGGCTCGTCCTCGCCCTTGCCGTCGACGGTCAGTCGCGAAGGATCGCTGAACTTCGGCGCCATCATCGTTTCGACGGCCTTCGCCCTGGCGACGGACAGGTCGAAGTTGGACTTGAACGGGCTTGATTTTCGCGGCTTCACATTGTCCGTATGGCCGACGATCCTGATTGGCCCGCGCTCGGGTTCCAGGGCGGCTGCGATATCAGCGGCTATTGGCTGGAACTCCGGTTTCGCATCGGCTCGGCCGGACTGGAACAGCAGGAGATTGTTGATTTCCACGACGATGAAGTCGCCCTTCGTGCCGATGGTCAGCCCGCCGGCTTCGACTTCCTTGGCCAGCGCCGAGCGGATGCGATCGATCTGCGTGGTTGTGGCAGGAGGCGGGGTGACTTTAGCCGGCTCGGCCAACGGCGCCACGCTGGCCCGTTCGATGGCGATCGGCGTCGATGGGTTGAGTGCCAGCAATTCACCCGCGGCGGCGTCGGCTTCATTGGTGATGAAGACCCGCAACGCGAAGAATGCGGCAGTCACCAGCGCTGATGCCGCTGCCGCAACGACCCAGAGCGGCAGGCGTGTCGACGACTGCGTCACCGTCGCCGCCAGGCCCTGCCAGCGGGGCGAGATGTCTTCGTTCGCGCGGGGCTTGAAATAGCGAAGCGTTTCGAAGACGTCGCGCCGAACACGTTCGAAATTGGTGTCCTCGCGTGTCAGACCGCGATACTGGCCCTCGAACCCCAGCGACAGGCAGACATGCATCAGTTCGAGCAGATCGTAATGTGCCTCCGGGCTGGCCAGGATCTTGTTCAGCGCTTCGAAAAAGCCCGTACCGTTGGGCTCGACGTGGAAGAACTGCAACAGCATGCTGTGCTGCGCCCAGGTGTCTTTGTGTGGCCAGGGCAGGTTGCCGATGAGATCGTCGGCTGTTTCGCACAGCACAAATTTCGCAATCCGCGCATCCTCTTCGGGAATGCCTGATTTCTCCAGTGCCCTGTCGAATTTATCAATCGTCTCAGCGACATGTTCGGCCAACGGCTCCGCCTGTCTCTCGACGGGAACAAGCCTGAGCTGGCCGAACAGCATCAGCAACGGTGCGGCCGCGGCAAGGATCGGGTTTGCCGCGGAATATCGGACACTGTCGGTGACGTTAAGCAGGATCTCCTGCCGCAGGGCCGGCGCCGGCGCGGCCGCGGGAGCCGTTCCCTGATAGATCACCGTCCCGGATGTCCAACCCACCGGCGTATGCCGGCCGACGCCGGGGTCGAACACGGTCGAGTCCTTGACCTGCGACGGTTGCCCGCCATCCTTGGCGGGCTCCTGAGGGGGCGGCGCCGGCTTTCGCTCACGCCGTGGCGTGGCGCGAATGACGGTCTTGCCCGCCGGTCCGAAAGGATCGTCTTTCGAGCTCATGGCCAATCGTCCGTCCGCGCCTGACGCTCGCACTCCTGCCGGACAGGCGCAAAGCTTTTCGCGGTCAGGCAAAGCAAAGGCAGGCCCTGCAGGGCAGGGCTCTGTCTTGAGGAAGGTTGGCTATATCTTGCTATCCCGCCGTAAGAAGACATTTGCCGTAGACACCCAGGTCGATCAGCCTTACCCGCTTGGCGAATTGTCGTATGCGATCGTAATCTCGGAAACTCTCGATTGGAACCGGATGCCACGCACCGAAGAGTTGTCTTCGTTGGCTGCAACGCCGCGGCTCCCCTGAAACGCCTATTTCTGCTTGTCGGCTTTTGCATAGGCTTCGCTGAAATAGGCCAGGAATATGTCCAGCATGCCGTTCTCGTGTGCTTCCTCCATGGTTCGCCAGGTCGCGACAAAAGCGTCCCATGCCTGTCTCTTCTTCGACGAGAACGATGTCGGCGGAAGCTTTCTTCCGATCGCCTCCGGAGACAGGTCGTCAAGCAGCCGCGACAGCGCGGCCTGCATGGCGGCATAGGTGGCGAATTCGTGGGTCTTGAGATCGCGGAATGCATCTTCGATGCTGCGCCTGGCATCGAGATAGCCGGCCCGGCGCCGTGCGAACATGATTTCGAGGATGTCGTCGGTTCCCGGAACGAACTTCAGCGGGTTGTTGTCGGCGGCACTGATCATCGTTCGCTGTGTGCTCTTGGCCAGCATCTTCGCCGCCGCGCGTGCCTTCAGCAGCAAGGTCAGCTCCTCGACCACCGTTCGCAGCACCGCACCGATTTCGGCGGCAACCTCATGCGGGTCGCGCGATTGCAGCAATTCCGGCGAAATGCCGGCTCCGATGGCGATTTCCCTCAGCACTTCATCCCTGGTCGAGGGCAGGGGCGGTTGCGACGGGAACGTCGACACCGCAACGCGCTGACCGGACCGTTGCTCCGAGGAATCGAAAAACGGCCCATCTCCGAATTCCAGCGAGCGGCCTGTCGCGACCGGCATTTCGCGCTGCGTCGAACTTTGGCTGGGGTGACCGGTCGCAGCGCGCTCCTCATCGATCGACACGAAGACGACATAGCGGCCGATGAGCATCTGGTCGCCGTTGGCCAGCCGATGCGGACCGGTCATGCGCTGGGTTGAACCGTTGATGTAGGTTCCGTTGCGCGAGACGTCGTGCAGCCAGAACGCGCCTGCCTCGTAGCGGATCTCGCAATGCCGGCCCGAGATGAACTTGTCGGGGTCCGACAAGGTCCAGTCGCAAGCATCGCGTCCGATTTCGAAGCTGCGATCCCGCGCCGCGTAGCCGGTCGAGATGCCCTGAGCCAAGGCGTCGACATTGTTGATTTGGAGACTGATGTACATCCAGGATCGCCATCGAACACTGACCGATACTCCACATTCTAGCAGTTTGCACATACAACAGCACAGCAGCGTTTCGAGGGGATGCATCGACAGGGTCAGGTTTTCCGCCGTGTGTCCTCTTTGGTCGGCGGGACAACATGTGGTAGGCTCAACATGGCCTGGTGCGGCGGGTCCTGACAAGTTCCTGGGTAGATGGCGGGAACTTCAAATCCACCGCGCCGGCGGCCGCGTCCAGGAGGGGCACGACCCATGCCGAACGAACGTGCCACGGTTGTGCAGACACCGGTCGGCGCCGAGCTGACCTTCACGCATCTTGTCGGGCGCGACGAGATCAGCCGCTGCTTTGCCTATACGGTCGGGTTCGTCGGGCCCAGTTCCGAGATCGATCCGCTTAAGATGCTGGGTGGCATGGTTTCGGTCGAAGGCGAATCCGATCCGAAACGGTGGTTCAGCGGCTTGGTGTCCGAATTTCGCCTGACCCGCATCGAGGATCGGCTGGCCTACTACGAAGCGGTCGTCAGGCCGTGGCTCTGGTTCCTCGGCAATGCGACCGATTGCCGGATCTTTCAAAACATGACCGCCGTCGAGATCGTCGAAAAGATCTTCTCGAAATACGGAACGGCGAAATTCGAGAAGCGGCTGCAGGGCTCGTACCCCTCGCGTGAATATTGCGTGCAGTACGACGAGAGCGATCTGGATTTCGTGCAACGCCTGCTCGAGCACGAAGGCATCTTCTATTTCTTCGAGCATGACGAGGGCAAGCACACGCTCGTGCTGTGCGACGCGATGAGCAAGCTGAAGCCGGCGCCGGGCTACGAGAAGATACCCTATAATTTCGAGGGACAGGGCTCGCGGCGCGACGTCGAATATATCACCGAATGGATTCCGGGCAGTTCGGTGCGGCCGGGGGCCTATGCCCACACCGACTATGATTTCCAGAAGCCTGGCGCCGATCTGATGGCGAAGTCCGCCCAGCCGTTCAGCCACAAGGAAGCCTCCGGCGAGAATTATCGCCAGCCCGGCGCGCACCTTGATGTCGGGCGCGGCGACACCCTGGCCGGTATCCGGCGCGAGGAACTCCAGGCCCTGCACCAGCGCATTACTGCGGTCGGAACCGTGCGCGGCCTCCATTCCGGCTGTACTTTCAAGCTGGAGAGCTTTCCGCGCGATGACCAGAACCAAGAGTATCTGGTCATCAGCGCCGAATACAGATTGTTCGATCCGGGCTACCGAACCCAGAACGAGGCCCACAGCGAGAATTACAAGATCGTGCTGGGCGTCGCGCCGACTGCCTTGCCCTATCGACCGCTGCGGATCACGGCGCGGCCGATCATGCGCGGGCCGCAGACGGCGACGGTGGTCGGCCCTTCCGGCGAGGAGATATTCACCGACAAATATGCCCGTGTGAAGGTGCAGTTCCACTGGGACCGCCTGGGCAAGAAGAACGAAAACAGTTCCTGCTTCGTCCGTGTTTCGCAGACCTGGGCCGGCAGCGGCTGGGGCTTCATCCAGATACCGCGCATTGGCCAGGAAGTGATCGTCGACTTTCTCGAAGGCGACCCCGACCTGCCGATCATCACCGGCAGGGTCTACAATGCCTCGCAGATGCCGCCCTACGGCTTGCCGGGCAACGCAACGCAATCGGGCTGGAAATCCAACTCGTCGAAAGGCGGCGGCGGTTACAACGAGCTGATGTTCGAGGACAAGGCCGGCTCCGAACTGGTCAACTTCCAGGCGCAGAAGGATCATAACCTTCTCATCAAGCACGACCGCACCAAGTTGGTGCAGCACGACCAGTCCGACCGCATCGACCACGACGCCAAGCACTCCGTCGGCCACAACCTCGACGAGGACGTCGGCAACAACAAGACGGTCAAGGTCGGCGTCGACCAGACCACGAATATCGGCTCGAACGACACCGAGACGGTGGGCAAGAACCGCTCACTGACGGTGGGGGCGAATGAGACGATCGGCATCGGTTCGAATTCGACGGAGACGATCGGCTCCAACCACTCGCAGACCGTGGGGATTGTCCAGACGGTGACTGTTGGCGCTGCCCGTATCGACACGGTCGGGGCGTCCGAGACACGAAGCGTTGGCGGGCCGCAGACAAACACCATTGGCGCGACACGGTCGGTCACGGTTGGGGCTGGGCAGAGCCACGACATTGGCGCAGCGGACAGCTGGAATATCGCGGCGGCGCAGACCGTCAATGTCGGCGCCGATCAGAGTTTCTCTGTCGGCGGGGCGCTGTCGTCGTCGATAGGCAAGGCACGGACCGCCAATATCAGCGACGACGACGCCACTGAAATCGGCGGGGGCCATGCTCTTAAGGTCGGCAAGGGCAGCGGCATCGACATTGCCGAAGATAGTTCAATCAAGGTCGGCAAGAACCTGATGATCGAAGCCGGTGACTCTATCACACTCAAATGCGGCGATGCTTCGATCACGCTGAAAAAGGACGGCACCATCACTGCCGACGGCAAGGACATCACGATCAAGGGCAGCGGCAAGATCACCGTCAAGGCCGACAGCGATGTGATTATCAAGGGCAGCACGATCAACAACAATTGAGGACGTCATCATGGAAGTGCTGGAGCGTATCGACGGCGTTGTGATCGGACTCCTGATCGGTTTCGAAGGCGGAGCGCCGTTGGTTGTCTTCGTCGGCAATCCGCGTGAAACGGCGATTGCCGCACGCAGTTTGACCGAGTTGGATACTTCGGCGATCGGATCCGAACTGGCCCTGCTGTTCGAGGGTGGCAACCCGATGCGTCCGCTGGTGGTTGGGCGCATCGTCGATCCGGCGGCCCGCAATAGGAACCTTGAAGTCATCCGCGACGGCGACCGTGTCGTGATCACCGGCAATGAACGCATGGAACTGCGCTGCGGGCTTGCATCAATCATTCTGGAGAAGAATGGCCGGGTGGTAATTCGCGGCACCCAGCTGACCAGTCAGGCCAGTGGCACCAACCGCATTCGCGGCGGGGCGGTGCATCTGAACTGAGGCGTTGCCGAATGCACAGCATCGCGACCATCGCGACCATCGTGGACCAGCACGCAGAGGACGCCGCGTTCCTATGGCTTCGTCGACGTCGGGAGATCGACGGTCCCATTCTCGATGAAACCGACATCGGTCGTATCGATCAGCGCCTTGAAGCCAATCTCGAGGGCCTCATGGCGGCCGGCAAAGCGGGTTGGGAGGCTGCTTATGCCCGTTTTGCGGACTACGCCGAACCAGGCGAACTTTTCGTGCTCGGCACTCTGGCAATGCGTTGGAGCGATGCCAAACTGGTGACCGCCGCAATGGACGCCGGCGCTGGCCTGGGCGAAGCCGGCATTTCGAGCCTGTCCGCCGCGATCGCGCGAACGCCGCGCGAAAACCTCCGGCCGTTTGTGGCGCAATGGCTCGACACCCGCGATGCGCGACTTCGCTGCCTTGGGCTGTCTGCGCTCTGGCACCATCGCGTCGATCCTGGACAGCGCCTGAATGACCTGATCAGTCATTCCGACTGGAACGTACGCTGGCGTGCGGTTCGGCTCGCCGGCGCGCTCAGGCGGCGCGACCTCCTGCCGGCCGTGTTGTCCGGCCTGGATGGCGAGATCACGAAAGAACGCCTTGCGGCCGTTTTCGCCGCTTGCCTGCTCGGCGACGCGCGGTCCGCGCATCCCGTGATCGACAAGATAGTGCTGACGGAAACGGACCAGGCGGCGGCGATCGAGTTGCGTCTACTGACGACGCCGTCGAAATCCGGCAAGGCCTGGCTGCAATCTGGTCTTGGACGGCCAGCCTCGCGTGTCGCGGCCACGGCATCAGTCGGCCTCTTCGGCGACCGTGCGGTGTTGCCGTGGTTGATCGAGAAGATGCGCGAGCCGGAGTTGGCCTCCGCTGCCGGTGCGGCACTTCGCGATCTCTTCGAGGTGGATTTTGGTGACACTGACCTCTTCGTCACCGATCCTGCCGTCCTTGGAGAGGACTTTGCCCATCTCGACGACAGCTCGTTGCCGGCGGCCGATCGCGTCGAAGCGTGGTGGAACGAAGGGCGTGGCGGCCGCAACCATCGTCCGTTCCGCTCGATGCGCCGGCTGCGGCTCGATGCCTTGCGCAAGGCGATGACCACGCCCGACGCTCCGTTGGTCGATTGGCGCACCACACGCCGCTTTCCGGCCTGGATGTGATTTTCAGCGCCGTGTCATGCGAGCCATCACCGCAGCAGCGCGCAGGCCGTTTTCGGAGGTTAGTTCGCATACAGCGGTCGGCCCGGGGGCGTAGCCCCTGAGAAGACTATCGGCGGTCAGCATCAGCGCCAAGCCCCCACCGGCAGCTCCGATATCGCCGATCGTCATGGCAGGATAGGCGGTGGGCAGCTTTTCGCGGCGCGTGCGATAAAAGCGTGGCCGCGCAATCAACTCCTCCCAGCCGCTGTAGCGCTCGCCATTGCTGTTGCTGACGACGAAATCGATGTCGGCTTCGGAGGGGCCCGATCCGGTCACCGCCTCTCGCAGGGCGCCGAGCAAAGCACGGCCCTGGCTGTAGCGGTCCGAGAGAACGCTGTCCGGTTCCTGTCCGGTTCCGACCCCGTGGATGGCGGCATGGACCGGTGCATCACCTTCCGGTTCGCGAGTTAGCCGTACGAAAGCCGCCGCCTCGCCCGGAACAAGCCCTTGCGCATTGTCTGCGGATTTCAGTCGTCGAGCCTTGCCGAGGCGGCCCAGGTCGGTGTCGTTGACGAGGCTGTCGACGCCACCGAGCAGTACCTGTCGGACCCCATGCTGCTCCATCACGTCGAGCGCGCGTTCCAGCCCCGCGATGCTCGCGGCCGCGCCGCCGTCGATCGCCCTCGATGTGGCGTGGAATTTCTGGCCGGTAGCCTTGATCACCTCGGCGACGAACTCCGGCGGTGCGATATCGCGATAGGCGGGGTGATTGCGAAAGCCTTCAGGCGGGGCAACCAGGATCGCGGTCGCCTCGGCAGCAATCGTTCCTGTCCGCAGCGCCTCGCCTATGGCGCGTGCCGCCATGTTGATCAGCCATTCGCCCTCGCTGCGGCGGAGTTGATAGTGCGTGGGAATGCGCGCGACGATCTGGACGGCGCCAAAGGGCTCGGCCAGAATCTTTTCCTCGAAGGCTGAAAGGCTCGCCCTGATCGCTGCAATGGTTTGCGGCGCATTGAGCCCGGCGGCGGTCACCGCGCCGGCACCGGCAACGAAGAGTGGCCGCCTCACGGCAGCCACACGGGCTGATTTCGCAAAGTACCGTCACCACCTCTTTGGCTGAAATAGACCTTGCGTTTGCGCCTCGCCACCAGAACGGCCGGTGAAACGTGGCCGAAAACGATTTCGCGCAGGGCCGGGGCATTGCGCTTTGTCACAAAGGAAAGGCGCGCCTTAAGCGTTACACGCCAGGTATCGGGCTCGATGATCACGGTATCGGCGCGAAAGGCGCTATCCTCGATGCGGTCTTCGTAGATCAGCCGCAAGGGCGCCACGATATGCGGCAATCGAAAATCCCAACGGCCGCTTGGGGTGAGACCGACCAACGACACTTGTTCGCGACCGCTGAACTGCACCAATTGCTGGTCCGCAGGAGCACATAGACGATATCGGGGATCGAAATCCTTTGGCGGCAACGGCCACTGCGTGTCGATCCATCCTTGGTCGTAGGTCCCGGCATAGCCGATGCGCGGCTGCCAGCTGCGGCCGAGCGCACCAAAACCGGCAGGCTTCGGCCGATCGGAAGGGCTGAGAAAAGGTTCGCCCGGATACGTGATGTTGGGTGCCTGCGTCCTGACGGCCGGATCGGCCGATCGCGCATGATGGAAGCCGACGCCAACGGGATTTCGCGGGTCCATCCTGCCGTCCGCCGTGGTGCCGCCAAAGGCGCGCTCATAGACGACAGGCATGGTCATGAAGGGATGCGGCGCGCTGTAGTTGCCGGCGTCATAGATGCGGTCACCGGCGACGTTGAGCACCTTGCGAACGCTGCCGATGCCCAGGCCGACCTGCATTTCGCGAACCGGCTTGCCGTTCGGCGCATAAGCGGTCCCGTTGACGATCACTTCGGCGGCTGGCTTTTCCGCGACGATGTCGGCTTCGTAGCGGTTCGACGACAAAGCCGGATCGCCGAAAGGCACGTCACCAAAAGTGATCGGCAGTTGCTCATCGGCTGGCCTCAACTCGGCGCTTTGCTCAGGAGCCTCGAAGCTTGCCGAGAACATGGCGACGAGCACCTCCTGCCCTTCCGCGTCTGGCTGCACATGCGTGGCGGCTGCGAAAGGAGTACGGTTTTCGAGCCAGACATCGAATGCCATGGTTCAGCACCAATTGCCGTTCTCGTCGAGCCCGATAGGCCAATAGGGCATGCAAGCGATCAAACGGACAAGTTCCGTCTCGCCGGCGTCGACCAGCCATTGAAGCAGCAGGTACTCTGGCCGAATTTTCTCCTTGTCCGGCATCATCGCGTTGCGATTTGCGCATTCCAGCCAGATAACACGAACGATCCACACGACGCGCGGATCCGATGCCGGGCCGGCCATCCGGTTGTTGAAAGCTGCTTCTAAGGCGTCTTCCTGCGAAAGCCCTTTGTTCCGCTCTGCCTCGACCGTGCCCTCCCACCAGGGCGCGGCTTCGTTGTACGCTTGTTGAATGAGCTGGCGATAAGCGTCGAACAACTGCCGATAGTCGGCGGCGGCTTCGTCATGCGGTTTGTCCGCTGTGTACCAGCTGGAATGCCCGCCCACATCGAGCATCGCGGTGAGCAGGCGCCTGATGCCGGTCTGGGGATCGTGAAGCGTGAGCAGAGCCATCTAGACCGCCTCCTCGAACTGATTGAGGCCAACAGGGATATAGACGATGCCGGCGACCAACTTGTGCAGGTCGGGGGCCTTGGTCTTGATGTCCAAGATCAGCAGATCGACCGGGCGGCGATAGTCGATCGGCTCGCCATTGTCATGGGTTCCCCAAAGCTCCTCCGGAGGTTTCTCGAGAGCCGGCTGTTCGGCGGTTTTAAGAGCGTCGTGGTTGAGATCGTCGATTTCCAGATAATAGTTTCGAAAGACCGCCAGTACGCGCGGATGACCCGAATAACCGGTCGGCCACCGGCCAGAAACCTCGGCCGGAACCGGATCGCCCAACTTTTCGATGCTGGCCACCTTCTTCCACCATTCCACCAGTTCCGGTTGCAGAAGCCTGAGCTCCTCGATGTAAGCCTGTTGGATCTCCTCAAAGGATCGCATCACATCTCCTTTTGATCGGCTTGCCTATGCCCCGGGATATTTCGACCGGGCATAGGCATCGGCTTGGCTGCCCTGGCTTTGCGCATGCTTGCGGCAATGGGGTTTAACGCGATCTGTTTCGCCCATGTGCTTGAGAAACGCATCCGGCGACTTTTCCATATGGCACCCGCCCATCGCCCAGGCGACGGACAATGGAGGCTGATGGTCTGGTGTAAAGGCTTCTTGTTCCACACTGCCATCTTCGGCGATTTTTGATTCCTGATGCACCCTGCCACGCTTGCGGTCCACGACGATCAACGTGCCGTTGGAGTACTGGTTCGCGCCGTTGACCTTGGAGATCAACGTATCCCAGACCCCGGGATTGCTCGGAAGCTTAGCGCATTCCCAGCAAGGCCCGCCCATGGTCTTGTCATAGTGTGGCTTGTTCAGCGGCGCCCGGTGTTTCTCCTGGTCGTAGGGTACCGTGCAAGGTACCCCGGCCTTGTCCCCCAGCACCTTGTTGAAATCCACGATTGCCTGCGCATCGACGCAGTTTGGCGGGTCGCTCATCTCGTTCTGACCCATCGTGTCGCCATGCCGTGCGACGCCCTTGCCTTCAACTTTGACGACAAACGACCAAAGCTTGAACGTGCCCTTGCCTTTTGTCTTGTGCGTGATGACGCCTCCACCCTGAGTGCCGGCTTCGTCGCCGGTGCTGGTGGCGACTTCGGAGGCATTCTCGAGTGCCGTAGGATTGCCTTCTATCTTGACGCTCTTGCTGCCTTTGGTCAGATCGCTGGCAGAAAGCATGTTGACATAAGGGACGGGCACAGGACCGGTTGGCGGGGGCGGCGGACTGAGACAAACGTCGCCAGGCGCGACGCCTTGACCGCCGCTTCCCTTGTGGAAAAATCCCATACCTTCCGCATAGACGCTGTTGCCCATCGCCTAGTGCGCCTCAGTTTCGCGTCTTGCAGCGCGCATTGACTGCAATCCGTTCGCGGCCAGGTCGTGAATATCGGCAAATCTGAACTCGTTGACCTCCCAATCCTCGCACCAGAAGACTATTTCGTTCGGAATGGCTCCGGTAATTGGCTGCGTCACATCGGCAAGACGCTCAAGCAGCCGCGCCTGAAGCCATTGCCTTTCCACGCATCCGTCTATGAGATTGACCAGTGCATCGAACCAAGCATCGCCGGGATCGGGCGCCAGGCCCAGGCGCACGATGGCGAACGGGTAGCGGCGCCCGACGCGGTCCTCGCTCATGCGCCATACGCCAGCGCAAGGCTGTTCACAGAAAATCGCCGCCGGCACGGTGAAACGCCAGACGCGCGAGTCCAACTCGCCTTCGTCCGGCCGCGCGCGCAGCTCCATCGACATCCAGCGGTCCCAGCGGTCGATGAAAGTCCGCGGCAGGTTGGCGGCGACGAAATCTCCGGTCGCCGGGATCTTGCCGAAGAATCCGATGTTTATATCTGCGGCGGACATGAGAATTTCTTGAACATCTGCAGATTGTAGGGGTTCTCGACGCTGGCAGCCTTGAGCTCGAAATCGGCCCACATTCCCTTCGTGCCCAGGCGCAGGCTGTAGACATCGGACAGTGACGTGCCGGCGAAACGGCCGTTGCGCAGCATCCTCAGCCACGCCCAGCTGCCAGTCTCGTTGAGCATGATTTCGGGCGAACCGTCGATCGGCTGGAAGGCGAGCGAAATGACCCCGGTGCCGTCCTTGCCCGGCCAGGTCATCGGTTGCGGCCGCGTCGCATTGTTGAAATAGACGAGGGTCTGACCATCGAGATTGAGCGTGACGCGCGTGACGTTGGGAGACAGGTCCTTCGGTTCGAGCGTGAAGCTCATCACCGGTCCGGTGCCTCCGGGAAAGAGATCGTCGCGGATATGCCTGGCCTGCTCGAACGCCGCCAGCGCCGAAGGATCGAGGCCGAAATCGGCGCGCCATTTCCACGGCTGGCTGGTGGTGTCGACATAGTTGATCAAATGGTCGTTGATGAAACCGTCGATCAGTCCGGCCGGTCCGAATAGGCGGGCGAAATCACGCACATTGACGTCCACCGCGCTGTCGGCGCTGAACGGATAGCGGTCGTTGAGCGCGGCCTGGCAGAAGGGCAGTATGTCCGCCCTCCAGATGGCGTTGAGCTCCGAAGTGACCGCCTTCTGCGTCAGATTGCTGGTGTCCCCGGCAATGCCGCCGAGCCAGCTGTTGATCGGGTCGGGCAGGATCTGCGCCTGCCTGGCCACCGCGCCGGTCAGTTCGGCAAGGCCGCCTTGCTTCTTGATGGCATCCTGCGGACTGGGGTTGGCGCTGACCGTCTGCAGCACGTTCGACAGCGCGGTCAGCGCGACAACGGCGGCATCCAGTGCCGGCGGCTGGCCGTCGACCTCGGCAATGGTGCTCTTCAGCGGTTTGAAATGTTCGGCCACCAGATTGCCGGTCAGGTCCACCTCGCTGGCTGACCCGGCGCGGGGCAGCAGCTTCGCACCGCTCGTCGCCAGCTTGCCGAGCTTGCCGAGCTTGCCGAGCAGTTTCGAGGCGCCCTTGGCCGCCGCCTTGTCGTCGGCGGGCGCGTCGTCGGAACGCGTCAGTTCTGTTTCCTGAACGACTGCGGTCAGCAGCCGCTTCAGCGCTGAATCGGCACTCGATAGGTCCTTCAGGTTTTCGCTGGCGACATTGAGATCGGTCAATGGCGCGAGCCGCATGTCGCGTAGGAAGCTGTCCCATTGCGCGATGTAGTCGTCATAGTAGAGCTTCAGAATATCCTCGGACAGAGCCGAGACCGAGGTCTCGGAATTCTCCGAGCAGCCGCCGGCGAAAACCGCACGATCGAGCGCCGCCTGGGCAGCGACATCGTCGATGCGGTCGAGAATGGCGTCGTGGAAGCCGGCATAGGTGAAGGCTCCGGAAATGCCGACGCGAAGTGTCTTGTCGGACCGCCGCGCAAACACCTTGCCACCATTGGGGCCGGCGAAATTGGCCGGGATCCACTCCTTGAGCCCGGCCACCTCCGGATCGGCCAGCAACTGCTTGTAGGCCCGCGCCGGCAACGAGATCGTGCACACTGTTTTCAGTGCTTCGGCAACCAGCGCCTGGTCGGGCGCGACATAGCTTTCGTCGACCGCCATGCGGCGGATGGCGGCAAGTTGATGCTCTTCGGCATCGGCGGTCGGAAAGGGTGCCGCGGCCGCGAATTCCGGCAGGCTGTTCACCCACCAGTTCTGGGCGAAGTCGGGGTCCATCTGCGACAGGCCCGTCATCATGCGATAGGTCTTCAGCGCTCCGAGCATAAAATCCGGATCACGGATCTGCCGCCACATGGTCGCCTCGAGCAACGCGACCATTCGCGGCTCGAGTACGTTGCGCAGGGCGTGGTCATAAGTGTCGGTCTGTGCCCGTACCAGTTCGGCTGAGGCCGACGGTCCCAGCAGATCCTGGGGCGCGCCTTGCGGTGCTGTCCGGGCGCTTGCGACCGCGTCCATCGCCTCGAGCGCGCCATCGATGGCAGGCTGCCGCACCGACGCCGGATTTGCGGCGGTAGCGGTCAGCGGCGCTTGCAGCGCTTCGAACTGGCCTGCCTGGGCCGTGATCGCGTTGCGGTTGTCAAAATAGGACCAGGTAAACAGCCCGCCGGCCAGCAAGGCTGCCGCCGCGCATGCAGCCGCAGCACCGCGCCAGATCCAGGCGCGGCGGCGCTGCGCCAGCGGATCGAACGTTCCGAGGCCGGCTTCCCTGAAGATGACCTCGGTGAGCAGGTTCTTCAGGAAGAAGCTGCGTTTCTCGACCCTCGGTGCGGGCAGGGCCCGCCGTGGTGGCAGGCCGAAGGACGACGACAGCGCCGCGGTCAGCCGGTCGATGGGCGCCCCTTCCTGCGTCGCCGACGTCAGATAGAGGCCACGCAGCCAGGCGGCCTCTTCATACCGGCTTTCGCCGAACATCGCTTCGATCAGCACCTGGATCGGTTCGGACAGGCTGGACAGCTGGGCGGGAAACCTGAAGATCTCGGCACGGGCGGCCAGTTTGTCCTCATCCTCCAGGCGCGGCACCAGCCGCCGCTCGAGTTCCGTCGAGAGCGTCGAAATTTCGCGTTCAATGGTCTTGGCGTCCACACGCGCATCCAGCGCGAAGGTCGTTCCCCAGACCTGCTCGCGCGCGGCGGTGGACAGGCTGCCGAAGAAAGCCTCGAAACCCTTGATCAGATCGGCCTTGGTCAGCATCAGATAGACCGGAAGGCGGATTTCGAGCCGGTCGTTGAGCTCGGCCAGCCGGCGGCGGATCTTGCGGCCGTGTGCCTTGACCGCTTCGTCGCCCTCCGAAAGCACGTCGATCGAAAGCGCGACGATCACGCCGTTGAGCGCGCGGCGGCCGCGATGCTTTTTCAAAAGGTCGAGGAAGCCCAGCCATTCCGCCGCGTCGACGTCGGGCTGGCTCTCTTGCTGGACATAGCGGCCGGCGGTGTCGATCAGTACCGCGTTCTCGGAAAAGAACCAGTCGCAATTGCGCGTGCCACCGACCCCTTGCAGATCGTCCGTGAGGTCGATCGGAAAATTCAGCCCGGACTGCCGCAAGGCCGTGGTCTTACCGGTGGCCGGCGGCCCAACGATCACATACCATGGTATCTCGCGCAGGAACTTGCGTCCGCCGAGCTTGCGGCGCTTCAGTTCGGCCATCACCTCGGCGAACTTGGCACCGACGGCCGCGACGTTCTCTTCGCCAGGGCTGAGCGGCTTTTCCGCCACGGGTGCTGCGATCTCGGCGACGAACATGCGGTTGGCGCGGATCGCCCGGCGCTGGGCGACGATCAGCCAGATCAGCCAGAAGATGACCAGCAGCGCGATGATGACGATGCGCACATTTTCCGAGGCGAAGGGTTCGTAGGGTCCGACCCTGACGATCGGACCGAACACCCAGATGACCAGGGAAAGCAGCGTGATGCCGATCAGCGTCCACAGCCAACGCGACGTCAGGACCGCCCAGAGGAAGCGCAGGATGAACATCTCACAGCCTCTTTTCGACGAGCACCTCGACGCGGCGGTTCAAGGCTCGCCCCTCGCGCGTGCTGTCGCTGGCCACCGGGTCGGTGGCCGCACGGCCTTCGGAATGAACGCGGTCCTGCGGCACCCCGTTCTGCACCAGCATGTCGGCGATCGTCTGGGCTCGCGCCTCCGACAGTCGCTGGTTGGTCGACAGAGGATTGCTCTTTTGCAGGGGAACGCCGTCCGTATGACCGATCACGGTGATGTTTCCGATCAGCTCCTGATTGGCGAGGATCACCTTGGCCATCGAACCGATCAGCGGCTCGAAGCCGTCGCTCAGTTGGGGCCGCGACGACTGGAACAGTTCGGGGTTGGAGGCCTGGATGATCAGCTTGGCCAGCGAAACGCTCTCAGTGCCGCTGAGCGCCGATTTGAGGTCGGCTGGCGCTCCCGCCTGGAATTCCGGCAACAG
The DNA here is from genome assembly GCF_000502435.1 of Mesorhizobium sp. LNHC232B00. Lineage (NCBI taxonomy): Bacteria > Pseudomonadati > Pseudomonadota > Alphaproteobacteria > Hyphomicrobiales > Phyllobacteriaceae > Mesorhizobium > Mesorhizobium sp. LNHC232B00. Next base: position 28,768 of record NZ_AYWP01000023.1, read on the forward strand.
CGCAAAATCCACTTTTTCAGGGGGCGGGGCATCGACCTTGGGCGACGTACGGCTGATATCGCCGCGTGTGGGCGGCGGCAGAGCGCGCACAAGCGCGGATAGTTCGACCGCCTGGCTGCTCAGTCCCATCGACAGCCCGATATGGATGGCCGTGGCAACGACCGCCGCGCTGAGCGCCATGACCCAAATCGGCACAATGAAGCGTTGCGGCTCGTCGGATGCGATGACGCCCTTCCAGTTTGGCGACAGTGGCGCGCCTTCGGCGTCGGCGTCGCGCAGGAAGCGTGCCGCCGCCACGCGAACCGCATTGAGCGAGCGGTCGCCTGAGCGGCCGGGCACGCGATATTTGCCGCGGAAGCCGAGGGCCATGCAATTATACTGCAGCTCCAGCAACTCGCGGTCACGGTTGGGATGGCGCTCGAGTTCGTCGAGACGCGTGAAGAACTGCGTGCCGGCATCGACATCACCGCGCAGCATAACTACGAGCGGCTGGCGCGGCCAGGCGCTGGCCCCGCCCCAGGGCGTGTTCAAAGCGAGATCGTCGAGCAACGCCGCCACCACCCAGGCTGCCTGATCGGCCCGCTCAAGCGAGGACCCCGTCGCCATTGCCGTGTCGCGTGCCCGAACCAGTTCCTCAAGCAGCCGGGTGCGCAGCGTTTCCGGGTTCTCCGGCGCCAGTGCGCTTTCAAGCTCGGGTGCGAATTCGAGCAAGGGCGCGAATGCGTTGACAAGTGCGTTCGGGTGGGTGCGAGACCGCTTTACCGCCGCGCCCGCCAACAGCGGCGCCATCGGCCGCGGCATCGGCGCGCCGGTCAGCCTTATGCGGGTGCGCTCGCGATCCTCCGACAGTCCGAAAGGATCATCGCGGCTCATCATCTCACCTGTTCACCGAGTAGCAGTCCACCTGCGGCTCGCTTGGCAACACGCCCGAAACGCCGATGACGAAGCCGGGGGCATCGAGCAACGATGTCCAGTGCTCGCTTTTCTGGTCCAGCTCGAGACACAGCCGATCGCCGTCGTAAGGGATTTCGCGCGGCTGGGAATGCAGCGGTTTCAACGGAATGCCGGGCAAGCGCGATTTCCACAGGCCTTCGAACTGATCGGCCGAGCCGACAGTCGCCTGATTGACGAAAATCTTGCGCAGCGCGTCTTCCGACAGCTCCGAACCAACCCGGATGACGATGCGGCTGGCCACCAGCAGCTTCGGATTGTCGATGCGGATTTTCCAGACATTGGTCGAATGTCGCATGACCGGCAGCGCCCGCGATTTCGGCTCGATGTAGCGCAGGCTGAGGATGAGCGAGCGCAGCGCATCCGCCAGCGCCATGTAGGCTGGGCCTGGCGCCATGTGGTCGTAAGCCGGCAACTCACCCAGCCGCCGCGCGCTCGATCCGTAAGTTGCCATCGACCCGGCCAGCCCGGCAAGTTCCAGGTAGAGCTCGGCCGGATGGAAGACATCCTGCGCCAGCATGTGGGCCAGCCGTGGCCGCGCCGCATTGGCGAGGTTCAGCATCAGCAGGTCTTCGACGCTGCGGCCCGGTCCGCCCATGACCATCTTGCCATGCGCCTCGGCGATCTGCTCGAGCCCCGTGACGACTTCCTGCAGCAATTGCCGGTACCAGGCCACCGCCCCGGTCACCAGGGTCGGCGGCAGGAAGGTCTCGTCCAGCGACACGCCGCCATCGGCTCGAATCCCCTTGAGGTCGGCGATCGGCAAGGCGGTGTAGCCGCCGACCGACTTGCCAGGTCCGAGCAGCAGCGCCTGCGGACGGGCGATTTCGATTTCTTCAGGGTCTGAACCGCCCTGGACGGAGTCACGGACGGAGACGATCCGCCCATGATAGCGTGCTCCCGAGGAGGCAGCATGTGCCGGATCGAAGCCGACACCGCCGGCCGACTCGAGCGGCAAGGCGACCAGCACCAGTCCGGCGCCCGTGTCCGGGGTGACCGGCAAGGGTCGCGGTGCGTCCATCATCTCGGGGATGGCGAACGGTGTCCCGTCCGGGAAGATGCCGCGAGCCGACAGGATCGAGATCTGGCCGGCCTCGAGCAACGCCTGGTCCAGCGTCAGCTGTTGAAAGCCGAACGTGTGCAACTGCCCGGCCTGCAAAGCGCCGCGCACCGTCGCCTCGAAAAAGCGATCCTGCTGCTGGAAATGCTGGGTCCGCAGGAAAAGCCCTTCGGACCACAGCACTCTGTTTGCATCGCTCATGCCGCTACTCTCTGCATCGAGCTCCCCTTGCCCCCTGGCCGCTAGGCGGAAATGCCGCCGCTGCCAAGCGAGACATTGATCGTGAATTTTGATCCCGGCGACACGGACTTGGTCGTACGCCAGTTCCTGCCGGTCGGCTCACGGATCAGCGCAACGAAGCCCAGCGCCGCCGCGTCCGGCTCGACGGTGATGGTTTTCGACGCGGATTTTCCGGGCCCGACGGCGATCTGGTCGGATCCGATGAGATCGCCTGCAAGCGCCGAGCCGGCATCGCCCTGCAGGGCAAAGTAGTCGGCGGAATTGAATTTGCCGGTGCTGCGCAGCCGCATGACGAGAACTGTCACCGGCCGGTCGCCGCCGCCTGGTCCCGGGTTCATGCCGGCCCCGCCGGACACGTTGACGGTGATCACCGAAGGTTTCGGCGGACCACTCTGGCAAGCCGCAAGCAGTCCAGTCGCGCCCAGGGTAACAACGAATTGACGTCGATCAATCATGTCTCACTCCTCCTCATAGGCATCCCGAAAATCAGCGCCGATTTCGCCAAGGAAGCTTTTCTCGGCGCTCTCGGCGATTTCACGATGGCGTTTCTGGTAAAGCTCCCACAGCTTGGCGCTGCGCCCGCCTGCAAGCAGGTTGCCGAGCGCCGAATTCGACTTCAGCTCCTGCTCGATCGCAGCCGGCTCAAAACGGTCGACCATACGTCGCAAAGCGGCCTGCACGCCGCGCCAGGCGCGTACGTGATGCTGCGCGAGATCGCGAACCGCGTCGGCGATGGCCGCTTCGCCGGCCAGAAATCCGGGGCTGCGCTCGGTGATGAGCGTGGCGATGGCATCGTCGATCGTCGGCAGGAACTTGAGCGGATTGACTTCGGAAGCCCCGACCATGGTCTGGGCGACGCGAGCATTGCCCTTTTCCTCGGCCCGCTTGCGCAGAAGCTGCATCAGGCCCTCCATCATCAGCCGGTATTCGCGGCCGAACTTCTCCATTTCCGCGACGCTGTCGCGCCCTGGGAAATCGGCTTCCTCGACACCCATGCCGCGCAGGAACGCGGAGCGGAGCGCCATGTCCCCCTGTTGCGCCGCTGGCGGCACGCGAGCCGGTGTGGCAGCAGCACCAGTGCGCGGTGGAGGCGGGGCATCAGCCGCTTGCACAGGCAGATCCCAGGGCTTGGCGGATTGTGGTCGTGGGGTAACGCGCTCACGCTGTCCGTTCGAGCCGACGCCGTTTGCCGCACTTGGAGCGGCCGCTGGTCCGAAACCAAAGTCATCATTGAATTCGGACGGCTTTCCGGCGGCGGGTTCAGTTGGGCGGTTAAGAGAAGGCACCGGGTCGAGGCTGAACGGATCCGCGAAGCTTGGCGCACTGCCGGTTTCGGGATGAGGACCAACGCCCGTCGACCCAGCCGTCGAAACCGGATCGAGGCTGAACGGGTCATCGAAAGCAGGCGAACTGCGCTGGCTGGAGGCGGCACGCTCGAACGCGCCCGCAACCGGCTGCTCGAACGGGTTCGGCAGGTCGGCCGGCCGTGGCCGTCGCGGCTCTTCCTCGACCTTGGCGGAAAAGAAGTCGTCATTGCCGATGCTCAACGGCGCCCGCGATGCCGGCGGCAAGCGTTCCGCAACCGACTGACTGGCGGCAGGTGCCTGGGCGGTTGGCGCCTGCAGGTCGACATGGACGACATAGTCGCCAAGCCTCAGCCGCATGCCGCTTTGAAGGCGCGTCGACTGGCCGGCACCGAGCGGGCTGTCGGAGTCGTTTATGTACAGCCCGCTGCTCGACGTGTCGGTGACGAAATAGCCGTCTCGCCCGCCCCTGATCCTGCAATGGGCGCGGGAAACGAACATGTCGGGATCGTTGATCTGCCAGCCTGCGTCGGCGCTGCGGCCGATCACCAGCTCGCCTTCGTCCAGCCGGGTCTGCCGTACCGCCTGGGTGCGTGGCCCTTGCTCCAGCGTCAGCAGCAGGCTCATGCCGCGCCCCCCGCCATTTCCGGCCGCCATCCTACAATTGTCCGCAGCCGCAGATCGTCAGCATCGCCCCTTTCGGCAGGCCGCGCAAGCCAGGCGGTCCGGCCGAGCTGGACAGTTCCGATACGCGGCGGCGGCACGGCTTCACGCGCCAGCACGATGCGCAGGTCGACGTCGAGCGTCTCCCCGACCATATCTCGGACGGCCTGCTTGAACAGTTTGAGGCGCGAGCCTCCCGGCAAGAACGCCTTGAACTCGTCGAAGGCGAGCGGGCCGACACGCAGCTCGATCCTGCTTTGGCGGTTGAAAACGCGCGGGCCGATCGTCGCCCCCCGGCCGAGCCCTGCAAAGGCTCTGGCGAGGCGGGTCTGCAGCCCGGTCGGAATGGTTATCCAGGCGGCGATGAATTCTTTGATTTGAACCGGCACCCCGAACGCTTCCGCCAGAAACAGTGTCAGCCGTTCCGGGCCGTCGACCTGGCTGGCGAGTGAAGCGGCTTGGCGGAGCTTGACTGTGTCGAGATCAGGGTTCTGGGTGCCGGGAAGCCCGATCCCCGCCATCGCTTCAAGCATGGCGCGGACGCGGCCGCCGACCGCGCGCTCGACCTGGACCGCCGGATGCGCATCCGCCCAGGCCCGGTAGTAGAGGGCGATCATGCGGTGCTGAAGGATGTTGACGAAGTCCACGAAGGTCGTGTCGCTGGTCTGCTGTGCGTCGGCGCCGGCGAACCAGCGCTGCGACAGGCGGTCGAGCACCCAGCGCGTCAGATGCAGCGGCATCGGGCCCTCAGGGCCCAACAGACCGAGATTTGCAACCGTGACCCGGGCCGGCGCCTTGTCGCTGGCTTCGCGGAATTGAACCAGATCCCGTGCGGAGAAGGCGAGTCGCACATGCTGGCCAAGCCTTGCCGGCTCGCGGTCGGGGCGTCCGGAATGGCCGAACAGACCGCTCCGCTGTTCGAGACGGCGCAGCAGTTCGAAAAAGTCGAACGCTTCCGACAGAGCTTCGGCCCGGTCCGGACCAGGCTTGTCTAGATCAGGTGGTGTCTTGTCTAGATCAGGTAGCGATTGCCGGGCGTCATCGGCCATGGCACATCCTCCTGCTTCTGCAGCAGCCGCGTGCGGGTTCGCACGAAGCCATTTATTCCGGCATGACGGGCAAACAGCCGCGCCAGCAAGGCCGAAAGCAGCAAGGTGCTTTGCCCCGCCAGCACCGACTGATCGACATGCAACGTCACTTCAGTGCCGCGCCCGAAGCACATTGGCCCGTCGATCTGCAGTCGCTCGACCACCGACCGCGAATCGATACGCACGATCGAATGCACGTTGCGGGCAAGGCTCGGATCGCCGCGGTCGGCATAAAGATCGAGCAGCGCATGCAGCGGATCGACGCCGCGGCCGTCCTCGGCGAGGCTCAAGAAATTGAGCGCCAGCTGCGCCACCAGCCGCCAGGCGAGATCGTCGGCCCGGGATTCGCCGTCGGCCCCTGTGGGCAGTGCCGCGGGGATGGCCGGCTGCGGCGGACGCAAGGCGCCGAGCAGCCGTACGGATTCGACCGGGTCGCCGGCCTCGAGCGTCAAGGTCGGATTGTCATCGAGGATCGGCAGGTCACGGTTGGTGCAAAGGGCCATGATGTCGAGACGCTTCAACGGCCGGTTCGCAGGACTCCCGGGCGGCCTGGATACAGCCAGGAAAACGTCGTCCCCGGTGTATGAGGTTCGGGTCAGACCGTCGCGCCGTTCATCCTCGGTTGCCCGGCGTGGGCGCCGTTCCGTCGAATAGACCCAGCCACTGCCGCGGTTCTGCCCGAGGCTGAACAGCTCCGGTATCTCGGCGTCACTGCCCTCACTGTCGGCATCCTCGACGCGCAGGACACGATAGATCTCGAAGTCGCGCGCCCGCGTGCGGTCGGCGTGCAGTACCTGTCGCGTCTTGCGCTGATCGAGCTCGACGACATTGCACTCACGTTCGAAGAGATTAATGATCGGCGTCGCGAAAAGCTCGAAATCCGCCGGCGTGAGGTCCGCGAGTTCGGGCGCCGGGCGGCCGAACAGGAAGATGATCTCCAGTCCGGCCTCGCATTTGCGCACCACCGGCTGCAGCCCCAGGACCCGCGCATAGTGAAAACGCTCCGGCATGACGAAATATTCGCGCAGCAGGCGGTAGCCTTCGAATGTCGGGCGGGTGCGCGGCATCAAGGCCTCGTCGTCACTGATGCCGACCATTTCGGGTGCCGGCAGGGGCGACAGCCGGTTGGTCTTGCCTTCCGGTCGTGCGCCGACGGCCACACAAGCGCCGAAAATCGCGTCGAACAGCAGCGGTGCCTTGGTGCGTCCGGCAAAATAGAGGTCGAGCTGGTCGAGCGCTAATTCGTCAAGCTTGCCTTTCCCGGCCCGCGTCAGCGCGAGGCGCAGCGCCGCCTCGCCGCCGGTACCGCCGATCGGTCCTATGCCGGCCGCCGCCAGCGCGCTGCGATCCTGAAAATAGCTGACCGAAGTGATCGCTATCGGCCACAAGGTCATGTCCTGTGCGGTCGAGAAAGTGCAGCGCGTCGACAGGCCGGGCTGCAGGCTGGAGACCAGCCGCGTGTTGCGCTTGACGACGTGGCCGGCCGGCATGATCTGCACCTGCTGACCGGGTTTCAGCACGGCCATCGCCGTTGCGGGCGCCGGCGTGACCAGATCGGGATAGAGGACGTCGAGCACGCTTCGCGAAAATCGCGAGCGCTCGGCGTCGACTTTCAGCCGGGTGCGCGCGGCGAGGAAGGCGACGCCGTCCAGCAGTCGTTCGACATAAGGATCGGGGCAGGGGACCGTATCGAGGGAGAGGTTGCGCGCCACCGCCGGATGCATGTCGGCGAATTCCGCCGCAAGACCGCGGATATGGGTCAGTTCCTCCTCATAATATTCGACGAAAACCCGATCCATCTCAGGCGTCCCTAATTTCGGTCCGCGCCAAGCCGTTGTCGAGATTGATCGTGGTGCGCAGGCGCATGCGTTCCGGTGTGGGCGTCATGATCAGCACGGCATCGATCTCGATCTTCAACCCCACGGTCTTGTCGCCCAGGGTAACGCTAACCTTCGTCGCGCTTTCCTTGAGCCGGGGCTCGAAGGTGGCGAGCACCGAGCGGATTTCGCGCGCCAGCACGTCGCGGTCAAAGTCGCGGGACGACCGGCCCGAGAAGGACGGCACGCCGTAATTGACCACGCTTCGGCGGACCTCCGGAAAGTCGGCGAGCGACGGTGGACTGTCCGCCATCTGCTCGTCTTCCAGGTCGGAAAACAGCGACGTGGCCTCGAAGCGCTCGGTGTTGAACAAAGCCTCGATGTCGCGCCGAACTGCTTCTCTGAGCACCCGGGCCGATACCACCACGCCACGGCTTTCGATCTCGACGCGGTGCTGGGTTTGAAAGGTCAGGCGATGCAGACGCCGTTTCTGATCGGGCGTCAGCTCCGCATCGGCGTCGATGGTCCGTGCACTGCCGGCAACGAGCGTTTCGAGACGGTCCGCGCCAAGCTCGTCCAGCAGGACATGGCGCAGCCCGTCTATCTCCGAGGTCAGGCCCGGCAGGTCATTGACGAGGCGATCCCATAGCGACGGCTGGACAGCCTCGCTTTTTGCCCGCAAGCCGCCGGCTATTTGCTGCTTGCTCGCGCCGGGCCGCCGAACCTCACTTGCCGACATAGACATCCATTTCGGCTTCATCATTGCCGTCATAGACGAACTTGATCTTCTTGTAGGCGAAGCTGACCTCTTCCTGGATCAGATCGGCCTCATCCTCGGCCTGTGACATGTCGTATTCCATGATCGAGGCGTCGGTGAGCGTGACGACCAGGTAATCCTTGGTCTCGCCATCGATGGTCCGGCGGGCCGAGAACACCACTTCATCCAGGGCCTTGTTCTCGAACAAAGCCTTTTTCAGGTAGGGCGAGGATTTGTCATAGTGTTTGATGAACTTGATCATGCCCATCGAGACGCGGCCACGGCGTGACAGCGAATTCGGGTCATAGGGTGCGACCATCTTGTAGTCGACGCCATGGATTTCAATCTCGTCATCGTGGCCGTCGCGGGTGCTGGGGCCTTTGATATCCGGAACCTTCAGAAAACCATCAATCTTGACTGGCATTGTCTTTCTCCACCGCTTTTAAACAACACAAGGTCTGGTTGCTGCAAATCAGGTCTTCACGGACGGCAGTTCCGATACCAGCCGCAGCGAGGCGTTGATGCCTTCCAACTGGTAATGCGGGCGCAGGTAGAAGCGGGCGTTGTAGTAGCCCGGCCGTCCTTCCACGCTGTCCACCTGGACTTCAGCCGCCGCAAGCGGGCGTTTGGCGCGCGCCTTGTCGTCGGCAAAGGCCGGGTTGGCCAGCACGTAGCGGTTGATCCACTCGGTCAGCCAGATCTGCATGTCGGAGCGCTCCTTGAACGAGCCGACCTTGTCGCGCGCAATGGCCTTGAGGTAGTGCGCGAAGCGCGAGACCGGGAAGAGATAGGGCAGGTTGGCGCTCAGCCTTTCGTTCGACTGTGCATCGGGGTCGACCAGCCGGCCTGCGCGCGTCTCGTCGTCCTGCAGCGAATGGGCGCCGATGAAGGCGGCCAGATCCGTATTCTTTCGATGCAGGATCGGCATCAGGCCGAGCTTGGCCAGTTCGGCCTCGCGCCGATCGTCGATGGCGACTTCGGTCGGACATTTCATCGCGATCGAGCCATCATCGGTCGGGAAGCTGTGCACCGGCAAATTGAGCACCGTGCCGCCATTTTCGACACCGCGGATTTGCGTGCCCCAACCAAACAGCTTGTGGCTGCGGTTGATGTTGACGCCCATCGGGAAGGCGGCGTTCATCCAGACATATTTGTTGTGATCGCCCTCTACCTCTTCCTCGAAGGTGAAGCCCTTCACCGGAACGGTGTCCGTGCCATAGGGCAGCCGCGCCAGGACACGCGGCATGGTCAGGCCGATATACCGGGCGTCCTCGCTCTCGCGCAGCGACTGCCACGAGGCATAGGCCGGGTTGGAGACGATCTGCTGCAGGTCTTGCGGGTTCGGCAATTCCTGCCAGCTGTCCATGCGGAACAGGCGCGGCGAGGCGGCTGCGATAAACGGCGTGTGCGCCGAGGCGCAGATGCCAGAGATGTTGCGCAGAAGACCGACGTCGCGAGGGTGGTTGGAGAATTCGTAGGCGCCGATCACGCAGCCGATCGGCTCGCCGCCCAGCATCGAATACTCGTCCGTGTAGACTTTCTTGAAGATCGGGCTCTGGTCCCACATCTGGCCTTCATAGTCCTCGAGCGTGTCGGCCAGCTGCTCCTTGGAGATGTTCATCACCCGGATCTTCAGCTTCTGATCCGTCTCGGTGTTGTTGACGAGATACCAGAGGCCGCGCCATGTGCCTTCCATCTCACGCACTTCTGGCGCGTGCAGGATCTCGTTGACCTGTGTCGTCAGCATCTTGTCGATGCCCGCGATCAGCGACTTGATCGACTTGATCGCATTGGACGAGATGGTCGTGGTGTCGGAACGCGATTGCGCCGCGAGCGCGAGATTGCGCACGAGTTGCTGCAGCTTCTCGCTGTCGTCCTTCTTGACCTTGAAGTCTTTCTCGAGGAGTCCGCTGAATTCGTCGAGGTTTATGGCTTCGGCCTCGGCGGTGACGGCGGCGGTCTTTTGCTGTTCGGCCATGGTTTACTCCCCTGCCTTGTCGTCGTCGGCCAGTGCCTGGCTGGCGATCTTGCCAAGCAGCGGCTCGTTGTTCAGCAGCTGCGCGATGCGTTTTTCGGCGTCGACGCGGCCGTCCATGAAGCCAAGCAGTTCCTCGAGTTGGCGGCGCATCTTGAGGATCTCGGCCAGTTGCGGCACCTGCTCTGCGACCTTGTCGGGAGCGAAATCACCCATCTTGGTGAAGGTGAGATCGAGCGCCAGTTCCTCGTCGCGCTCCTGGCCTTCGGCTTGCGGCAGCGTGTTCTTCACCCGGGCTTTGACGCGGGGCCCGAGCGCTTCCATGAATTTGGGGAAGCGGTTCGCGTCGGTCTCGACGAAGGACCGGTCCAGCACTGATTTTGACGCTTCCTTGGTCTGCGAAGCGCCGGAAAGGTCGGCCATCACGGCCATGACGAACGGCAATTCGATCGTCGTCGGACTACCGTAGGTTTCCACGTCGTAGGCGATCTGCACCCGCGGCGCGCGATTTCGTTCGATGACCTTCGCTTTGCTTTCGGCTGGCATGTGCTGTTACCTTTCATCCTTCTGAGCCGTCTTCTTGACATCGGGAACGCCGGCAAGGAGCCGGAATTCCTTCAGCCCAGACGGGGCGAGATCTTCCATCAGTTCAACGAAATCCATGTGCACCATGCGGCGCACACGCCGCGCCAGATGCGGGATCGGGCTCGACGGTTCGGTGCGGTCATAGAAGGCGACGACCAGGTCGAGGCATTTGACCACGTCGTCGCGCGAGGAGATCCGGTCGGGAAGCCCCGTGCTCGAATCCGTGTAGTTTGCCGCACTTGCCATAGTCTCGGCTCCGTGACCGTTTCGAGCAGGCGTTGCCGGTTCTGCCGGGTTGGGCGTCTTGGCCGCGCCATTGGCCACCGCACCGGCTGCCGAGTTCCGTTCCAGGGTCGTCAGCAAACGCTGCAGAAACCGCTTTAAGTCCGGAACTGGAGCGCCGCCGCCCTCGAGGCGGGCGCTCAGCGCGGTTTCGACCGCGCCTAGGGCTGCGATCGCCGCCCGGGCGTCAGCGACGAGCGAGATCATCTCCGCACCGACCTGATCAATCTGTGCCGCACATCCGGCGCGCACCCGGTTCAATAACTGTCCGTGCGCGCTGACCAGCGCGGCCTTTTCCGCCGTGTTCAATCCCGAGGCAGCTTCCTGGAGCATGACACGGTCGTCGAGCGCGCTCTGTTCCAGGTCGCGTCCGCTGATCGGCCCGATCGAACGTGGCGCAAAGAAAATCATCTGCCTGAGGTTCGCCAACAACCCGTCCTGACCATTCTGCAGGTCGAGCAGCGCGTTGATACGGCGCAAGGCGGCATCGCGAGGTGAAGCGTTTGGCCGCAGTGCCGGATGCATGGTTTCCCAGTGCTGATCGAACGTTTGGGCGATGAGCGTCAGACCCTGCGCGAGCCCGGCCAGTCCGTCTTCATTGGCCAGCGCACGCGTGACGATGACGAGCAGGCGCAGGTCTCGGCCATGCGCGCGCAAGTCCGCCGCCTTTGCCAGCACCGCGGACCAGTCGACCGGAATGGTGCTTTGCGAAGTGGGCTTGTTATTGCCGTCGTGGACAACCTTGACCTCGGGCTCGGTCAGGCGCTCAAGCTCATGGAAAGCCGGGTCGTTGCGCAAATCCTCCCCTGACGGGTTTCCACCGTCGAGCGGGCTAAGCCAGAGCGCGACATCAATCACTCAAACCCCCAGCGACCGACCTCAAACCGTACGTGACGCAACGTTATCACACGGTTGCACTTTACCACAATTCAAGGACGGCTCAAAAATTAACAGAAGCTAAACGCGACCGCCGCCAGAGTGCCGGAATCTTTGGTGTGGTTGCCGAAACTGGAGGTGAACCGCATCGCGGAGCGGTGCCCAAGCCCGTGGCTGTTTACAGCCGGTGTTGTGGGACCTTCCACAGATAGAAGTGAGCCGGCTAGACCGGATAGCGCGAAAGCGGCCCATCAGACGCTTTGTCAAGTGACGGCTTATGTGGCAGTTTATCGGTTGTCAGATCGCAGGAGCACGTTCGATGGAACAGCGCCGGTCATCGCAGACTTTCAAGCGCAAGGAACTGGTCGGCAAGCTCAATCCTGTGGGTGTCCGCGCCTTCAAAGCAGCTGCCGACACCGCCAAACTGCGCGGTAATCCTTATGTCGAACTCGTCCATTTCATTGAGCAACTGGTGCTGTCCGACCGCTCCGATGTGCAGATGATCATCGCCGATGCAGGCGTGGACGCGAGCCGGCTCACTGCCGATATGACCCGCGCTGTCGACAAGCTGCCTTATGGCGCCACCTCGATCGAGGAATTCTCCGACCATATCTTTCATGCCATCCAGGAAGCTTGGAATTTGGCGACGCTCGAGTTCGGCGTCGAGGAAGTCCGCAGCGCCCATATTCTGCTTGCCTGTCTGAAGACGCCGGTGCTGGAAGGCTTGCTGTCGAAGATCAGCGGCGAGTTCGACAAGATCGGCGCCGACGCGGTCATCGCGCGGTTCGCCGATGTCGTGGAGGGCTCACTCGAAGCCGGTGCCTCGACCACCGTCTCCACCCCGGAGGCGCCGAAGCGGGCTCCGGGCGGCGATTCAGCGCTGGCGAAATACGCCACCGACCTGACCCAGCGCGCCCGCGACGGCAAGATCGATCCAGTCGTCGGCCGCGATCCGGAGATCCGGCAGATCGTCGATATCCTGATGCGGCGCCGGCAGAACAACCCGATCCTGACCGGGGAGGCCGGGGTTGGCAAGACCGCGGTCGTCGAGGGCTTTGCCTTGCGTGTCGCCGCAGAAGACGTCCCGCCGGCACTGCAAGGCGTCAGCGTGCGCATGCTCGATGTCGGCTTGATGCAGGCGGGCGCCAGCGTGAAGGGCGAATTCGAAAAGCGGCTGAAGGCAGTCGTCGATGAGGTGCAATCGTCCGAAAAGCCGGTCATCCTGTTCATCGACGAAGCCCATACCTTGATCGGCGCCGGGGGTGCTGCTGGAACCGGCGACGCCGCCAATCTCCTTAAGCCTGCGCTGGCGCGGGGCGAACTTCGCACCATCGCGGCAACGACCTGGGCCGAATACAAGCAGCACATCGAGAAGGACCCGGCGCTGACCCGCCGTTTCCAGGTGGTCAAGATCGACGAGCCGTCGGAGGCGGTGGCTGTTCTGATGTTGCGCGGCGTGGCCGGCGTCCTGGAGCAGCACCACAAGGTGCAGATACTGGATGAGGCGATCGAGGCGGCGGTCGGCCTGTCGCATCGCTATATCCCGGCAAGGCAACTGCCTGATAAGGCGGTGAGCCTTCTCGACACCGCTTGCGCCCGTGTCGCCATATCGCAGCACGCCACGCCGGCCGAGGTCGAGGACATCATGCGCCGCCGCCATGCGCTGGAGGTTGAGCGCGGCATCATCGGCCGCGAGGCCGCGATCGGCATCGAAGTCGCCGACCGGCAGGCGCGCGTCGAGACCGGGCTTGCCGAAACCGAAGTCACGCTGGCCGTAGCGCAGCAGCGCTGGGATCGTGAAAAGGCACTTGTCGCCGAAATCCTCGAATTACGCGCCAGGCTGCGCGGCGAAGGAGTCCCGCTCGATGCGGCGGCTGCCGCTGAGGCCGATACCGAAACGGCAGGGGCGGACGCAGAAAAGACCAAGGTGCCCAAGGCTGAAACGGCGAAGACTGAAACGGCGAAGCCGGAAACCACGAAGACAAAAACAGCTGAAACCAAAGCCGCCAAGACCGATGCGGAGACACCGGCCGCTGCCGATCCATCTGATACCGCTGATCTTGCGCGCTTACGCGAACTGATGGCAGAACTGGCCGAGGCACAAGGCGAAACACCGTTGATTCTGCCGTCGGTAGACCGCAACGCCGTGGCGGCAGTGGTCCAGGACTGGACGGGAATCCCGACCGGGCGGATGCTGTCGAGTCAGACCGAAAAGGCGCTCAAGCTCGCCACCACGCTTTCGGAGCGCGTCGTCGGCCAGGATCACGCTATGGAGATGATCGCTAAACGCGTGCAGACCAGCCGCGCCGGGCTCGGCGCGCCGGAAAAACCGGTGGGGGTCTTCCTGCTCTGTGGTCCCTCGGGCGTCGGCAAGACCGAGACCGCGCTGGCGCTGGCCGAGACGCTCTATGGCGGCGAGCAGAACCTGATTTCGATCAACATGTCCGAGTTCCAGGAGGCGCATACGGTCTCGACGCTCAAAGGCGCGCCGCCCGGTTATGTCGGTTACGGCAAGGGCGGTATCCTAACCGAGGCCGTGCGCAGAAAACCCTATTCGGTGATCCTGCTCGACGAGGTCGAGAAGGCGCATCCGGATGTGCACGAAATCTTCTTCCAGGTCTTTGACAAAGGCATGATGGACGACAGCGAGGGCCGCCGGATCGACTTCAAGAACACGCTGATCCTGCTCACCTCGAATGTCGGCTCGGAAGTCATCATGGACCGCACCAGGAACGGCACGATGCGGGCCGGGCTCCCTGATCTGGACACTGCCTTGCGCCGCCCGTTGCTGAAGGTCTTCCCGGCGGCCTTTCTCGGCCGGGTGGTGACCATTCCTTACTATCCGCTCTCGGATTCGATGATCGAAGCGATCACCCGTCATCAGTTCGCCAAGATCGCCCGCCGGTTGCGGACAACCAACGATGCGGAATTGGTGATCGGCGACGGTGTCATGGATCTGGTCAAGGCCCGCTGCACCGAGATCGAATCCGGCGGGCGGATGATCGATGCCATCCTGACCAACACGCTGCTGCCGGAATTGAGCCGCGGCGTGCTGAACCGCTCGCTCGAGGGCGAAAAGATGACAAGGGTAACCGTCGGCGCCTCCAAGGAGGGCTTCACCTATTCCTTCGAGTAGGGAATGTTGAGTACGATTTGCTTCGGCTTCTTCGTGCATAGGCAAGCTGAGCCGACTGGGCTGGAGCGGCCGGTGGCGGTGAATTCGTATGACGCAATTGGTTAGAAGAATGACGGTGTTCTTTTACCTGCCACGAGACCCGATCTGCGCGTGGCTTTGGTCAAACGCGCTGCGGCCGCTGTGGCCGAAGGCTCCAAGGGCGCGGAGAAGGTGCCACATATTGTGATACCTATTGTGATACAAATCGGATATTGGAGCAACAAAAACATAAATGAAAACAATAGAGTAATGCAGGGATAGATCCCAGCCAACGGTACCATCGGCTTTCTCACAAGGCCTTGATCTTCTTCGGGCGAACTCAATCGCTCCCGGAAACTGTCGCACCCATGTGATGCGGCACATTGCCGGCATCGCGGTCGCCGTGCCCGACGGCGAGCTCCAGATCGTGCCGAGGCAGGTATGCGCCATCAATCTGCCGGCCGGCCATTGACGGAGTGCCGGCGTCCGCCGGACAGGCCGTGCTTCCGGCATGCCGCACCGCAGAATGCGGCATGCCGGTGTGCGGCTAATGCATGTCGTCCAAAAGTGACCCGGTTTTCAGCGCGACGCGCTTTTGTGGGTTGTCCGCCCGCCCGACAGATCGAAGGTCGAGGCCGTGGTGAAGCTGTTCTCCTTGGAGATGAGCCAGGCGACCATGGTCGCGGCCTCGTCGACCTCCAGCAGGCGGCCGCGCGGGATACGCGAGTGCATGTATTCAATGCGCTCGGCCGTCAGTTGTTCGAGGATGCGCGTCTGCGCGGTGGCCGGCGAGATGCAGTTGACCGCGATGTCGTACTGGGCCAGTTCCTTGCCGAGCGACTTGGTCATGCCGATGACGGCGGCCATAACCGAGCGCTTCCGACTTGGTGCACCCGCCGGGCGGGCCGCCTCAACCGAGTAGGTCGGCCGCGACTTCGAGCGTGTTGCGGAACGACGTCTCGATATGGTGTTCCATCGCTTGCGCTGCCCCCTCGGCGTCATGGCGCTTGAGCGCATCGAGAATGGCCTCGTGCTGCTCGATCGTCTGTTCGCCATAGCCGGGCTTGGGAATGGCGAGGTAACGGCCGCGATCCATCTGCGCCTTGGAGATGTCGACGGCGCGCCAGATCATCGGCAGGCCGCAGATCTCGGCGATGGTGCGGTGGAAGACATCGTCGAGTTGTATCGCGGTGGCATATCGGCCGCGCGATATGGCAAGCCGATGCGCCGCCATATTGTCTTCAAGCAGTTCGGCCGATGCCGGTGTCAGCTTGACGGCCGCGCGCCGCGCGCTCTCCATCTCCAGCGCCCGACGGATGACATAGGCTTCTTCTAGGTCGGCGCGGCTGATCGGTGCGACATAGGTTCCGGTCTGCGCCAGGATCTTGACGAGACCCTCATCGCTGATGCGCTTGACGGCCTCCCGCACCGGTGTGCGCGAGACGCCGAGGGCTTCGGCGATCGCCACCTCGTTGATCACTTCCCCCGGCTTCATCTGCCCGACGACGATCAGGTTGCGGATCTTCTGATAAATCTGATCGCGGAGCGGCAGAGCCCGATTGAGGGTCGAAGGATCCAGGTCCATGGCAAAATCCGTGGCTTCGTTCACCAGAAATGATCAGATTATACTAGAATGTAAATCGCGATGCATCCAATGCGAGCCGTGGTTCGTCGACGATGGAAGGGCTTGCGCAGTCGCAATTGTCGGTATCCGCAGTGTGAGGAATTCGACCCGCAAGTGAAGGCTTGAACGGAGCCGCATGCCGAGAGGCGAGGATTCGGGCCGAAGGCGGATCGTGCTCAGTCGGGCCGCCGGCGACTTGCGTGATTTGGCTGCTTAGCCGGGTGTGGCGGATCCAGGATGCAGCCGACGAGGGTCGCATCTGCAGAGGTTCGCGCTGCGGGCATTCAATCGAAGAAGCCGGCGTCCTCTTCCTTGAGATGCCTCTTCGCGCCCGCGGCATCGATGTCGAGGCCCAATCCGGGGGCATCGAGCAGGTCGATCATCGAATCCTCTACGATCCGCGTCGGCAGGCCAACAACGATATCCTCCCACCAGGGATCGGAGGCGCTGGGATATTCGAAGGCGATATAGTTGGCGGGCAGTGTGGCGCAGACGTTGATCAGCGCGCCGAGGCCCAGCAGACCGTTTGCCGTGCCATGCGGCGCCATCATGATCGAATGCATGTAGGCATGCTCGGCCACCCATTTGAGCTCGGCGATGCCGCCGATATCGGCGGGGTCCGGGCCGATGACGCGGACCGCCTGTGTTTCGATCAGTTCCTTGAAATTATGGCGCAGGTAGATCTGCTCTCCCGTGTGGATGGGGGTGGAAGTGGATGTCGTGAGTTCGCGGTAGGCCTGCGGATTGACCCATGGCACGTAGTCGCCCGTCAGCATGTCCTCGATCCACATCAGATTGTATTTCTCCACCGCTTGCGCGAAGCGGATTGCGTCCGGCAGGAACCAGCCGGGGCCGCAATCCAGGGCAAGGGAGACCTTGTCGCCGAGCACCTCTTTCATGGCGATGACGCATTCGACCATGTGCGCCATGCCGCGCTCGCTGATCTGGCCCTGGTCCATCGCGCCGTGATAGGTCGGCGGCTGGCGCACGCCATAGTGGAAGTCGGGCACGCTGGTCTTCATGTTGGAGTGGAAGGAGATGCCTTGCTTGACCATGAAGAAGTTTTCCGGCCGCTCCATCATCCATTTGACGTCGGCCGCGTAGTCCTCGGGTCTGTCCCCGGTGCGCTTCTTGCGGATGGAGCCGTTATAGACCCGGACCTTGTCACGCACCTTGCCACCGAGCAGCTTGTAGACCGGAACGCCTGCCGCCTTGCCGGCGATGTCCCAGAGCGCGTGCTCGATGGCGCTGACGGCGGCGCCGTAGGGCTTGAACGAACCGCGCTGGCGGATCTTCAGCATGCAGCGTTCGACATCGGTCGGGTCTTCACCGATCAGCGCCTCGCGAAAATGCAGGACCCAGGGTTTGAGATAGGGCTTGGTGTATTCAGCCTCGCCCAGGCCATAGAGGCCTTCGTCGGTCACGATGCGGACGATGGGGTGCTTGCCGATGACGGCGCACCGGAGATCGGTGATCTTCATGACGTCCTCTATTTCACCGACGAGAAGGCGGTTGGCGCGAGAAACTGGCTGGAAATATTGGCCAGGATCGGGCCATCGCGCTCGGACTCGTCGCGGACCTTGAGCCATGCCGGATCGGTGGTGAAGGCCTTCCATTTCACTTCGCGCTCAGCAAGGGATTCCCAGGCGACGAAATAGGTCAGTCGATTGCTGCTTTCGCCGACCACCGTGGTGAAAAACCCGGCCTGGCGGATGCCGTGCTTATCCCACAGCGCCAAGGTATGGTCGTTGAAACGCTTGAGCAGCGCCGGCAACTGGCCCGGCAGGCAGTCGTAAATGCGAAGTTCGTAGATCATGGTCGATCCTTGTGTTCATCTCTCCCTCCTGGAAGAGGTGTAGAGTCAGCTCCAGGTCCGATCCCAGGAGTATTCGTCATCCCAGTGATCGGTCGGCTGCCAGATACCTTTGATGCCTTCCTGCAGGTGCTGGCTGATGACTTCATCGACCACGTCGTCGATGCCCAGCCCCGGCTTGTCCGGCACGGTGATGAACCCGTCCTTGACCAGCGGCTTGGGCAAGCCCGTGACGATATCGTCCCACCAGTCCACTTCGACGCTGTGATATTCGAGCGCCATGAAGTTTTCCGTGGCCACCGCGACATGCGCGGCGGCCATTGCGGCGATCGGGCTTTCCGCCATGTGGATGGCCATGGCGACGCCATGGTCCTGCGCCGCGTCGCCGATCTTCTTGGTCTCGAGGATGCCACCCGAGGTAAGCAGGTCCGGATGGATGACCGAGATGCCGGTCTTGAGCAGCGGCTCGAAACCCTCCTTGAGGTAGATGTCCTCGCCCGTGCAGATCGGCACCGAAGTCGCCTGCTGCAGCTGCCGATACTGCTCGGTGTACTGCCAGGGGATCACGTCCTCGAGCCAGGCTGGGGCATATTTCTCGATCCGCCGGGCGAGGCGGATGCCGTCCTGCAGCGAAATGTGGCCGACATGGTCGATGGCGAGCGGGATTTCGTAGCCGATCACCTCGCGAACCTCGTGGATATATCGGTCGAGCAGGTCGATGCCCTTTTCGGTGAAATGGAGGCCGGTGAAGGGATGCGGCACGTTCTGCGCGTCATAGGCGGCGTTGCGCGCCCGGCGCTCGTCCAGCGTGCGTGCCCGGCCGCGAGCGGCGTGCCCGCGGAAACCATCGAGCACGCCAGCCGGCGCGACCACCGCGCCAGGGATGTGGGAGATCTGCGTCAGCCCGAGGTCCATCTTGAGGAAGGTAAAACCGAGATCCATCCGCGCCTTGAGCCGCTTGCCGGTCTCGGTGCCGCTGGGCTTCTCCGCGTCGGTATCGCAATAGACACGCACCTTGTCGCGGAACCGTCCCCCGAGCATCTGGTAGATCGGCACGCCATAGGCCTTGCCGGCAAGGTCCCAAAGCGCGATCTCGACCGCCGAGACACCGCCACCCTGCCGCCCGTGGCCGCCAAATTGCTTGATGCGGCGGAACAGCCGGTCGACGTCGCAAGGGTTCTCGCCCAGCAGCCGGCTCTTGAGCATCAGCGCATAGGTCGCGCTGGCGCCGTCGCGCACTTCGCCCAGGCCGACAATACCCTGATTGGTGTAGATCTTGATGAGCGCCGAAGTGAACGGCGCGCCGACGATCTCGGCGACGCGCAGGTCGGTGATGCGCAGGTCGGAGGGTTTGGAGTTCGTGTTGACCCAATTGAGAGCCTCGCCGGCTCGGTCCGTCTTTGGCATGACTTGTCCTCATTCTGGTCGGGGCTTGTCGCCCCAAACGCTGGCCGGCATGAAGCCTTGCTAGCTCAGCTCAATCTCATGGGCCTGCAAGTAGTCGCGGTTCATCTCGACACCGAGGCCAGGCTTCGCCGTCAGCTTGAGGCTGCCGTTCGAAACGTCGAGCGGTCTGTCGATGAGATGATCGTATTTGCCCAGGTTCCACTCCGACGTTTCGAGCTTATAGAAATTGGGAACGGTCATCATCACCTGCGCTCCCGCGACCACGTTGATCGGGCCCGCGGCGTCATGTGGCGAGACCGGGATGTAGTAGGCCTCGCAGAGGGCTGAAATCTTTTTGAGCTCGGTAATGCCGCCAGTCCAGGTGACATCCGGCATGATGTAGTCGGCGAGCCTGTTCTCGAGTACCGGCACGAAATCCCATTTCGTGTGGCCGCGCTCGCCCCATGAGATAGCAGCACTGACCTTCTCACGCACCTGCTTGAGGGCGTTCAGGCTCTCGGGCGGGCAAGGCTCCTCAAACCAGTCGATCTGGCCGGCTTCCTCGAGGCTCCGACACAGGCGAATGGCGGTGGGGACATCGAAGCGGCCATGCGCATCGATGAGGATGTCGACGTCAGGACCGGCCGTTTCGCGGATCAGCGCCGTAAGTTCGGCCGCTTCGCGCTCGTCCTTGCGGGTCATGCTGCCGTCGAGATAGCCGTCCCGCTGTTCACGCGCCAAGCCATCGGCGGTCCGACCCTGGTGGGGGAATGGATCGAACTTTAGCCCGGTATGTCCGGATTCGACGATGTCCAGGATTTCGCGGACCACCGCGTCCTTGCTGGTGAACTTGGCCTGGTTGGGATGAGTGTAGAGAGCGATTTCATCACGCACCGGCCCGCCCAGCAACTCGTAGATCGGTTTGCCCAAGACTTTGCCCCGGATGTCCCATAGCGCTATGTCGATGGCGCTCACGCATTCGACGGCGGCGCCGCGGCTGCCCATATAGGTGAAGCTGCGGAAAATCCTGTGCCAGAGATGCTCGATACGCGCAGGATCCTCACCTGTCATGGCGACACCGATCTGCCGCAGGATCGTGCAAAGAGCGCGGTTGGCGAGTCTGGTCGTGGTGGTGATTTCTCCCCAGCCGCTTACCCCTTCGTCGGTCGTGACCTCGACGAACAGGTACTCTCCCCAATAGGAAGCATCGGACTTGATCAGCCACGGCCGAACGCTGGTGATTTTCATCTCAACTCCCTTTGTCTGAAATGTCGGGGCACGACGTTCTGGACTTGAGCTCTCGTCCTATCCGGCCCGAGCGGCGTTGCGCGCACGCATCTGTTCGAGAACATGCCGGCCGGAACCCTCGACATGGCGGGAGACGAGTTCGGCCGCCTTGTCGGCTTCTCCTGCCTTCACCAGCGCAATGAGTTCGCGGTGCTCGCGCATGATTGCGGCCCGCCGGGCGAGCGTGAAATTGAAACGCCTGCTCACGGCTCGCAGCACTTCGCGGTGCTTCCACCAAAGCTCGGCGGCATGGCGGTTATAGTGCCGCTGGTACATCACGGTGTGAAAGGCGGTATCCAGCTCGCTGTGCCTGAACGTGTCGGCGAAGTTGTTCTCTTCGATCAGGCCCTGGAGACGTTCGAGTTCGGCGATGTCCTCACCGGTGGCCATATTCACAAACCATCGCGTCAGCGCCGGCTCGATCAAGACACCGATCTCGTAGATATCGCGGACAAAATCCTGATCTATGGGTCGCACGCGCGCCCCGCGGTTGGCGACAAAGGTGACAAAGCCCTCTCCACGCAACAGCTGCAGCGCCTCGCGCACGGGATTGGTCGAAGTGCCGTGGCGCCGGGCGAGATCGGTGACCACCAGCCGCTCGTTGGCGGCGAGCCGTCCCTCGATGATGTCTTCCCTGATCCGCTCATAAAGCGAGGCGCCCTCGCTGGAGGCCCCGATGGGATCGATCCCATCGGGTGGCATGGCTTTGAAATCAGCTATTTCGGCCAAGGCCGGCTCCTCAGGTCAATACATTCTTTGCCGGATATCACACACGGCTTTCACAAACAATGTACGATCCTGTGCGTTGACAGACAATCAACGATCTGAAAACGTACTAAATGGTCGAGAGGGTACACCCGTGCCGAAAAAGGGCATCCTCGCGATCGCAGGGCGGAGAACCAGGGAGGATACCTATGACGAGAATTACGCTCGGCAGTGCGGTCCTGCGCGGCACTGTCGTCGGTGTTTTGACGGCATCGCTGATGTCCACATCGGCGCTTGGTGCGCCGCCGGTCGACCTGAGCAAGTGGTCGCCGGAGTATGTGCGCTCGATTGCAGGCACACAGGAGTTCGACACCGCCGCCGATTGCGGCAAGGTCACCCCGCTCGATTACAAGGGACGACTGACGTTCTGGTATCAGGGCGTCTTCGAGGGCGACCCCGACCTTCTGCGCCAGTACTACAAGGATTTCTTCGCGACCTTCCGCAAGACCTACCCGAACATCCAGCTTGAGGATCAGGCGCTCACCTATAACGATCTCCTGGACAAGTTCCGCACGGCGCTCCTTGGCAATGCAGCGCCAATGGCGGTCCGCTTGCAGATCCTGGGTGGCACCGAGTTCGCCTCGAAGGGCTATCTGGAGCCGCTCAAGCCCGAGGATGTCGGATATTCGACCGAGGATTTCTGGCCCGGCGCCATGAAAGCCGTGACCTGGGACGGCGTGACCTACGGCATCCCAACCAACAATGAAACCATGGCGTTCATCTGGAATGCCGACATTTTCAAGCGCGCGGGTCTCGATCCGGACAAGGCTCCGGCAACCTGGGACGACGTCGTGAAGTATTCCAAGCAGATCCACGACAAGCTCGGCATCGCCGGTTACGGCCTCGTGGCTCGCAAGAATGCCGGCAATACCCCGTACCGCTTCATGCCTCAGTTGTGGGCCTATGGCGGCGGCGTATTCGACGAAACCTCGCCGAACCCGACCTATAAGCAGATCGAACTCGACAGCCCGCAGAGCAAGGCCGCGCTGCAAGCCTCTTACGACATGTATGTCCGCGACAAGTCGGTTCCGGTTTCGGCGCTCACCAACCAACAGGCCGACAACCAGCCGCTGTTCCTCGCCGGCCAGCTCGGCATGATGATCTCGCACCCGTCCGATTACAATGTCATGCTCGATCTGCAGGCGAAGGCGACGGGCGCCGACAAGGACAAGGCGCAGACCGTCATCGACAATATGCGCTACGGGCTGATTCCGACCGGCCCCGACGGCAAGCGCGCCGTCGTGTTCGGCGGCTCGAACATCCACATCCTGAAGCCCGAATATGTCGAGGGCGGCAAGGTGGACGAACCGGCTGCGAAGGCCATCATCTGCATGTGGACCAGCCCTGAATGGTCACTGAAAATGGCCTATGCGGGTTCGAACCCGGGCAACCTTAACGGCTTCAAGACCAAATGGATGAAGGAGCGTCTGGACAGCATCAAGTTCCTCGACGTCACGACCTCCATGCTGCCATACGGCATCCCGTTCCCGGCGCTGCCGCAATCTCCCGAGATCATGAACATCATCGTCCCGGACATGCTCCAAAATGCCCTCACCGGAGCAATGACCGTCGACCAGGCAGCCGACGACGCGGCCAAGAAGGTGAAAGACCTGATGGGCGGCGGACTCTAGCCGAAGCCTGACCTGCGATCTTGCCGGTTGCGCCCGGAGCGCAACCGGTTCTTTCCGAAAACAAGGGCCCGCCAAAGTGACGATCGTGACCGGCAAGACCGGGGCTCGCGGGAGATTGCGACCCCTGCTGCGCAAGATTTGGGAGCATCGCGCCGACTACGCGTACGTGCTTCCCGCGATTGCCGTCATGCTGATCGTCATCGCCTATCCGATCTACTACACGATCGAACTGTCGTTCTTCAACACGCCGCCTGGCCTGCAGCTCCGCGACAAGATCTTCATCGGCGTCGACAACTACACCGCCATCCTCACCAGCCCGGTGTTCTGGAAGGTCACCTCGAACACCCTTATCTGGACACTGGCATCCACCTTCCTCTCCTTTGTCCTGGGATTTGGCTGCGCGCTGGCCCTCCATCGCGACTTCATCGGTCGGGGTGTGCTGCGCGCTATCCTGATCATTCCCTGGGTCATCAGCGCCGTCGCCGCGTCCTACATCTGGAAGTGGATCTACCATTCGGACTTTGGGATCATCGGCGCCGTGCTGGTCGGCCTCGGATGGGCCGACCGGCCGCCGAATTTCATCGACAGCGTCAGCACGGTGCTGCCCTCCCTGATCGTCGTCAATATCTGGCGGGAGTTCCCGTTCGCCATGATCATGATGATGGCCGGTCTGCAGACCGTCCCGGACCAGTTGCTGCGGGCTGCAAAGGTCGACGGAGCCAGCGCATGGCAGCGCTTCTGGCACGTCACCTTCCCGCACCTTAGAAACGTCTCGACGGTGACGATCCTTCTGCTGGCAGTCGCCAACTTCAATTCCTTCATCATCCCCTGGATCATGACCGGCGGCGGGCCGTCGAACGCGTCGCACATCTGGATCACGCACATTTATGAGCTCGCCTTCGGCCGGCAGCGCTGGGGCGTCGCATCGGCCTACTCAGTGCTCCTGTTCTTCATTCTGATGACGCTCGGCTACTTTTACGTCCGCGCGCTAAGCGGAAACGACCGGAAGGATGAGAGCGCATGAGCACGATTGCCGAGACAGCCGCTCGAGGCCAGACCCGTCGCCGCATACGCGTCGACGGATGGCGGTGGAGCGGGCGCATCTTCCTCGTGTTCATGCTGCTCTACACCGCATTGCCGATGATCTGGATGCTGATCACCTCGATCAAGTCCGGCTTCGCCGCGATGCAATTCCCGCCGCAATGGTGGCCGGACGAGCCTACCCTCGCCAGCTACCAGAAATTGCTCGATCCGCAGAACAGTGTCGGCCAGGACTTCCTCCGCTTCTTCTGGAACAGCCTTTACGTCTCCACTGCCACGACCGTCCTTTCGGTGATCGTGGCGGTTCCCGCGGCCTACGCCTTTTCGCGCTTCACCTTCCCGGGCCGGAACTTCCTGTTCTTCGCCGTCTTGCTTCGCAACATGTTCCCGGCGGTTATCTTTCTGGTGCCGCTCTTCATCCTGATGCGCGCGATCGGGCTGGTGAACACGCATGGCTCGCTCATCCTCACCTACCTCACATTCGGACTGCCGTTGGCGATCTGGCTGCTCAAGGGCTTCTACGACAACATTCCGGTGCAGCTCGAGCAGGCGGCGCGTATCGACGGAGCGACGCGGTTCCAGGCCTTCATCCTGATCGTGATGCCCCTCTCGGCACCAGGGATCATCGCCACCGCGATCTATTCCTTCATCGGCGCGTGGAACGAGTACATTTACGCCTACACCTTCCTCTCCAAGAACGAGCAGTTGACCCTGCCGGTCGGCATCCAGCGCTTCTTCTCCGAGAACACGACGGACTTTCCGGGTCTGATGGCGGCCAGCTTCATGATGAGTGTGCCCGTCGTGGTGCTGTTCCTCGTCCTGCAACGATACTTCGTACGCGCCCTTACAGAAGGCGCCGTCAAGCACTAGGGAGTTGCCGATGGCCCACGTGGTCCTCAAAGATCTCGTCAAGACTTATGGCAGCTTCAAAGCCGTCAACGATGTTTCGCTGACGGTCAATGACGGCGAGTTCGTTGCACTCGTCGGCCCCTCAGGCTGCGGCAAGACGACCACGCTCAATCTCGTCGCCGGGCTGATCCCGGTCACATCCGGCGACATCGTCATAGGGGACCGGGTGGTCAACGACCTCGACCCCAAGGACCGGGACATCGCGATGGTGTTCCAGAACTACGCGCTCTATCCGCAGAAATCGGTCTACAAGAACCTGGCGTTCCCGCTGCAGATGCGCAGATTGCCCAAGGACGAGATCGACAGGAAGGTCAAGGAAGCCGCGCGCGTGCTCGACATGACCCAGTTGCTCGAGCGCAAGCCGCGCGAACTTTCAGGCGGGCAACAGCAGCGCGTGGCCCTGGGCCGCGCCCTGGTTCGAGATCCGGCGGTGTTCCTGATGGACGAACCGCTCTCCAACCTCGACGCCAAGCTGCGCGTGCAGATGCGGTCGGAGATCAAGCGCTTCCACCAGGATCTCAAGGCGACGATCGTCTATGTGACGCACGACCAGCTCGAGGCCGTGACCATGGCAGACAGGATGGCGGTGATGAACGGCGGATACCTGCAACAATACGATTCACCGGCGCAAGTTTTCGCACATCCAGCCAACATGTTCGTCGCGAGCTTCGTTGGCAGCCCTGCGATGAGCCTTATTCCACTGCAGGCGTCGACGGCCAACGGCGACACCGTCCTTTCGAGCGCTGAGGGCTGGAGCCTTGAGCTGTCGCAACCCAACGCGCGCAAGGTCCAGGGAGCGACTAGCAGGAAGGTCGTTCTCGGTGCGCGACACTCGACCATCAAGCTGCACAAGAGCGCGGTCCACGGAGCCATTCCGGCCAAGGCCTATACGGTGGAACCAACCGGAGACATCACCTTCGTGCAGGCGTTTCTCTCCGGTGCCATCGTCAACATCAGCGTGTCGCCCAATATCGCCGTCACACCCGACGAGCAGATCTGGCTCGAGTTCGATCAGGAGCGCATTCACCTGTTCGATGGCGAAACGGAGATGGCCCTCGAGGGCAACTGAGAGGGCGGGTTCATTGGGTGGGCTGCATTGGGGGTGGGCTGGATGACCGAGAAGTTTAAGATCACCGCGATCAAGCCCTATCCAGTGTGGGTCGGGACGCGCAACCAGATGCTGGTCAAGGTCGAGACCGATCAAGGCATCTTCGGTTGGGGTGAGAGCGGCTTGAGCGGTCGCGAGAAGGCAGTGGCCGGCGCGATCGAGCACTATCGCGAGTTTCTCATCGGCCGCGACCCCATGCAGGTCGGGCGGATCTGGCAGGAGGTTTATCGCAGCCAGTACTTCGAAGGCGGCCGCGTTCTGCAGGCAGCGATTTCCGCTATCGACATCGCCCTTCACGACATCAAGGGCAAGGCGCTGGGGGTGCCGGTCTACGAGCTGCTGGGCGGCAAGCAGCGCGACCGCGTCCCCACCTTCGCATCGACCGGTGACGAGGCCGAGGGCGATGCTGCCATCGAGCGAGCCCACGAACTGTGCGCACAGGGTTGGCAGGCGATCCGCTTCTTCCCCGTAGGGCAAAGCAGCAAGGATATCTTCGAGCCGCGCGAGTCGATCGGGGCAACCGCGACCATGCTGAATAGAGCGCGCGAGGCGCTGGGCAGCGATGTCGTCCTCGGCATCGACTATCACCATCGGCTGTCGGTGGCCGAGGCGGCGAGCTTCTGCAACAAGCTCGGCCGCGGCGTGCTTGATTTTCTCGAGGAGCCGATACGGGCCGAGACACCGGAGGCCTACGAATCCCTTCGCAAGATGACCGATATCCCCTTTGCCATCGGCGAGGAATTTGCCAGCAAATGGGATTTCCTGCCCTACATCGAGCGCGGCATCCACCAGTTCAACCGGATCGATGTCTGCAATGTCGGCGGGCTCACCGAGGCGATGAAAGTCGCCGGCTGGAGCGAGGCGCATTATGTGGACCTGATGCCGCACAATCCGCTTGGTCCGGTGTGCACTGCCGCGACCGTGCATCTCGCCGCCGCCGTGCCTAACTTCGCATGGCTCGAGACCAGGGCGCCCGAAAGAAAGCTGGGCTTCGACAATTCCGATTTCTTCCCCGTGCAACCACGGCTCGACGGCCCGGATTACCCGGTCGGCGATCTGCCGGGGCTCGGCATCGAAGTCAACGAAGCGGCGGTCCAGGCGCAGAGCCTGCGCTTCTGGGAAGCGCCTCACCTCAAGCGCCGCGATGGTTCTGTTACGAACTGGTAATTCCCTGCAAACGGAGTCCGACAATGACGCATACTCCCGACATCACGAGGCCGCCCAAGGACCTGATCGACGCGCTAAGGGAGATCGGCGCCGCGACGGTTGCCGGCACGCTTGGCCACATGGGCTTCCGCAATCCGCACATGGTCGGTCCGGTGGCGCAGAACCACGGGAAGTCGATCGTCGGGCCGGCGCTGACGCTGCAATTCCTGCCGCAGCGGCCGGACCTTTTCAACGAGGGAGAATATGCCGATCCGGAGACGCAATTGCACCGGCACGTGCTCTATCACGCGCAGGAGGGTGATGTGGTCGTGGTCGACGCGCGTGGCGACATGAGTTCGGGCGTCTTCGGCGATATGATGTCGACCTATTTCAAGGGCAGGGGCGGCGCCGGCATTGTCATAGACGGATGCATGCGCGACCGCCCCAATGTCGAGAAGCTCGATCTGCCCCTCTGGCTGCGCGGCTGGACGCCCAATTATCATGTTCAGACCAGCATCTATCCGAACGCCGTCAATGTTCCGATTGCCTGCGGCGGCGTCACGGTGCTCCCCGGCGACATCATCATCGCCGACGATGACGGGGCGGTGGTGCTTCCTGTCGCAATGGCCGCAAAAGTGATCGAAGAATCACGGAAGCATCACGACTGGGAGGAGTTCTCCAGAATGAAGCTCATGGAGGGCGCACCGCTGCAGCGCTACTACCCACTGCATGACGATGCCCAAGGCGAATATGAGGAGTGGCGCAAAACCAATCGCCCGGCGGATTGACCTTGGAATCCCGCATGGGCAGCTATCGGCCGTGCCGCTCGACGAGAACCACGAGCGCCCGGTCCGCGCCACCGGATCGAGATGTGATCGCAGGCGCGTGATCGCAAGTTGAAGCAACCGGACAATTGACGACCTTCATAGAGGGGCTGGGCACTATGACGAGCCAATGTACATGATCCCCGCACCGGTCAGCGATCGATCTCCCCAAACACGATGTCCAGCGATCCGATGATCGCTGCAACGTCGGCGATCATGTGTCCGCGGGACAGGAAATCCATCGCCTGCAGATGCGCAAAGGACGGCGCGCGGATCTTGCACCGATAGGGAACATTGCTGCCGTTCGAAACCAGGTAGACGCCGAACTCGCCTTTCGGAGCCTCGACCGCGGCGTAGACTTCTCCGGCCGGCACATGAAGCCCTTCAGTATAAAGTTTGAAATGCTGGATGGTCGCTTCCATCGACCGTTTCATCGTGGCGCGCCGCGGCGGCGTGATCTTCCGGTTCGGGACGGCCACGGGCCCTTGGCCTTCCGGTGACCGCAATTTATCCAGGCATTGTTTCATGATCCGGACCGACTGACGCATTTCCTCCATGCGAACGAGGTAGCGGTCATAGCAGTCTCCATTCTTGCCGACGGGAATGTCGAAATCCATTTCGGGATAACATTCGTACGGCTGTGCCTTGCGCAGGTCCCATGACGCTCCAGATCCACGCACCATCACACCGGAAAAACCCCACGCCCAGGCATCTTCCAGCCCGATCGCGCCGACATCGACATTGCGTTGCTTGAAAATACGGCTGCCGGTGAGCAAATCGTCGAGATTGTCGCAGACCTTGAGGAATGGGTCGCAGAAAGCCTGGATATCGTCCAGCAGCTTTGGCGGCAGATCCTGGTGCACGCCGCCGATCCTGAAATAGTTCGCATGCATGCGGGCGCCGGAGGCACGCTCGTAAAAGACCATCAGCTTCTCGCGCTCCGCAAACCCCCAGAGCGGTGGGGTCAGCGCTCCGATGTCCATGGCTTGGGTCGTGACGTTGAGGAGATGCGACAGAAGCCGGCCTATTTCACAAAACAGGACGCGGATGAGCTGTCCGCGCCTGGGCACCGATATTTCGAGCAATTTCTCGGCGGCAAGGCAGAAGGCATGCTCCTGGTTCATCGGCGCGACATAGTCGAGCCGGTCGAAATAGGGCAGGGCCTGCAGATAGTTCTTGTACTCGATCAGTTTCTCGGTGCCGCGGTGAAGGAGCCCGATATGCGGATCGGCGCGATCGACGATCTCGCCATCGAGTTCGAGCACCAATCGAAGAACACCGTGGGCGGAAGGATGCTGCGGTCCGAAATTGATGGTGAAGTTGCGAACGGCGGCTTCGGCCATGACGGCTCTCTGCAAGTGCGTTTGTTGGTTCGCAGCGTGATCCTGTCGGCGCGCCGCTCAAGTCGTCGTCTGGATGATCAGCGTCAAAGTGCCATCGCCATCGATGTTTGCCGCGACGACCTGCGAGGAGTTGAGCCCGTTCGCCCTCAATGCCGAGCTCGCCTGAGGCGAAGCGTCGACGGAGTTTTGCAGCCGAAGCAAGTCTTGCGCACTGGCCTGATTGATCACGGCATCCGCCTGCGCCTTGATTTCTGCAGGCAAATCCTCGACCGCGACAACGGCGACGCCGGTGAAATTCAAATCAGGAGAGCGTTGATTGGGCAGCGTCTGCTCCGGTTGGACTTCCCCCTGCGGTGACGTCATCTGGGGGAGCTGCGGGGTGATGGTTTGCCCATGGATGGGCTGAGTGATGACCGCCCCGGAAAGTGCGATGGCTATCGTCAAAATCCGCATGGTCGCTCCTTCATCCTCGAGAGACATCGAAAGAAACCCCTATGCCGGGGGGATGGTTCCGCAACTCTGACCACATCGGGACGTTTTTGCCCGGCAAACGTCTGATGGGATTTGGGAGGAATGCGGCTAGCGCTTTTCGGCCTTCGGTGTTGGAGACCGCAGCAGCAGGGCGAGCGGCACCAGGACCGCCGTCGCTACCGCGCAATACCGAAATACATCGACATAGGCGAGCAATGAGGCCTGGCGTGCTATCAACTGCCCGATCCAGCCGATCGCCTGCTGTTTTGCCTCGACCATCGGCGAGCCCTGAGCCACGAAGTGCTCGGTTGCCTGACGCAGCACCTGCTGGTAGGCCGGCGACGACTGTGCCGTGTGGCCGACGAGGTGTGCCTGGTGGAGTTGCGCGTTTTGGGCGATCACCGTGTTGGACAAGGATACGCCGATGCTGCCGCCGATATTGCGGGCGACATTGATCAGCGCAGATGCCTGGTTGGTCTGCTGCGGCGCCAGACCGACATAGGCCGCGGTCGAAATGGGGATGAACAGGAACGGCAGGCCGATCATCAGGAAGACGCGCGCAAACGCAAAGAAGCGGAAGCTGGCGTCCGGGGTCAGCGCCGTCATATGCCACAGGGCGATGGCGACAACGGACATCCCCGCCATGATCAGATATTTTGGCTGGATGATGCTGCCTGCAAATCCGGAAATCGGCATCAGTATCAGCATGGCGATGCCACCCGGCATCATCGAGAGGCCCGATAGTGTCGCCGTATAGTCGAAGGCGGTCTGCTGCAGCTGCGGCATCAGCTGCGTGGTGCTGAACAGCACCGCGCCCACGGCCATCATCACCAGGAACGACGTGCCGAACTGGCGGCTGAACAGCAAGCGGATATCGACGATCGGATCGCGGTGGTTGAACTCCCAGGGGATCAGCAGCAGGAACGAGATCGCCGAAATCACCGCGAAGGTCGTGATGAAGGCCGACGCGAACCAATCGTTGCGTTGGCCCTCGTCGAGAAAGATTTCCAGGCAGCCAAGCGCGGTGGCCACCAGAATGAACCCGACCCAGTCTATTCTGAGGCCGCCTTTCAGCCGCTCCAGGCGTTCGCGTTCAAGCACATCCGGTTCCACGACCAGCCACTGCACCAGGGCCAATGACATGATGCCGAACGGGACGTTGATGAAGAAGATCCAATGCCAGGAGAAATGATCGGTCAGCCAGCCGCCGATGGTCGGCCCCACCGTCGGCGCGACGATGACGGCGATGCCGTAGAGCGCGAACGCCTGAGAGCGTTTTTCGGGCGGAAAGGTGTCGGCGAGGATCGACTGTTCGCTGGGCGCCATGCCACCGCCGCCGAGGCCCTGCAGGATCCTGAAGACGATGAGCATTTCCAGGTTGGGCGCCAGCCCGCACAGCAGCGATGCGATGGTGAAGGTCGCCACGCAAAGCATGTAGTAACGCTTGCGGCCGATCACGCTGGCCAGCCAGCCGCTGACCGGGATGATCACCGAATTCGCCACCAGATAGGTGGTGATCACCCAGGTGCTTTCATCCATCCCGGCCGCCAGGCTGCCGGCGATGTTGCGCAGCGCGACGTTGGCGATGGAGGTGTCGAGCACCAGCATAAAGGTGGCGATCGAGACGACGATTGCAATCAGCCAGGGATTGCGCCCACCGGCGGCGGATCTGCTTTCGCTTTGCGCGCCGGCCATCTCGCCACTCACCGCACCTTGACGGTCGGCACCACCGACAGGCCCGGTCCCAGCAGCACGCCGGGCGGTTTGTCGAAGACGATCTTGACCGGCACGCGCTGCACGACCTTGACGAAGTTGCCGGTGGCATTCTCGGCCGGCAGCAGGCTGAAGGCGGTGCCGCTGCCCGCCTGGATACTGTCGACGCGGCCATGGAAGGATTTTTCAGGATAGGCGTCGATGTCGATGTCGACCGGCTGTCCAGGCCGCATCAGATCGAGCTGCGTTTCCTTGAAATTGGCCTTCACCCAGACCTCGTCGGGAACGAACATCATCAGCACCTGGCCGGGCTGGGCGTAAGTGCCCTGGCCAACCGAGATGCTGGTTGCATGCCCGGCAACCGGCGCGGTGATTGCGGTGCGCGACAGCGTGGTGTGCGCCTGGTCCTGGCTCGCCTTGGCTTGGTTGAGCTTGGCTTCGGCGCTCTTGCCCTGCGCCTGCAGGACCACGATCTGGCTCTTGGCGGCAGCCGCGTTGGCTTGGGCGCTGTCGAGAGCAGCCTGATCCTGGCGCAGCGTTGAAGCGGCCTGCTGGGCCTGCTGCTGCGTGGCCGTGCCCTTGGCCAGGAGCTCGCGGTTGCGCTGATCCTCGGCCTTGGCGAAATCGAGCGCCGCCTGGGCCTGGGCCACCTGTTTCTGCGCGGCGTCGATCTTTGCGTTCTGTGCTTCGATTTGGGCTTGAACGTCGGCAATCTCGGCCTGTGCCGCGGCCACACCTGCGTCTGCCTGTTTGAGGTTGGCCTGATAGTCGGCGTCGTCGATGCGCAACAGGATATCGCCCGCCTTGACCGGCTGGTTGTCCGTTACGGCGACGTCGGTGACGCGGCCAGATATCTCGGCGCCGATGGTCACCGTGCGGGCGTCGATGAAGGCGTCATCGGTCGATTCATACTGGCGCGCGTTCAGCCACCATAGGACGAGCCCCGCAGCGACCAGCAGCAGGACAATCAGGACGGCGATGGACAGGTAAGGACGCCGCCGCGGGAGGCTCAGCAGGCCAGGCTTCGCCTGCCCAGCGCTCTTGTCGCCCGCCTCATTCTCCGGGGCGTCGGTTCGCGCCGCAGCCCCTTTGCGTTTGGGCGAAGGGCCTGGCTTCGCCCGGCTCGAAGCTTCGCGCTTTTTGTACGTTTCATCTGGTTCTTTTGTCTGGGTTTTCGCGTCCACGGGAAAACTCTCGAGCAAAGGGTGCCGCCCGCTTTGTGGAGCCGAGTCAACGACAGCTGGCCGTAAAAGTTCCTGACGAAGGGTGCGACGGGCGCATTGCAGGTCTATTCTTCAGGTGCGGTGGCGGGGGCGGTGTAGCGGCGGCGCACGGCATCGAGCACCTGTTTGCGGCTCTCCTCGGCCGATAGCGTTTTGTCCTTCTCCGCTTCGGCGGTTTCGCGCGCCAGGTCCTTGTCCCTGATCTGGTTGCGGAACCATTTGGAATAGTCGCCGGCACGCAAGTGAAACTCCCAGGTCTTGTCGTCTATGCCTTCGGCGATCTGGGCGAAAATCATCAGATTGTGAGCCCTGAGGTTCATTGCATCGTCTGGTCCGTGGAAATAGAAGCTGCCCGCCTCATCGAGCTGGCCTTCGGCATATTTGCGGCTGTGCCGCTTCAGCGATTGGCGCGGCTCGACGACCTTGACCGTGGCGATTTTCTTGCGTTTCTGGGGCCGCCAGAACAACACCCGCTCGCCCTTGGGCGAGGACATGTCCTTTGGCGGGTCGATGCCGGTCTCGCGGCAGAAGACCTTCACGACGTCCTTCGCCTTGGGGCCAAGGGCAACAATGGCTGTTACCAGCCGAAGCGCATCGGTCGAGATCGCTTCGGGATGGACCGTGATCAAGACCGTGCCCGGCAATTCCAGTGACAGGACCGCACGCGTATCCTCGCGCCGCTTGGGAAGAAGATGGTGCGCTTCGTCGATGATCAGCCAGTGCGGTCTGGCCGTCCGGCGGCGGAAACTGCCGAGGTCGGGCAAAAGGTCGGCAAAGAAGTCCGGCCGCTCGTTGACGCGCAGCGCCAGCCCGTTGACGACGACATTGCTGTCGGCCTTGGCGATTAAGTCCAGCACTTGCGCTTTTGTCGGTGCGCTTGATCCGTCGCCCATCCGGACGGCGCCCTCGAGGCCGTCATAGTCGCCCTCGGGATCGAACACGCAGAACTGAAATCCGCTCTCGACGAAGCGTTCCGTCAGCGCTGTGGCCAAGGTGGATTTGCCGATGCCCGAACTGCCGGCGATCAGCACCGTATCGGTCGGCGACAAATAGACATCGTCGCCGGCGGCCGATCCCAGAACAATGCCGTCGTGCCGTCTCGAAACGATCTCGTGATCGTGTTTGATCAGTTTGTCGACCAGTTGCTCGACGCCTTTGCCGCGTGCGCCAGGCATGACCAGATCGGCGGTTTTCTTGACGGCGGGAATCGCGTTGTCCACGGCGACGCTGCAGCCGCAAGCTTGCAGGAAGGCATGGTCGTTTTCGGCGTCGCCGATGCCGACGACATTGTGTGGCGAGAGACGAAGATCCTGAAGCGCGACAATCAGTCCGGTGGCCTTGTTGATGCCGCTCGGCAGGACCATCACCGCTCCCTTGTTGAAGATGATTTCGAGTTCCAGGCCGGTCTCCTTGATGACGTCGAGCACTGTCGCCTGATGCGGCTCCCATGTCGCCACGATCGAGCGCCCCACCGAAAGCGGCTTGACGCCGAGCTTCTTCAGCCTGGCGACGAATTTGGGATCCGGCGCGGGCGAGATCGCCCGCTCCTCCTCGCTTGCCGGCGTGTAGATCAAGGCGCCATTTTCAGCCACCACCTTGTCGAACAGGCTGACTTCGGGAAAGACGCGTTTGACATCGGGCAGTTCGCGTCCGGTGACCAGAACCAGCTTGCGGCCACTCTTCTTGAAGCGCTCCAGGGCAGCGAGCGTTTTCTTGGAGACGATCCCGTCATGAGCCAGCGTGCCGTCATAGTCAGTCGCCAGGGCGATGAAGTACATTCTGCCCACCTTTCATCGTTGCCAGGTTGCGTTGAACTCAGGCTAGAACGAATGATCGCGATAAAGGCTCCCATTCGCAGGAGCTCCGGGAATCATTGGTTAAAAGAGTGGTGGTGTCCTCGCCTCTGAGATCCGGGCGGTCTCGGAACTGATCGTCCATGGCGCGTTTCAGATGCTCGACCTGTCGCCATTCAGTTACGAGCGCATACCGCGCAATGAACCCTTTCTCGAAGAAGCGGTGATCTCAGCATCGTCCCAGCGGCGCGGTCAGTCTACCTGTCACGTGGATTGCCGAATTTTGCGTCGCGCTTCCTCGAATAACGATCGATACGCGGCAGCTTGTCGTCGAATGCGACCCAAGGCAGCCTGAGTTCCCAATAGGCATGAGCTTGTGGGCGCAACCCTTCAGGTTTGTCGAAGAAGCCGATCGTTAGATAGAGTTCGTCCGGCAGGCCTTCGTCGCTGTAGCCGATGGAGCTCCCGCAGTCAGGGCAGAAGGTGCGGACCACGCCGGGTGTCCTCGAAAAGCTTTTCGGAGTTCCCTTCAAAAGCCGGAATTGGTCGGGCCGATACCCGACCCAGACCGTGAGCGGACCGCCAATGGCCCTACGGCAATCGTCGTCGTGATCGTAGCATATCCAGAAAGGCTCGCCGTCCATGACGGCGGCTATCGCACCGCAGAAGCAAGTCCCGGTCTCGCGCCGCGTCATCTGTCGCTCCCTGGTGCCGAAGCATCTGCCGCGTTTAGATCTCCCGGGATTGGCCATGCGGCCGCTCCCGGGACAGGGCAAATCCCTGATCAGGCGTCGTGATGCTCGGGCATTTTCTTGAGCTGATCCTTGGTCCAGTTGGTCACCGCGTGGACATCGCCATCTTCATCGCGCATGAAATCCAACTGGCTCGCGGGGACGGCCACCGGCTTGGCGCCGATGCCGAGAAATCCGCCGACGTCGATCACCACCTGACTGCCGGCGCCGGAACCATGAACATGGGAAACGGTGCCGACCTTGTTGTCGTCAGCGTCGTAAATCGTGGCGTCTTCCAAGATGTCAGGCGTCAATTCTGCGCTCGTGAGGCGGACGTGATTGGTGTGATCCATCGGTCAAGTCTCCTGTTGGGACGGGATAGTTGAACCACCCAGCGAGGCAATCGTTCCGAACGATTTTGGTGGTCTCGGATGGATGGGCTGGAGAACCACCCGAATTGAGCCAAGGTCCGATTTGACTCGCCAAATTCCGTACGAAATCGTACAAAGAGAAAATGGTTCGCGTGACGCTTGGGAAAGGCGATCGCGCTTTGGCCGGCACGAGGATGTCATGGCGAAAGAACCTGAGCGCCCGGGTCTGACGGCAGAGACGGTGCGTGCACTTGCGCGGGATTCCGGCGCTACGGAGCAGCAGATACGCGAGATAATATCGCTGGTCGGGTTCGACCGCGCCTCCATCCTGCGCGAGGCTCGTCTTGCGGCGAAAGATGGATAGCCCGCGAAGCCGCGATTTTTCCACAGCAGTAAATGTCGGTTTTATACCAACGTGCTAGCCCTCCTAGTGCTGCGTGAAGCGCAGTCTATGGTTCGTCACCGTCCGCTCGTTCGACGGGCGCGGCCGGCTAAGAGATGCGAGTGCTCTTGCCCAAGGGAGAGAGTCTCGTGGATCACCAGATCCTGCAAGCCAAGAGCGAATTGTTGCGCCGTATGAGCGTGGACGATTTCGCGCGGCTGAAGCCGCATCTCCAGAGCGTCTTCCTGGAGCTGCGCGCGCCGCTGGAAACCGCGGGTCAAAAAATTGAAGCTGTCTACTTTCTTGAAAGCGGGCTGGCATCGGTGGTGGCGAAGACATCGGCGAAGACCGAAGCCGAAGTGGGCATAATCGGCTTTGAAGGAATGACCGGCTCGGCGCTGGTGATGGGGGACGAACAGGCGAACTTCGACTGTTACGTGCAGTCGACGAGTGAAGCGATCCGCATACCGGCTGCCCCATTCGTCGAAGCCCTGGAGGACAGCCCGACGCTGCGGCCATTTCTGTTGCGCTATGTCCAATATCTTCACGTCCAGACCAGCTACACGGCAGCGATCAACGCGCGGCAAAGCCTGGAAGTTCGCCTGGCCAGGTGGCTTTTGATGTGCGGCGACCGCACTGTCGGCGACAGGCTCGTGATAACCCATGAATTTCTGTCCATCATGCTCGGCGTCAGACGCCCTGGAGTGACTGTCGGGCTGCAGATGATCGAGAGCTATGGGTATATCCGTGCCCGTCGCGGAGAAATCACGATCCGCAGTCGCGATGGCCTGCTGACGTTGGCGCGAGAGGCTTATGGGTCACCCGAAGCCCAATACCGCCGGCTTGTCGGGGACTTGGGTTCAAAAAACCCCGCAAGGCAGGAACGGCCTCCCACGTAAGCGTTGAGGGAAGCGGGACGGGTGCGTGCCTGTCGGGACCGGCTCGGATCATTTTGCGAGTGGCCGACGCGATGATGCCGGTGAGACACCATTGCCTAAGCCCGCGTCGGCCACTGCGGCATGAATTGGGGATGCCGCGTGGCCAATCTAGCGCTCCGCAAAAAGCCTGCAACGAACGCTCGAGGTTTGGTACGAACTGTACATAGCCTGGTAACGCATCGCATGCTGGGCAAATGGGTCACACTGCCTGTTCGATGCCGTGGAGATCGCGTGGTTGGCGGCCTCTCCCGCGATCGCGCTCAGAGACTCGCGACGGGTTCTGCGCCTGACAGTTGCTGTTCCGCCGAGCGGAACATGTCCTCGAATGCCAGCTCGGTTTCAAACACGGTGCTTCCGACACTGATCGCCAGGACGTCCTCGCTGCCCTTGGGCGCGAAATAGACCCGCGCGACGCCTGCCCGGATGCGCTCGCCAATGTCCTTGGCCTCGGCTTCGGTCGCACCCGGGAGGAAGACCCCGAACATCGATGTTCCTATGCGCCCCACCATATCCTCCTTGCGGACAGCGGACTGTATGGCCGAGGCAACGAGCCGCAAGGCCTCATCGCCCCAGCCGGGGCCGAAGCGCAGATTGATGGATCGAAGATGCTCGGCGTGGATCACCAGGAAGGCGCCCGAGCGTGGCCCCGACGCCGACGGCCTGGCTGTGCGCCGCTCGATCATCGAGGTGAAAACCGGACCATTCAGGCAGCCTGTCACCCTGTCATAGGTTCCAGACCTGTTGAGTTCCCGCCGGTAGCCGCGGATCTGGGTCTGCATCCAGCCGATCATCACGAAAAGCGGCAACCCAATGATCAGCGGCAACAGCACCGCGCTGACCATGCTGCGCCCGAACGGCGTCAGGGCATCGCTGAACAACAGCAGGTAGTTGAGGCCGACGGAGAGGCCAAGGCTCCCGACAGTTCCCAGAACGGTGAGCCAGGCGACGCTCTTCCACGCTGGGGCGGAGGCGTTCGCTGCGTTTTGTGCCATTGGCCAATCTCCTGTCAGATCAGCTGATATAGCACCGGCTCCCGCAATTTCAGTTTCGGCAAACCATACAATTTGATCGATGTGGGAGCGTCATCGATCCTGGCTGCTATTGCGGGGGGCCGAAGATTCCCATCTGCGTCTCTTCGGCGACCGCCTGCGCCTTGCCATAGATGCCGGTCGGCAGCGCCATCGCCCAGCCGTTGGACACAAGCCAGGCGCCGGCGTCCTGCTTGCCAAGACTGCACGGCGCGGCGATGGCGAAATGCTCTATGTCCGGCGGTACGAAACATTTCAGCGCGCGTCCCCGCAGCCAGGAGTTGAAGGCGTCTTGTGCGCGCTGGCCGCAAGGCCAGGCGACGTCTTGAAACGAGCAGGTTCTCTCCGGTTCGATGCTCGCGACGCCACTGATGATCACTTTGCGTCCCATGGATTCGAAAGTCGCCGACGACGTGGCGACCGGGCGAAAGAGCAGGGTTTCGCGCCAGTCACCGGGCCTCGGCCTTTTGGGGGGCACGGCGAGACCCAGATCGCCGAGCGGCGGCCGGGCTTCGGCCCGCTCGATTTCGGACAAGTCAATCGGCGGCGGCGCGACAAGGCTCTCGGCAACCCTGCGCGCGTCTCGCCATGGACCCTCGGGAACGGCCGCAACCACAGGGGTTGGATGGTTGCCGGCACGCTCCATTTGGGGCGCGGGGGCAGGCCGGTCGATCGCAAGCAAGGCTCCGGCCTGCATGATCAGGACAATCCCGAGCACGAGCTCGAAGCCTCCGACCGCGATAACCCAGCGGATGCGCCCGGGCATGCCCATCACGCCAGCGCAGCGTTCGAGCCAGGCCCCGTCACCGGCCGTTCAGAAACCAGAGGTCGATTTGGCAACCAGTTTGAGCGCACCTTTCTGAACCCGATAGAACGGCATCGATCTTTGGCTGGACCCGTCGGCGCGAAAGCGGAACAGGCCCGTCGATCCGCGAAATCCGTTCGGGTTTTCGAGAACCTGTTTGCTGAAACCGTCGGGTCCGACTGCGCTGGCAATTCCCGCTGTCAGGGCAACCATATCATAAGCGTAGGCTACATTGACGTCGGCCGGATAATTGTACGTCGTCCTGAAGCGGTCGGCGATCGGCCCGGTTTCGCTCGAATCGAGCGTGGCGATATACGCGCCCTCAAACAGGGGATCGATGGGGTGCTCCAGCCAGCGGTTCGTTCCCACGACAGAGATTGCTTTTCCCGGAATGCCCTTCGATTTGAGGGCGGCAAGCACGGACGAGGGGCTGCTGTCTCCGCTGGCAACGATGACCGCGTCGGGGGTGTCCACGAGCGAGCCCATTTCGTCGACCGCTTTCGCGGCACCGTCGCCGCCCGAATAGGGGACAGTGACCGCGAGCGTGGCGCCATAGATGCTGAGGCCGTTGGCGACCCGCTTCTCGACGGCGCTGGCGTTTGGGCCACCTGCGACAAGCAATACGAACTTCTTGCTGCCTTTGGCGGCAAGCCCCGCCGCACCTGCCGCCGCGCTGTCCGCTTCGCTGAGCGGCACCGCATAAACCCCGGCGCTGCCGGCGAAATTGTCGGCAAGTGCCAGAACCGGTGGCCGTTTCGATCCCGACAGCGTGGCGATGTGCTGAGCCGCCGGCAGCTCGGTTGGGCCGATGACGACTTTCACCCCGGTGGTGATGGCCTGTACCGCCAGCTTGCCGGCCTGTGTGCTGTCGCCCTTCGTGTCCTCTATCGTCAGCGTGAGCAATCCATTGCCGATATCCGTCATCGCCAGCTTGGCCGCATCGCGCATCTTGCGGCCGTTTTCACCTGCCGTTCCGGGTGCGGACAACGGCAGCAGCATCGTCACTTTTGCCGAACCGGTGCCTAGCGACTGGGTCGCCTGGGCGGGACCGGTGACAGCACCGCCATTCTGCCCCGCCGGCGCGGGCTGCTCGGCGGGCGCGGCAATTGCCGCCGGGTCGAGCACCTCGGTGACGTTGCCCTTCGACTGGCAGCCCGACAATGTCACGGCGAGCGCGAAGGCGAGAGCCGACGACCGCGCACAATAGACCTTTCGGCCAGTTTCCATGATTGTCCCGCCCTGTCTGCTGCCGGCTTGTTCTTTCCGGTCTGGTCTGCCACGCATGTTACGGCGGACTTGTCGCGCCGTCCTGTTGTTTTCTTTACCCGCCGAAGAGCCGGGCCCTCAGGGCCCTGATCTGTCTTGCTTGCCCCGCGGTCCTGTAGTCGGCGCATTTCATGTATCGCGGCCCGGGTACGAACACCCGGCGCACGCAGACACGGTTTTCCTGGGCGGCGGCTCCATCCTGCCCGTCTGTCGAAAATGTGGAAAAGCCGAATGTCGCGACCGGCAACGGCCCGGTCACTTCGAACCCGTCCCTGGCAAGGATTGCCCGCGCGCGCTGGCAGTAACGGACGGAGAGCGCCGAGAACCGGCTTTCATGATGCCCGGCGCGATACTTCATGACCGTGGTGCAGAGGTCACCGGCGGAGAGCCTGTTTGCCTGGGCAAGATATCTGACCCCCAGCGCGATGTTCGTCGCCGGCGTGCCCAGATCGTCGAGGGAACCTCGAAAGCCAAGCATTCGCGCTGTCGCCGGCATCACCTGCATCAGGCCGACTTCGCCATCGGCGCCCCGCACGTCGGGATCGAAGCCGCTTTCGATCTCCATGACGGCGTGCGCCAGCGCCGGCTCGAGGCCATAGATGGAGGCCTGACAGCTCGCAAATGCCTTGAACGTCTGCCGGGTCCACGCCGCGGCCGCGTCGCAACGCGGCGGCCGCGT
The DNA here is from genome assembly GCF_000502435.1 of Mesorhizobium sp. LNHC232B00. NCBI lineage: Bacteria > Pseudomonadati > Pseudomonadota > Alphaproteobacteria > Hyphomicrobiales > Phyllobacteriaceae > Mesorhizobium > Mesorhizobium sp. LNHC232B00. Next base: position 69,797 of record NZ_AYWP01000023.1, read on the forward strand.
CGAACCCGACGACCGATGTTGCGCCACGGAAGGCCGTTCGAGCCAGTTGGCGCGAGCCGGCGTGACACTTTGGGCAAAGCCAGCCAACGCGATCGTTGCGGCGATCGCCCTAAACAAGGATCCGTCGGCTGGCATGATGGCCAACAGGCGCAAATTTGCCTATCCGGTCAGTGCATGTACTCGACCATGCGATCGTGAAAACACTCGCATTTGTTGAGCGTGTCCTCGTCCTTGTAGTTCGTCTTCAGATAGCCATAGGCCATGCCGCAGGCGACCTTGGCTTCCGACGCCCAGACGAAGACCGGCCGCGACGAGTTGATCCATTCCGAGCTGTTGGCCGCGGCGACGGACTCGTCCATCAGTTTCACCACCTGGGCCTTGAGATCGACGATGTTGTCGTTCAGCACCAGGTTGGAAGTGCCGACGGTCCGGCAATAGTCGCCCGTCGGGCCTTCGATGATGTCGGCGGCGAAGCCTGTAGATCCAGCCAGCAACAGCGCGGCGGTGGAAACCAGTAGTCTTGCAGAACGTTTCATGTTGAGCTCCCCTCGATATTCCTAATGTATAACATAGTCATGTGGCCGCGCGCCATGCGCTTCAACCGAGTTGGCCGTCATAGAGCAGCGTGATCGTGGTAGCCAACGGCCACGGTCTGCTGGCGGACGATCGATCGGTGCTAAACCCTCGTCCCGATCAAGTGACAGTCTCCGAGTGAGTGGTTGCGCTGTGGTCATAAAGAATATTGATCACAGAACCAGCACTGACGTTGGACAGCGATGCCACCTCGACCATGTTGCCACCTGCGGCGGTTCCGTTGTTGTCGACAAGAACATGAGCGGCGTTGCCGGAGAAAGTAATGTCGACCAAAGCCGCTGCCTGGCTGTCCGTCGTCGGTCCTCCGGCTCCCAATGATGCGAGGACGTCTGAAAGATCGAGCACGTCCTGGGCTGGGCTAAAGTCGGCGATGACATCGACCATATTGATCTCGGCTAGTGCCGAATGGTCAATCACAAATGTGTCGTTCCCAGCGCCGCCGGTCATAGTGTTTAGCCCTGCGCCGCCGACGAGAGTATCATTGCCGCCCGCACCGTTGAGGGTATCGTTGCCGGCCCCACCCGCGAGATAGTTATCTCCAGAGTTCCCAAACAGAAAGTCATCATACGAACTGCCGATCAGACCTTCGATGCTCGTAAGCGTATCTCCCAGAGCATCACCACCGGCGATGTTGCCGTCAGTCGGACTGCTAAAGGAGCCGTGAATGCCGGATGCACTGCCATCGTCAGCCAAATTGATCGAAACGGCTGCCACGCTGCCAGTATAATCAGCAATGTCAGTTCCCACCCCCCCCGAAATTGTGTCGGCATGGGTGCTTCCAGCGATCACGTCGTTCGCGGTGCCGGCGAAACCTGCCAGCGTAAAGGATCCGCCCGAACTCGCGGCCACCTGATGGATATCCAGGGACTGGGTTGCACTGATATCTCCGTCGCCATCGACTGCACTGACTTGGAAATGCAAGATGGAGTCGGATGGCAATATCGTTTGTGAGATATCGACGGCAGACAACCTCATTTTCGCACCGGGATCGCCAGTTATGGAAATCAGGTTGAAGTCGATCGAAGGGTCGATAAGCAGATGTCCGCCTACTACCGTCGCCGTCCCGCTATCGGTCTGACCGGTGACGGAGTTGGTGGCGATCCAATGAACAGAACCGGAGCCATTGTTCACGCTGAAATCGAGGCTGCCGATGAGTTTCGGGTTCAGTGCCGGGGCGTCATCGCCGACAGTGGCAGAAGTATGGAACTCCATAGTGAAGTTCTCATCCTTTTCTACAAATTGATCCGCGACACCAAAGCCTTGTGTCGAAGAATTGACGCCAGTGCCACTGCCAGTGAACTCGATCAAGCCATTCGGAGTTTCAAGGAAAGGTGTCGGGCCACCCGGCGACAAGCCCGAGAGCGTTTGAGTTATCGTTGTTGCTGCATCGGGCGTGATAAGTGCAAATGTGTAGTTCCCGTCAGAGTGCACCGTCAGTGAATAAATGTCGGTTCCCGTAGAGTTCTCTGCCAGCAACACCGTCGTCCCGTCAGCTTGGACCGTCGTGCTATAGCTAATCCCTGCAATCACCGGTCCGGTTATGTTGAAATGATTGGTGCCGTCGGCTCCCGGGGCGAATGCAAACAAGCCGTTGACGGACCCGACCTCGTTGGGGATCGTACCTGGTGTGAAAGCTCCAAGCGTCGGTGCATCGTCATTGAAGGTGACGGTCAGCGTGCCTGGGGCGGTCGAGCCGTCGGCGTCGGTGATGACATNGAACGAGTAGTGGCCGTCGGCCATGACCTTGATCGAGCCATCGCCGATGTCGATTGCCTGCGAGTAGCCGTCGCCACCGAACACCAGCGCGGTGGCGCCGATATGCGTCACCGTGGCACCGTCGGCGCCGGCGACAAAGTCCAGCGTGCCGGTGATCGTCGCGCCTTCAACGACATTCTGCGAAGCCTCGGCCGTAGCCGTCGGTGCATCGTCATTGAAGGTGACGGTCAGCGTGCCTGGGGCGGTCGAGCCGTCGGCGTCGGTGATGACATAGCCGAGGTTGACCGTCGCATTGTTCTCGTCGTTCGGCCCCTGTGCCTGCAGCACGTTGTCGAGCAGCGCCACCGTATAGGCGCCGGTCGCCGGGTCCGTCACATGGACCGTGAACAGGGCCGTGCCGATGCGGCTGCCGCTGGTGGTGGTCGCCGTCAACGTGTTGGTGCCGGCGTTCCAGCTGTAGGTCACGTTCTCCTGGCCAACCGTGCCGGCGGTGCCATTGAGGGTCGCGAACGAGAAGCCGTTTGAACCGGCGCCGTCGCCGCCGACGCTGCCGCCTAGCGTGCCGTTGTAGGTTGCCTCGCTGGCGCTCGGCGGAGCCTCGCCCGCATTGGCGTTGATGTCGCCCGTCGTGCTCGCCGCATTGCCGCCGACAAGCCCGTCGTCGTCAACCGTGGCCGCAGCCGTGCCGGTCGTTGGATGGTTGGCGTCCGTCACCGCAAAGCTGATACCGGCCGTTGCCGTGTCGCCATCACCGTCGGTCACCGTATAAATTGCCGAAGCCGCGCCCGTGCCGATGACTGGATTGTCGGCGGTGAACGAGTAGTGGCCGTCGGCCATGACCTTGATCGAGCCATCGCCGATGTCGATTGCCTGCGAGTAGCCGTCGCCGCCGAACACCAGCGCGGTGGCGCCGATATGCGTCACCGTGGCACCGTCGGCGCCGGCGACAAAGTCCAGCGTGCCGGTGATCGTCGCGCCTTCAACGACATTCTGCGAAGCCTCCGCGCTTGCCGCGGGCACGTCGTCGACGATTTTGACAGACAGCGTATCGCTCGCGCTCCCACCGTCCTGGTCGGTCAGAGTGACGTTGAAATTTTCGAACAGGTTGTTCTGCCCCTGGATGGGGTCATGCGTCTCGTTGTCGAGAAGCGTGTAGGTGTAGCTGACCTCACCGGTGCCGGGGTTGTAGGCCGTCACCGTCAGCGTGTTGCCGAGCGCAGTGGTGAAGGAGCTGCCCGTGAAAACGCCATTGGTGATGAACGTATGGCCGTCGATCGCCAGCGAGGCAATGCCGTCGGGTGACGAGATGGTGAAGGTGCCGGTAGCGGTCTCGGTCGTGCTTGCAGGATCCGAACCAGGTCCGCCCGGCGTACCGACGTTCAATGCCGCCTCGTTGACGACGACGTCGCCACCACTGGCCTCCGGCGTCAGGCCGGTGATCACAGGCGTCGAGTTGCCGATCGAAATCGTCAGCGTTGTGTGCGAGGTGTCGCCGTCGCCATCCTTGATAGTGTATGTGAAGATGTCGTTGACGCCACCGGGCGTGCCGGCATCGCGCACATAGGTATAGCTGCCGTCGGTGTGCAGCGTCAGCTTACCATATTCACCCTGGATCGGCGTATTGAGCGTGCTCGTGTCGTTCAGGTCGGTGTTAGTCGTGCCCTTGGCGACGCCCGCCACCATCGCGCCATCGGCGCCTTGGGTGTCGGCAACGCCGTCTGTCGTGTTGACGTCGCCGGCATCGGTTCCGCCAACAAGCACATTGCCTGTCGCGGGGCCGAACTGGCCGGCAGCGATGCTGTCGGTGTCGGCAACCGCCGTCGGCACATCGTCGACAATGGCGACGGCAAAGGTGGTGCTGGCCGTATCGCCGTCGATGTCCGTGACGGTGATTGTAAAATTGTCGGGAACCGTGTCGTTGGGATCAAATCCGGTCGTTTGATTCTGATGAGTGACCGACTCGGTGACCGTGTAATTGTATTCGATGGCGCCGGTNGTGCTCGGATTGTAGGAGACGATCGTCAGGAAGCCGAATTCGCCAGGGATCTGCTGGCCGACGGCGGTGACGGTGACGCCGTTGATGACGATTGAACCAATTCCATCCGGTGCATCGATGCTGATCGTTCCTTTGCCGGAGGTTTCCGCGCTGCTCGGCGCGTCACTGCCCGGCGATTGACCATCACCGCCGTTAAGGCCGGTTTCGCTGGCCGCCTCGTCCGGGGCAAGCAGTGACGTGGCCACCACTGAAACCGGCCTGTCGACGAAAGACGGGAACAGTTCGCGGCGATCCAGAAGCCCAAACTGCAAGGCTGTCGGGGGCAACAGCGCCGAAAGACCGAACCCGTCGCCGATGCCGCCGGCGGGAACCGAGAAGTCTCCGCCTGCGCTGGAGGTCGAGCCTCCCGGACCGGCCGACATCGAGCCGTCGGCGCCGAAGGCGACATCGACATGGCTGGCCTCGAGCGCAGCGATCAGTGCAACGCGCGGCACCTCGACGTCGCCGATGAGGAAGGTCGGCACGTTCAGGGCGCCATCCTTGATCACGATGACCGAGCCATCGGCCTGCTCGAGCACGAGATTGTGCCCGTCGACCTTGATGTTGTCGATCGAGACATTGGCCGGAAGTCTCACCACATGGTTGGCGTCGGCCACGTATTCGTGGGGGGCGGCAGCCGCCGGTGCTTTCGCTTCCGCGGGTGCCTCGGGCTTGACGGGCGCGCCGCTGCCGACATCGACCGGCACAGGTTCGGCCGCTGCCGGCGCGGCCTGCTGCGTCGAAGCCGCCTGGGCGACCTGGATCTCCGCCGGCGATGTCTGACCGTGATGGTCACTGGCGGCGGAATGCTCGTCCCAGGACCTTGCAGCGGTGTCCAATTCGATATTGGTGGTCATTTGCTTGTACCCCTCCGGAATTTCCCGGAAAGAGACAGCGCTCACCATTGCTTTGCAACGGTTGATCAATCCATTTGATATACTGCAGTATGCACAAAATCGTATTTTTTACGCGTGGTAAACCGGTAACATATATTCCGTTATATATTGCCGGTATCGGCGGCTTTTGATGGCGGCTCGCCTCCGTCTGGATCGTAAATAAAAGTATAAATTAGAATAAAATTTTATGCAAAACAGACGAAGTAAGTTCCGTCGTCGTTATCTACCTTCGTTGCCAATAATTTGAGACAAGATTGGTACCGTCCACAGTCAAAGGTGGGCGTTATGAAAAAAGAAAAAACCGCGCCGGGGACAGCCGGTCTCAAACTGCTCTTGCTGGCGATCGGCCTTGCGGGCCTGCCGCAGCCATTGCTCGCGAGCCCTCGTTTCGAGGGTGTCGCATCAGTCGGCGGGCTCGTCGAAAAGGTCGAGGCGCCGCGTAGCCTGGGTGGCGTTTCCCTGGAAAGGTCCCGGCCCTGGCAGCCGGTCGCGGGATACCAGCCCGGCATTGTCTCCATGAGCTACGCCATCGACGACGCCAATGCCGCCGTTGCGCCAACGCCCGCCGATGTCGGACCCGCCGATGTTGGAATTGATCCCATCCAGACGGCTGCGATCATTCCCGGCGTGTTCGGGTCGGTCGCGCTGTCCATGCACAACTTTCCTGTCGCGGCGCGGTGGGCGCCTGTCTACCAGGCAATCGTCGGCTGCACGGCAGGCAGTGCCTGCGAGCACAAGAGCGCGGCTTTCGCCACGCTGATCTCGACGGCACAGGGCAAGGGATTCACCGAGAAACTGTCCCTCGTCAACAGCGGCATAAATCGCCTGATCGCCTACAGGAAGGACAGTGTCGTCTATGGCAAGCTCGACTATTGGGCGAAGCCTTCGGAGGTGCTCGACAAGCGCGCCGGCGACTGCGAGGATTTTGTCATACTGAAGATGACGGCGCTGCTCAGGGCCGGAATTCCCGCGCAAAGCATGGCGCTCGTCGTCCTGCAGGATCGCAAGCGCGGGTTCTTCCACGCCGTCCTGTCGGTGAGCACTGCGGATGGCGTATTCATTCTCGACAGCCTCCACAACACCGTCCTGCGTGACAGCGATCTCCCCGACTACGTTCCGCTCTATTCCTTCAGCACGGATCGCGCCTGGATCCATGGCTCGAGATCGGGCAATGCGCAGGTTGCCGAGATCAAGGGCGGCTTTGCGGGCGTCGCACCCGGCGAAGGATTGCAGCCGGATATGGCTTTGGGGAAGCTTGTGCGAAAGTAAGCACAGCCGGCGGACGTTGGATCGAAGCTACACTCTAAAGCGTGTCGCGATTTAAGGGATTCAGGATTCCCCTTGATTTGAGTTCGTGATTCATTGCGGTTGAAAGGAGACCGCGATGGGCAAGCCGCTACCGCNGAGTTGCGTCGGCGTGTTGTTGCGTATGTTGATGAGGGGCATGGTCACCGGGAGGCTGCGCGCCATTTCCGCGTTTCACCTCGCTTTGTAAACAATCTGATCAACCTGCGCCGGCAGACCGGTTCGCTTGAAGCCCGCCGGCAGGGCCATGTGGGGGGCGGAAAGCTTGAGCCGCATGTCGAGTTTGTCCGCTTGCGATTGGCCGAGACCGGCGAACTGACGCTGGATGAGCTTTGCGTCGAACTGGAGGTGCGTGGGGTGAGCGTTCACCGCTCCAATGTCGGGCGCCTGCTCCAACGCCTGGGGCTCAGTCATAAAAAAAACTCTACAGGCCAGCGAGCAGCAGCGGACCGACGTGCGCCAGGCGCGTGAACTATGGATGGGGCGGCGAAAGCGCTTCTTCAACAAGGCTTTGACGCGGTTGATCTTCATCGATGAGACGTCGACCAACACCAAGCTGACCAAACGCACCGGCTGGGCGCCGAAGGGCAAGCGCTTCAGGACGCATGCACCATTCGGCAAATGGCAGACGCAGACCTTTATCGCCGGGCTGCGATGCCACGGTCTTGTCGCACCATGGATCGTCAACGCGCCGATGAATGCCGCCATCTTCGAACACTACGTCGAAACCCAGCTCGCTCCCGAACTGTCGCCCGGCGATGTCGTCATTCTCGACAATGTCGGCTTCCACAAGAACGAGCGCGCTGCGCAACTGGTTCGCCAAAGGGGCGCCTGGCTCCTGTTCCTGCCGCCATACTCGCCCGACCTCAACCCGATCGAGATGGCCTACTCAAAACTCAAGGCGCACCTGCGAAAGAAGGCGGCCAGAACCTTCGACACGCTTTGCGAGGCTCTCGGCGATATCTGCCACCTGTTCGAGCCNCCTGCGAAAGAAGGCGGCCAGAACCTTCGACACGCTTTGCGAGGCTCTCGGCGATATCTGCCACCTGTTCGAGCCAGCCGAATGCAGAAACTTCTTCAAAGCGGCCGGATATGAGGCCAATTAATCGCGACACGCTTTAGCCGCTGACGAACGCCATCAGCAGGTCCTGCTCGATCAGCGGCGCCCGCACCGCGTTCAACTGGCCGCGATAGCGGCGGTCGCCGGCGCCGATGACGAACCCGCTGGCGACCGGGGTTTCGCCATTGGCATCCAGCCGTGCAAATATATCCGCGACGTTGAGGTCGAGTGCCAGCCTGAGATCCTGACGCCCGTCATCGTTCGGCGCCGTCGGCAATTGGCGCTTTACCAGCTGTTGGAACGGAGCGTTGAAGGTCAGGATTTTTTTCGATGATGAAAGAGCAAAGGCGGGCGAGGGACAGGCGACAAGTATCGCGCTGATCGTCCTTATCGATGCTAGCCTTTTCAACGTCAGGTTTTCCTCCGCCATGTCACGTATGCAGGCAACTCTGATCGCCGATGTCAGGTTGCCAGAAGCAGGCTGACCTTCGGCGATCTCATCGACAAGCATGCCGATCGTGCACTTCCGGCTTTCCGCCATATGCCTCAGCGACGTCCAGAAAGCCCGCTCCAGGCGGATTCCGCGTCGTATGCCGAGGCGCGCGACGACCCGGAACTCCATGCCGAGGTCTTCTGCCTTCGTCGGCACGAGCAACCGGTCGAGGACGGCGGGAGGAGTGGCGCTATCGTTCACTCATTGCCTCCTCTCGTGCCTTGTTGATCGGCTTCAGGAGGTAGGTCAGGATGGTCTTGCGTCCGGTCTTGATATCGACGGAACAGATCATGCCGGGAATGATCGAATAGACCTTGCCATCCCGTGTCAGCGTGGATCGCTCCGTGGCGACGCGCACCTGATAGTAAGGTTCGCCGGTTTTCTGGTCGACCAGGCTGTCGGCGGTGATGTTGGAGACCTTGCCTTCGATGCCGCCGAAGATGGAGAAGTCATAGGCGGTTACCTTGATCAGCGCGTCCTGGCCCGGTCGAATGAAAGCGACGTCTCGCGGCGAGACCCGGGCTTCGACCAGCAATGTCTCGGAGGTCGGGACGATGCCGGCGACGACCGCGCCGGGCTGGACGAAGGCGCCGAGCGTATTCACGTCAAGCGTGTTGACGATGCCGTCCACGGGTGAACGGATATCGGTGCGCGCCACCTTATCTGTGGCGCCGCGTATCGTCTCGTCAACCACCGAGAGGTCGGCCAGCGCCTGCGTCAGATCGCTGAGCGCCTCCTGTTGCAACTGCAGACCGAGTTCGTCGACCTGAAGCTGAGCCTCCGTGATGGCCGACTTGGCTTTCTTGATGGTCTCTCCGGCGAGCGTCAGCTGGCCGTTGAGTTCGGTCAGCTCGCGCTCGACGCGCAACTGCTCGGTTCGTGCCATCAGGCCCTTCTTGACCATCGATTCGACCAGCTTTGCCTCCTGGTCACTGACGGTCAGATTCTGGGTGAGGCGATCGGAATTGGCGGTCGCTTCGTCCAGCTCCTTCTCGCGCTGATCGAGACGCGACTTGAGAACCGACAGCTTGACTTCGAAGTTGTCGCGGCGGGCTACGAGCAGCTTCTGCTCGTTGTCACAGATTTCAGGGGCGACTTTCTGGATTTCGGACGGACATGGAAATGAGCCTTCGATATTCCCGGTCTGTTCGAATTTGAGCCGGGCAATGCGCGTCTGCAGAGCCCGCGCCTTGGCCTGCTGTTCGCCAAGACTGGAGGTGTTGAACGTATTGTCGAGGCGGATGATGAGGTCGTTCTTCTTGACGATCTGCCCGATCGTCACCGCGATTTCCTGAACGACGCCCGGCTCGCTGGCCTGGATGATCTGAGTCTTCGAGGCGGGTATGATCTTGCCGTCGCCGCGTGCGATTTCATCAACCTCAGCATAGGACGCCCAAGCGACCGAGCTTACAAAGAGCGCGCCGATGATCAATATGGATGCCGACGCAAAAAGCGGCGGCCGATCTTCCCTAGCAAGCATTTACCAAACCCCATTATATTGATCTGGATCAATATAATTTGTCTCAAACATTTGTTTTCTGCAGCGCCTGTATGACTTGTTCTTTCGGTCCGTCGGCGACGATCTTGCCCTGCTCGATCACGATCAGCCTGTCGGCCAACTCGAGCATGCTGAAGCGGTGGGTGGAGACGATCAGCGTGGTGCCGCGGTCAAAGGCCATCTTGAGCTGCTTTATCAGCTGACGTTCCGACGCCAGGTCCATCGAGCCGGATGGCTCATCCAGGAAAACGATTTTCGGCTTGGTCAGCAGCAGCCGGGCAATCGCCACCGTCTGCCTCTGCCCGCCGGAAAGATTGGTGCCACGCTCGCCGACGTTCATGTCGTAGCCACGCGGATGGCGGGAGACGAACTCGTCGACACCGGCAGCCCTGGCCGCGTCGATGATCTGCTCATCGGTCGCTTCCGGGCAGGCCATCAGCAGATTTTCCTTGATCGTGCCCGAGAACAGATCGCCAGCCTGCGCAACGATGCCGACCGCGGCGCGAACCTCCGACGGGTGATATTGGCGGATGTCGATCCCGTCCAGCAGCAACTCGCCGGAGGTCGGCAGGAAGAGCCTGCCGATCAGCCGGCCCATGGTCGTCTTGCCGGATCCTATCCGCCCGATTATGCCGATCCGCTCGCCGGGCTTGACGGTGAAATTCAGGCCGGACAGAACCTCGTTTTCGGAACCGGGATAGACGAATCCGACGTTCTTGAATGCCATCGCGCCATTGCGGATCGGGCGGTTTACGAAGCCCACCGTGTCCGGCCGGTCTTCCGGTTGGGCCATGATCGAGTTGACCATCCGCAACGAGAGCATGGCCTGGCGAAACCGCGACAGTGTTATGGCGATCTGGCCGAGGGGGGCCACGGCCCGGCCCGCCAGCATCACCGTCCCGATGATCGCCCCTGTCGAGACGTGCCCCTCCGAAAAGGCATAGGCGCCAGCCACCACCAGGGCGACGGTGACCAGTTGCTGTATCGCCTGGGTGATGTTGCCGGCTGCCGCCGAAAGCTGCTTGATCTTCTCGGACGTGTTGGCGGCGTTCTTCGAGTGCTCGCCCCATTTGCGCAGGAGATAGGCTTCGGCGCGCAGGGATTTGATCGTTTCCAGCGTGGAGATCGACTCCACCAGCAGGGACTGGCGCTGCGAAGCCTCGTTCATCGAGGCCGCGACCCGCTTGCCGATGCGCCGCTGCGTGACCAGGCCAACGGCGACCGACGCCAGGAAGGCCACGGCCGGAATGATGACCAGCCAGCCGCCGATCGCATAGATGACCAGCAGGAAGACGAACACGAAAGCGGTGTCGATGAAGACGCTGATGGTATTCGAGGTGAAGAACTCTCTCACGAACTCATATTGCGTTATCCGGTTTGCGTACTCGCCGGTCGAACCGGGTCGCGCCGAGAGCGACGAGTTGAGCACTTTTTCGAACAGCATATACGAAATCCGAAGATCGGCTTTGCGCCCGGCATAGTCGATGAGCGACGCCCTGGCGGTCTTCAGAAGCAGGTCGAACACGATGACGGCGCCGATGCCGATGGCCAAGACCCAGAGCGTCGATATCGCCTTGTTCGGGAGGATCCTGTCATACACGTTCATGGTGAAGATCGGCGAGGCGATGGCGAGCAGATTGATGAACATCGCCGACAGCACGACTTTCGAATATGTGCGCCAGAAGCCGCCCATCGTCCCGGTCAGCCAATGTCGCCGCTCGATCTTCGGCGCCGAGCCGACGCTCATCGCCTCCGTAGCGTTGGCGTAGGTGATCGAGAAGGACACACCGCCGCTGATATAGCTGGCGGCGAGTTCCGATCGGCTGATCGCGGTGCGCCCGTCTTCCTGGGGGGCGGTGAAATAGTCGCCGCCTTCCTCCTCGGCGAGCAGGGCAACAGGCAACTGGCTGACGCGAAAGACAATCGCGGGAAGATCGATCCGCCCGCGCAGGAAATCGCGATGGCCGAACGAACGCGCTTCCAGACCTATGCGTTCGGCAAGGTTGCGGATCTCGTCGACCTCGACGCGGGTATCCGACAGCGGCACGCCGGCGAACAGCACGGTCTCGGCGCTCGGTCGGCCGAGATACGCGGCAACGGCCGAAAAGCAGGCCTTGAAAGCCTCCTTCGGCGACAGGATATGGGGTTGCTGGTTCACGATCTGCCCGCGAGGACTGTCGGTCGCGCCTTATGTCGCTGCTTACTTCTTCCTGACCGGCGCCAGAATGTCGAAGGGCAGGTCATTCTTCTGTTCCGAAGGCGTGCGCGCATAGGTTTCGGTGTCAGCCGTTTCCGGTGCGGCGAACTCGGTCCGTGCGTAGGCGTTGGCCTGCTTTGCCGGCTGGATATCCATCGTCTTCAGCAATTCCCCGGTCGCAGCCAGAAGCCGGTACTGGGCAAAGAGTGACGCATAGGATGCGGTGTCCGCCAGCGTCGCGGTGTTGAACCGCGTATTCTGCGCATCAAGCACGTCTAGCAACGAGCGTTGCCCGACCTTGAACTGTTCGCGATAGGACGCGACCAGCTTTTCGTTGGAGGCGGCCTGAAGCTTCAGGGTCTTTGCCAGGTCGGCCTGCCGGAAGCGGCGATCCCATGAGGTGCGAACGGCTTCTTCGATCTCGCGCAGAACCTGATGCATGGCGAGCCGCTGTTCGCTGGTGCGGCGGATCTGCTCCTGTTCATTGGCCTTGTCGATGCCGCCGCGATAGAGGTTCCAGCGCAACACCAGGCGCGCCTGCAGGTCGGATGTGTCGCCATTGTCGCCGTCGATATCGTATCCCGCCCGGGCCGTGCCCTCGGCGACGATCGAGGGACCGTACTTCGCTCGGGCCGCGTCCACCAGCGAGGCCGCCGCGGCGATATCGCTGTTGGCCATATGGACGCGCGGGTTGTTTTCTCGTGCCAGGCCCAGCGCATCGTCCAGCGACCTCGGCAGCGCTGCCGAAACGTCGCCCGGCCGCGACGCATTGGTCAGCGGTTTCCCGACGGTCTTGAAAAACCGTATCTTCGAAGCCTCCAGTTCCTCCGAGGCTTCCTGCATGCGGGCCTTGGCCGCGAACAGCCGCTCCTCGGCCTGTTGCCGGTCGGCTTCGTTCAGCCCGCCGCCCGCGATGCCTTCCTGGATGTCGTGGAGGATAGCCTGATGGAAGCCCAGGTTCTTCTTCGCCTCTGAAACGATCGACGCCTGCAGCATGTATTCGAGGTAGTCCTGGACCACCGAGAGCCCGATAAATTCGGACCGCTCCAGCACGCGGAACGACGCGCCATCGACCCGCGATGCCTGACGATTGAGCTCGGCCCGCCTTGCACCGCTGTCATAGACGGTCTGTGAAACCGTCAGATCGGCTTCTGCCGGGTAGAGGTTGTCATCATCGAGGGAAAGCGCGCGACGCGACGAGTTGTCGAGACGGCGAGCCCCTCCGGATGCTTCCACGTCGACGCTGGGAAGATAGAGCCCTTTTGCCTGGCGCAATTCGAATTCGATCGCCTCGCGATTCTCTATGGCCTGGCCGATCTCGGGATTGGACTCGACGGCAACCGCCACGGCCTCCTTGAGCGTGAGGGCATTTGCACCCCCGCAAGACAGCATCGTGGCCGCCATCAAAAGACCCAAGCGCTTGCCCATGGCCGAAATGCGTGTTTTTTTCATTTAGCCCGCCCCAACTTTTCCCCAACGCCCTTTTCCGGGGCGCCACAACCAAACCTGGGCCCAAGCAAGGCCGGCCGTCGGTGGATCATCTACCAGATTACACGAAATATGTGGGTAATTATTATTTTAGGAAACGCTAAAAGTATTTTCCGGCCAGAACGTCCGCGTGATGTAGCAAAAATGGCACATAAAACCGACGTGTACGGTTAGGGAAATGTGAAGGCCGCTGCTGATGCGCCGGCCAATCTTCCTAATGGGCAATCCCGGCCGTTAAGGGTTGCGCAAGTTCTGCCGTCTATCATCGATTGCTAATGTGGAGGGCGACATGAAACGCAAGCCGATTCTGCTCTTTCTCTTTCCCGCTCTTGTCCTTGCCATCCTGGCGGGAGCGCGTATCGCGACATTCTTGCTGGGCGCCTATCCGGCGAGCCCCACAATGTGGTGGATCTGGCTTGAACTGCGGCCGTTGTCGACGATGTTCTGGCAGCAGGTCGACTTCTATCTGGACAGCTCGATGGTTCTCGATTTCACGATCCTGGCCGCCGCCTTGATCGTCAGCTGGCTTGCCTGCCACGCCCGCAAGCGGGCTCCATTCTTTCTGGCCAACCATCTGGCGCTGCTTTTCGTGGGGCTGATGATAGCCGCCAGCAGCCAATCTCAGACGGCGAGCACCATTGCCGCCTTTACGGCGCCCAGCGGGCTCCAATTCTCGCTGATGGTCGATTTCTCCTGGCAGAACAGCATGGTCCTGCTTCTGGGCACGGCCGCGTGTGTTTACTGTCACGTTGCCTTCCTCACCGAAGCGAAACAACGCGCGGAGTTGCGGGCAATGCAGCTCGTAACCCTGCAGCGGGATCTCTAAGACGCCGTCAATACCGGCACCCGCGGTCAATTGACCTTGCGGTAATAGACCTTGCCGTCCGGCTGCTCTATGCGCTGGTAGTTGGAGTTGGGGGGAGGCGGCGCCGAAGCGATCCTCTTCTTGGGCGGTCGCGGCGCCTCGATGACACTGGCCTCGCCAGCGGTTTCGCTGTCGAGCGCCTCGGGCGCTTCCGCCACCGTGCTGGTGGTAACCTCGGATTGTTCCGCCATGTTCGGCGGACTGTTGCCGGCGACGGCGGGCGGGGTCTGCTCCAGCCTGGCAAGGCTGCCATTGATTTCGTTGAAGTTGCCCTGCAGCTGGCTGTCCAGTTTTTCGAACCGGCTCTGGAAGCCGTTGTTGACCGTATCGAGCCGCGCCGCGATCCGTTGCTCGAATGCTCCGAGTTGCTCCAGCCGCGCCTCGACGGAGCGCAGGTCGTTGATGCCCCGATAGAGGTAGATGGCAGCCGCCATGTTGACCAAGGTGACCAGCAAGGCGCCGGCGGCGACGATGCCAATCGCTTTTGTGTTGCCGGATCTGTCGACGGCGACCTGTTCGCGTTTGCCAACATCGATCGCCGGCATGCCCGGCTCGCTGATCGTCGTCATTGAACCACCACCTTGGCGCCGATCGCGACGCGCTTGAAAAGGTCGATCACATCGGTGTTGGTGAGGCGGAAGCAGCCCGATGTTCCGTCGAAGCCGACCCCTGACGGGTCATTGGTGCCGTGGATTCGGTAGAGCGTGTCGTGCCCGTCCCGAGACAAATAGAGCGCCCTGGCGCCAAGCGGATTGTAGGGGCCGGCCGGCACCATTTCCGGCAGCTCCGGTTGGCGGGCACGCATTTCCTTGGGCGGGCGCCATTGCGGCCATTCGGTCTTGGCTCCGACCATGACGACCCCCGTCCAGCCAAAACCATCGCGCCCGACGCTGATCTTGTAGCGAAGTGCCTGGCCCTGGCGCGTCACCAGGTAAAGCGCCTTCTCGTCCTTGCGGATGATGATCGTTCCAGGCTGTTCGGCGGTTTCGAAGGCGACCGTCTTGCGCAGGCTTGGGCCCATGGCCGGCAGTGGCGGAGCGCCCGCGGACCCGGCATGGGCGCCGGCTGGCATCACAAGCGCCAGGCCCGCGATGCAGGCGGCCGCCAGCCCCGAGGCGATCCGATGCCTATCGGGCAGCGTCATCGAGCCGCTCTTTGAACATCGTCTTCAGATCCTTGTTGAAGCGCGCGCGCCCATCCACTTCCGAAGGCAGGATCGCCCGGTTCAGGGCATCGGCGAGAAGCGCGTTGTCGAGTGCCAGCGACTTGATGTGCGGCGCCTTGAATATCTTCTCCAGCTCGCTGCGCGAGAAGTGGTTCCCGAACCATTTGCGCTTGTGCTTGTTGGCGACGAGCGTGATGTTGACCGCGTTGCCGCGCAGTTCGCGGATCTTGCTGTAGAGCCGCTTGCCTTGCCGCAGCGACGCGACGTTGAGCTCGAACACGATGAAGATCTCGTCGCTCGTCGAAAGCACGGAATTGTGCCAGGGCGTATCGAGATTGGGCAGGTCGATGACGATGTCGTCGAAGCGGTAGGCGACGAGGTCCAGAAGCCGGAACACGAAATCGCTGCCACGCGGCTCGAAGGGCAGTTGCGGCCGCTCGAACGCATAGAGGGTGAGGCCGGACGGGCGCGAAAGCTTGATCACGTCCATCAGCTCGACATCGAGCCGTTCGGGCTGGCCGATGATGCCCGTCAGGTCGAACTGGTTGAACTGGTTGATATAGGCGCCGCAATTGGCGCTCTGGAAATCGAGATCGACCAGGCAGGTCGAGGCCGCGCGCTCGGCCGATTTCGAGGCCAGGAATTCGGCCGCCGACAGCGCGAGCGTCGTGGCGCCGGCGCCGCCGCTGGCGCTGATGAAGGTGATGATGCGGCTTTTCGTTCCCTGGTTGCCGGTGTCGTGGAAGGTCACCGCGTTGAGCAGCTCCTTGCCGTCGAGCGGCTTGTGCAGCCAGTCCGAGGCGTTCATGCGCACCAGCACGCGCGTCTGCTCCGACGTCAGCTCGTCGGAGACCGCGATCAGCGGCACGGACGCCCACAGCGCGCGCGCCTCGACGATGCCGGGCCTGCCGAGCAGCCCGCCGCTGCCGAGATCGAGGATGACGATGCCCGGGCGCGCATCGGCAGGCGGGCCCTTGAGAAAATCGTCCGTCTCGGAAACCCTGACGTCATAGATGGCCAGCGCATCGAGCCGCGTCGCCACCTCGCGCTTGAAATTCGGATCCGACGAGAACAGTGCCACCTGCTTTCGCTTGGTCGGTGTAACCTTGGTGTTCATCGCATTCATGGGAAGGTGCTCTTCATGTCTTCGCCCGTAGCCGTGCTCAGCATGGAGGGCATGGTGATGGTTCCAAGGCCGAGAAACCCGGCCAGAAAGAAGAACTGGAAGGGATGTTTTTCAATGCTGACGGTGATCGTTGGTACCGGCCCATTGGGGCGCGTCCAGTAGCCCAGGCCGGAAGCCTGATACTGAATCTGGACCTCGGATTTCAGGAGGGTCGGCAGGAATGTCAGCATCCCCGGCCGGCTGCTGCTGCCGCTGAAGATGAAGTCGAAAGCGGCCTGGCTCACATTGAGGTTTTTGCATGTGGCGCCTGTTCCACAGGTGCAAGACACAGCTCCTGCAGCATTGGCCGTACAGATGTAGTTGTAAATGTTGGCCGGAACAGCCTTTCCCACATCCAGTGGGTTGCTGGGGCTTTGTGCCTCGAGCAGAAGTCCGCTGGCGATCGGAGCGGAAATCTGCGCCAGCCTGGCGCCCGCCTGCACCGCTTTGTTGCCGGCATTCCACTGGTAGAAGGCGTAGCCAAAGTCGACGAAACCAAGCAGCAGGGTCAGCAGCATTGGCATTGCAATGGCCGCCTCCACCATTGTCGCGCCGGATTGGTTTCTCCAGAACGTGCCGCGCGGCATCACCATCCCAAGACACGCTCCTGATGGAAAACATTGAGCGTAAGGTTGGCAAAGCCAAGATAGGACCAGAGGCCTAGAGTAGGATATGGATATGCCGTGCTGACCTGCACCACAATGACCGTGCCGGTGCTGCTGAGATAGAGCTCGGTGCCGGTCGAATCGATCGCTTGGAGCGATTGCACTGGCGTGATGGTGACTTGACCCACGGTCCATCCGGTAACCCTCTGGCTGCCGTTCGTGACGGCCCCGTTTACCGCGAGGTTTTTTGCCAACGTTGAACAAGTATTCCAGTCACTGCTGCAGCGCGCCATATAGCGAGCGGCATCCTCGACGCCAGCTGCGAGAAGCAGACGCGTGTTGAAGATGTTCGAGAACTCGAAGACACCGGCCGACAGCAGCAGCACGAATGGTGTGACGATCGCTATCTCGACCAAGGCGGCGCCTTGTTCGTCATGGTGGAACCGCTGGAGGAACTGCCTTATCTTGATGAACATGGCACTACCGGTACAATTGCGCTTCGTTGCGAAACGCCTTGTCGACAAGCGTGTTGTTGGCAAATGCGCCATCGACGTCGACGATCTCCAGACTAATCGGTTTCTCGCCTGCGGAAGGGTCGTCTGGATCCTTGGTGTTGTCCTGCTTCTGAACCGGCGTGTTGATGAACACGCTGACATAGCCGTCCGGCTTGATCGAGACGTGACCGTTTAGCTTGTCCTCGTTGGCGAGGCAGTTGACGATTGCCATGTTGAGCAGCCGGCGATCGGGGTCGAGTGTCGGAGTAGGGCCCTTGTAGCAGGATGGATCGCCGCTTTCCTTGGTCGGATTCAGCGACTTGTCACCGACAAGGCTTTTGGCGATCTCGTACTTGTAGACGTCATATCTTGATGCGGGAGCGCTCGTGGAGCCGGTCGGGTTGGTGGTGCTGGGGACGTTCGGATACGTCGTGCCATGGTTGACTTGCCAGTAACTCGTCCAGAAGCTCTGCGCCCCAATCGGGTCGGACATTCCTTTCGCATCGTCATAATTGGAGCCCGGAGGCAAGGGCAGCGCTGTGTTGTCCGTCACAGGGTCGTACTTGCTGCAGCCGGTCTTCTGGCCCTTGCGAACGTTGGTGGCCGGCCTGTAATTGAAGTCCTTGCTGTCGTTGTTCAGCGAACCGCTGTAGAGGTCGAACCGGGTGTTGAGGCCAGTGTTGACCTGGCCAAGGGTGACGCCGGTCTTCGTGGTCAGTGCGTTGCGATTGTAACAGGTTCCTGAGGTGCCGATCGCAAGGGCATCACGCAGCGAACTTAGATTGTTGTCGATCAGGCCGAAATTGCCGGGGCCAGGATTGGAATCGACTTTCAAAATACGGAACTCTCGCCCGTAGGTGTCGCCCGAGGCAAAGGCTTGCTGGATCGTCTTGCTGGTCGAAGAATCCGCTGTTTCGAACGGGTTGCACATGAACAGGGGAACGGTTTCGCAGATTGATTGAACGAACCCCGCCACCGCCTGCGGCTGGATATCCATGGTGTCTTTGCTGCCGACCAGACTTGCCGGAAAGATTGTCGCGAAGGCACCTGCGCCAGCTGCAACGCCGGAAGCGTTGATCGTCACTTCAGCGAATGAAACAGCCTTGGGATCGGTGCTTGCCCAGTTTGTGCCATCGGCATCGACGCCGGCAGCGCTCAATGCGGTTTCGTCGCTGGCGGGGATGCCGGTCAGATAGGTGACGGTCATATCGGCTAAAACCAGCGGATGATCGCCCGATGTCGAAAACAGGGTGTTGTTGGAGACGAGGGTCGTCACGGCCAAGTTGGCCCGGGTGATGGAATCCGATCTGCCGTCCAGTTCCGCCGCGGCGGCAAGCGCCATCGCGTCGATACCCTTCTGCAGATCGTTGTGCAGCCCGTTGAGCCGGCTCATGTCGATGGCCAGCACCGAGAAGCCGATAAGCACGGGCAGCATGATGGCCACGAGGATCATCGCTACGCCGCGTTGATCGTTCCAGAAGGCTCGAATGGTCCCCAACATGACCTTACTCTCTGCTTTCCTGCGCCAAGGCCCCCCGCTTGCCCGGCGCCCCCCGCATCCCTCTGTTCAGCTCACGGCGTCACGCCCGAACCGCCGACATTGACCGTGATCGCCGGCGGTGGTGGCGGTGGCGGCGGAAATTTGTAGTTGTGCGCGACAAGCGCGGCGCGCGTGCCGTCGCCCTCGATATGTGTGTTCCTGGAGTTCGGATTGAGCGGATCCACCGTCTGCAGCATCGAATTGTATTTCTGCGTGTCGCCGGCGGCTAGAGTCACCGAGTCGTAATGGTTGAGATAGTCGGCGGCGCAGCCCGTCAGCAGGCCGGTGCTCAGAATGAGGATCAAGGCGCTATTTCTTGACATAGAGCATCTTGTCCTTCGATTTGAAGTCGAGCATGTGGCCATAGGGGCCGGTGACGCCGTCGCCCGTTTCATATTTGCGGATCATGTCCTTGTTCACCTCGAGCTGACCGAGCACGAAGAATTCGGGATCGTTGGCCGGCCGCGTCTTGTCGAACGGCGTCGCCAGCTGTTCGCCGGGCTTCACCGGCCGCACGATGTGCGGCGTGACGATGACGACCAGCTCGGTCTCTTCCTTCTGGTTGCTCGAATTGCGGAACAGCGTGCCGATCACCGGCACCTGGCCGAGCCACGGCACCTGGTTCTGCAGCTTGGTGGTCTTGCTGGACAGCAGGCCGCCGACCGCGAAGCTTTGGCCGTCGCGCAATTCGACGACGGTATCCAATTTGCGGTTGGTGAAGATCGGGTCGCCGGCGGTGGTGAAGCCGGTCAGGTCGCTCACCTCCGGCGCCAGCTTCATGTGGATCTTGTCGTCGGCGAGCACGACCGGGGTGAACTGGAGATTGACGCCGAACTGCTTGTATTCGATCTGGATCAGCCCATCGGCGGTGACGCTGCGGATCGGGACCTGGCCGCCGGCGTTGAAGCTGGCCGGCTCGCCGGAAAGCGTCGTCAGGTTGGGCTCGGCCAGCGTGCGCACCACGCCCTTGGCCTCAAGGGCTTCGATGATCAGGTCGACCTTGATGTTGCTGTCGATGACGCGCGTGATCAAAGCTGCGAAGGGATTGCTGTTCGAAAGCAGACCGCTGACGAGATCACCCGCTCCGAGTTCCGCTCCGTCCTTGTCCACGGTGGCGACCCCGGTTCCTACCCGGGTCGTGCCCCTGCCGTTCGTGCTTCTGATCGACACTCCAAGATCCCGCCCGGCATTGCGCTTGGCTTCCAGCACGCGCACTTCCAGATTGACCTGCTGGCTGTCATCCACAGTGACGGAATTGATGATGGCGTCGGGGCCATATTGCTGCGCCACCTGCATGATGGCCTCCAGCGTGGCGCCATCCTTGACATGGCCGCCAAGCCTGACCTTGCCGTTGATCGAGCCGATTTCGATGCGCGACCGTGGTGCTACCTGCCGGATCGCCTGCGCCATGTCGCTCACGTCGACGCCAACCTCGATCTGGATGACGCCGAGCGAGCGCTTGTCGGTGGAGAACAGATTGACCGTGGTGGTGCCGGCGCCCTTGCCGATGACATAGAGCGTCCGGTCGGTCATCGGCTGCGCATCGGCGATCTTCTCGTCGCCGACGACGATATCGCCCAGATTGGCATTCACCTGGATGGTCACCGATTGCGACATCGGCAGGAAAACACGATGGACGCTGGGGTTAGACACGTCGATGAAACGGTCGGCCGCGTCGGCCGCCAGGCCCGATAGCAGCAGCGTCGCCCAACAGGACAACGCGGCCACCGCCGTCCTAATCCAAAACCCCTGCATCCCCGTCTCCCCAATCGCTGCCCGCGGCAGCGCCAAACTTACCGCCGCGCCGCTGTTATGGTTGTCGCGGCACGTCATATGTCTCGAGCTTCACACCCCGAAAAACACCAACCGTCACCTGTTTTGGCGGCTCCGGCTGCACGTATTTGACCACTTCCTTGACGACTTCCCGGACTTCCGGAGCCGACACCACGGCCGGAGCCGGCTTCACCTTGCCCAACTCGTCGAGGCGGCTTCCCACCCGCTCCACCGCCTGGGTCAGTCCGGCAATCTTGTCCTCGGCATGCTTGCGCTCGGCCGCGGCCTCCGCTTCGGCCGCGGCCTTCTTGTCGAGCTCGGCTTGCCTTTTGGCAACGTCCTCCGGCGTTTCGCCGGTCAGATCCGACAGCGTCACCCTTTCGGTCGTCTCGCCCTTGCTGGCGGCGGCCTGGCGAAGCGCCAGCGACAATTGGCCGGCGCCCGCCGCCAAAGTCAGCTTCTGCGCATCCTTGGTGCTGGCCTCCAGTGTCACGGATTTCACCACTGTCGGGCTGTCCTTGCTCTCGTCGGCCACCTGGTCGACGGCAAGCACCTTCATGCTTTGCAGCAAGACGTCGACAAAACTCTTGTCCGTGCCGTCGTCGCCGCGCGCCGTGCGCGTCAGGAGTATGTCGACCCGGTCGCCGGGAAAGACAAAGCCGGCGACGCCAAGCACGTCGTTGACCCTGATGGAAACGGCCTTCATGCCTTCGCCGAGCACCGCCGAAAGCGTGGCGCGCTGGCCAGGGCCGGTGATCTTGGTGGCCAGAACAGGCTCGTTGGTGCCGATCGCCTGCAACGCCTGCTTGGTGCCTTCGCCAGCCAGCGCTTCCTTCGTTGTCTTGAAAGCGCCGGCCGGAACCGCGCCCGCCGGCCACGCGACTTCGCGCAGCTTGTCCTCTGTCAGCATGTCGCCGAATTTCAAGGGCTCAGCCGCCACCACGACCGTATCGCGCGGTATGTCATCCGTTCGCGCCATCGCATTGCGCTGGCTGGCCAGCCAGATATTGGCGAGCACCACCGCCAGCACGCCGAACACGCCGGCGAGAACAATCATGATAAGCGTATTAGCGCGCATCTTCCCACCCCACCATCGCCCGCCGGGCGAATCTCAGCCCCTTCAAAGCGCAAGATCCTGGGCCGAAATCGAGCGATTCCGGCCCAGAAGATTTCTAGCAAGTGCTCCCGGCAACACCATTTGTGCCGAGCTTGACGCAAAGGCCGGTGAATTGACTGCCGACCCATCCGCCGATGGCAATAACCGCAACGATCGATGCCGCTGCGATGATGCCGATCAGGATTGAGTATTCCACCATGGCAGCGCCGTTCTCATCGTCGTGAAACTGCCTGGCTAGATCGATAAGCTGCTTCATGCCTATCACTCCAACGAGTTGATTTGCAGCGTCAGCATTTACCGACGCCGGTGCCGGCAGCGTCGAGACCCTTGCCGTTCAGCTTCGTGCAAAGACCGGTGAACTGGCTACCGACCCATCCGCCGATAGCGATGACCGCGACAATCGATGCCGCGGCAATGATGCCGATCAGGATTGAATATTCGACCATAGCAGCGCCGTTTTCGTCGTCGCGGAACTGCCGGGTCATCGTCATGAGCTTCTTCATGTCAATTTCTCCCTTTGGAGGTTTGAACCCGACGAGACAGAGCCAAGGATGTACCCCATACCCAGCATCCCCCGTCATCTCGATCCTAGGTCCCGAGAAATTGCCGAGTCAAACGGGATTAATGGTTCCTTAACTCTCCAATACATGAACTGGCGAGTTCAACGCGGCCCTAAATTTCAGCAAGAGCTTGATTCGGCTAATTTTTCAAGCGCTCTTAACCATTCGTTCACAATTATGCCGCCCAGCTAATTGAGTAATCATTAATTTAGCTAGTTGACATATTCTTTTATATCTAAGGGCTTAAGAACCGATTGCCGGATCGGGTCACCTGCCCGAGGCACGCAGGGGTTGCAGGATACTCGTAGCTAAAGGCGCCACCACAATTTGAGCAATGCAAAGGTGAAAATAAAAACGATTTTTTTCCGCAGCGGTCCTTAACTATGTTGAAAGTATTGACTGCCTGCAGGCGTTCTGGCGCTTGTGCCGCACGTGGTTAATGTTTAGTTTCGCCTAATATGCAGTGAAGGGGAGCATAGGGGATTATGCTGGGGCGGTTTATCAAGGGGGCGAGCGAGCAGCCGGTAGCCACCAAGGCCGACTCGTTGGCGGTTCTGCCTGTCGCGCCGGTCCTTTCGCCGGCTTCCGACATTGAGTCCCATGGCGATAATTTCCTGACACTAAAGGTCGAGCTTCATCGCCATTTGATCGATCGGTTCAATCTGACCGCGCTTGAAAGTGCCTCCAAGGATGAGATCCTGAATGAGATCCTTCCGATCGTTCGAGAGTTTGTCCGGAACCGAAACGTGCCGCTGAACGCGCGTGAGCTTGACCAAATTACCAGCGAAACCGCCGACGAGATGCTGGGTCTCGGGCCGATCGAACCGCTGCTCAAGGACGACACGATCACTGACATAATGATCAACACCCATAAGCGCGTCTTTATCGAGCGACGCGGCATCGTCGAAGAGACGGCCATCCGGTTTCGCGACGAGGCGCATCTGCTGCGGGTCATCAACAAGATCGTCTCGAACATCGGCAGGCGCGTCGATGAGTCCTCGCCGATGGTCGATGCCCGGCTGGATGACGGCTCACGCGTCAACATCGCGGTGCGACCGATTTCGGTCGACGGCCCGCTGGTCTCGATCCGCAAATTCTCCAAGAATCCCTATTCGCTCGAACGTTTGATGGCATTCAATTCAATCCGGCCGCCGATGATCGAACTGCTGCGCATCGCCGTCCAGGCACGCAAGTCGATCCTGGTTTCCGGCGGCACCGGCAGCGGCAAGACGACGTTGCTCAATGCGCTGTCGAGCTACATCCCCTCGAGAGAGCGGCTGATCACCATTGAGGACGCGGCGGAACTGCAGCTGCAGCAGCCGCATGTCGGTCGGCTGGAGACGCGCCCGCCCAATGTCGAGGGCAAGGGCGAGGTCCGCCAACGCGAGCTGCTGAAGAACGCGCTGCGCATGCGGCCCGACCGCATCATCGTCGGCGAGGTGCGCGGCGAGGAAGCCTTCGACATGCTGCAGGCGATGAACACCGGCCATGAAGGCTCGATGACCACCATCCATGCCAACACGCCGCGCGACGCGATCTCGCGGCTGGAGCAGATGGTCGGCATGGCCGGCATGCCGATGACCCACGAGTCCATCCGGGCGCAGATCGCTTCGGCCATCGACATCATCGTGCAGACCCAGCGCCTGTCGGACGGCGGCAGGCGCGTGACGTCCATTTCCGAACTGACCGGCATGGAAGGCAACATCGTACAACTGCAGGAGATCTACAGCTTCGTGCGGCGTGAGGTGACCTCGGACGGCAAGGTCATCGGGGAGTTCCGCGCCACCGGCGTTCGTCCGCGTTTTGCGCCGGAGGCAGCGACGCTCGGGCATCATTTTGCCAAGGATGCCTTCAACCCGCAGGTTGCTCTCTGATGCCGACCGGCCAGGCATTGCTGTATTTTATCTATATGCTGGCGGCGGCTTCGGTCATTCTCGCCGGCGAGGCTCTGTATCTTTCCTTTGCCGGGCGCCGATCCCGAATTGGGGTGATCAACCACCGGCTGCGGCGGCTGGCGGACGAAGCGCCGGCGGAACAGACCCTGCAGGGATTGCTGCGCGAACGTGGACTGACGGAATCAGGCGATTTTCTATTCGGGATGATCTGGCTGAACAGGCTTTACACCCAGTCCGGCATCACCGGAAACCCAATGGTTTTCGCCGCGACGTTTCTCAGCGCCGGACTGGCGATTGCGTTGCTGATGTCGGTCCTGTTGCATTTCTCCACGTTGGCGTCGCTCATCGCTTTTCTGGTGATCGGAGTTGGGCTGCCGCTTCTCGTTCTTCGCCGCGCCCGCAACAAGCGCATTCTGAAATTTGCAAAACAGCTTCCGGATGCGCTCGACATGATCGTCCGTTCGCTGCGCGCCGGACATCCGGCTTCGGTCGCGGTCGCACTCGTAGCGCGCGAAATGCCTGATCCGCTCGGCACCGAATTCGGCATTGTTTCCGACGAAATCACATTTGGTCTCAGTATCGAGCAAGCCGTGCGGAAGCTGTCGCAACGCGTTGGCTTCGAGGGCCTTCACCTGCTGTCGATCTCGCTGTCGATCCAGGCCAAGACGGGCGGCAATCTTACCGGGATCCTGTCCAATCTTTCCGTGGTGCTGCGCGAAAGACAGAAACTCAGGATGAAGATCAGGGCACTTTCGGGAGAGGGCCGCGTGTCCGCATGGATCATCTCACTGTTTCCCATTGTCATGTTCCTGATTCTTCTGCTGCTTGCCCCGTCCTATTACGGCTCCGTCTGGGGCAATCCGCTGATCTTGCCGGTGTTCACGATTTTCGGGCTGTGGGCGCTATTGGGTGACTTCATCATGTACCGCATGGTCAATTTCGATTTCTGACGGGAGCGAAGCAAAAACTTGTTTTCGATCATCCAGGATCTGAGCTTTTTGATCTCCGCTGCCGTCTTCGTGGCGGCGGTTGCGCTGTTCCTTTTCGGCGCGCTTGTGTTTCTCCCGGCGCTGCAGACGCGGACGCTGGTCGCGCAAAGCCTGAAGACGGAAGGGATTGCCGATCGCCGCTCGCTCGCTGGACAGGAACTGCTCGCGAAGATATCCGCGCAGCGACCGGTCGACGCCTATTTCCGGTCGACGGAGAAGGAACGGGACGAACCAAATGCGCTCGAGGCGAAGCTGTTTCGAGCCGGCTTCTATCAGACCAGCGCTCCGCTCATTTACACCTTGTCACGGCTTGCTGCTGCCTGTGCCGGTTTTCTGGCTGCCTATGCGCTCTTGTCGCGAGTTCTCCCGCCTCAAATGCCCGGTTTCATAGGCTTTGCCGGTTCTGCTCTTTTCGGGCTCGCATGCATCGTGGTGCCCAGCATTCTGCTTGATCGCTTTGAGAGTGCGCAGAAGGAAGTCTATCGCCGCGCCTTTCCTGATTTCATGGATATGATGATCACCTGCGCGGACGCGGGCATGAGCCTGGAAGCAGCGGTGGAGCGTGTCAGCAGCNGATTTCATGGATATGATGATCACCTGCGCGGACGCGGGCATGAGCCTGGAAGCAGCGGTGGAGCGTGTCAGCAGCGAACTGGCTGGCACCCATAAATGGCTCGGCATCCAGCTTTCGATCATGAATCTGCAGCTGCGTGCCGGAAAGCCGCTGCGCGAGGCGCTGCGCGACCTCGCCGACCGAATCGGCCTTGACGAGGCGAGGGCGCTGGCCGTCCTTTTTCGGCAGTCGGAAGAGCTCGGCACCAGCCTGACCGACGCTTTGCGCGTCTACAGCGAAGAGATGCGCAGCCAGAGAATTCTTCATGCGGAAGAACGCGCCAACTCCTTGCCCGTCAAAATGATGATTCCGTTGGGGCTGTGCATCTTCCCGGTGGTGATGATGGTGATCATGTTGCCGGTGATCATTCGCATGAAGGGCATTTTCTTCTGAAACGGGATATGCTTTGATTCTAAAACAGAGTCGCAGGACTCTCGGGGGATAAAATGACAGGGCCAATGCGCCTCTCAGTCGCAGCCGCAGCCAGTCTGTTGATGATGGCGCTTGTTGGCTGCCAGACGAACGGCGCGGACACCACGGGTGGTGTCGTCCGCACCAACGAGCCGTCGAAAGGCGACGTAACGTCGTTTGGCGATGCCTTTGATGGGTTGAAGACGGTCAGCGACGTCGAATATTACGCCTCGGACCAGGCCGTCGCGGAAGCCAAGAACCAGTTTCGCGCCGAAAACTACGGCAACGCCGGCGCCCTGTTCTTCAAGGCGACGCAGCTCGCCCCCAATGACGGCGGCGCCTGGATGGGGCTGGCCGCCTGTACCGACCGGATCCACCGCTTCGATCTTTCCGACAGGGCCTATGGCCGAGCCTTCAAGCTGATGGGTGCGTCGCCCGAATACTATAACAATGTCGGCTATTCCTATCTGCTGCGCGGCAAGCTGCAGGATGCACGCGCAAATTTCCTCAAGGCCTATGAATTGGCACCCAACGATCCTACGGTAGCCAACAATCTGAAGCTGCTGTCATCCAGCGTGCAGAACATAGAACGGTAGGCAACCAATGCTGCTCGCCGTCGCGCTTCTGTTCAAAGCTTTCGCCATTTTGCTCCTTGCAAAAATCGCCTGGACGGATTTCAGCGTGCAGAAGATCACTAACCGCGACGTATTGCTGTTGCTCTGCTTGGGACTTGCCGCGCTGCAACTGCATTCACTGCAGACCGGCTCGTGGCTGGAGATGGGCATCAGTGCGATTGGCGGCTCCATCCTGTTCGTCGCACTCTTTCCATTCTGGCTGTTACGCAAGATTGGGGCTGGCGATGTGAAACTGTTGAGCGTCACCCCTTTTCTCATCGGGGGAAGCAATCTTGCCGTCTTTTCCGTGTTGCTGTTGGTCTTTGCGATCGCCACCGCCGCACTGGTCAAGAATCCCTTTTTGCTGCCAGCAGGACTATTTCGCCATTATGTCGAGCACATGGATCGCAAAGGCGTCGTACCCTTTGGCGTGCCCATATCGGCAGCTGCCATATGCGCAATGGTTACGCAGATATATTCGGCGCTGGTGGTTGCCACCAGTTCGGGAATTCTGAATCAGCTTAACTGAACCTCAGCTCCGAGAGTCGCTATCGACCAGATTCCGGTGGTGATCATCAAGGGAATGGCGCGCGATCGAATACCAAAGGTTCAAACGGATATAGGCAGCGTCCTTGATCTGGTCCTTGCAAGTACTTCGCTTCGTCGCTGCGCTGATGGTCGTCTATGTCCACGCAGCCCAGACTGCCGTTACGGCCACCGGATCCAATGGCCTGTTGCCTCACGATTTTCAGGTTGCCGGCTTCGCGGGCGTAGACATCTTCTTTGTCATATCGGGGGTGATCATTGCCAGGACGGCACCTGGTCTGACCTGGCGATCTTTCGCCTGGAGACGGTTCCGGCGCATTGTTCCGCTTTACCTGCTGATCAGCATCCCCTATGCGATCGTCGCCTACAAAACCGGCTTCGGCTGGCGGGACGCGTTAGCGACGCTCCTGCTGTGGCCTGCCACCGACCAAATGACCGCGCCAGCATTGCCAGCGGCCTGGACGCTGTGCTTCGAAATGCTTTTCTACGCCGCCGCGACCATCGTTCTCATCGACCGGCGACTGCTGGTCGGACTCGTCGGTATTTTCGGCCTCGCGATGATGTTTCGCTCGGCGGGTCCGGTCCCGCAGTTTCTTGGCAACCCGCTGATCATCGAGTTCGGCTTCGGCGTCGGTCTCGCCTACATGCCCAAGTGGAAACCGGCGGTTTGGTGCCTGCCGATCGGCGCCGTGGCGATGATAGCCGCCGGCTTCATCGGGATAGCGCCGGGAGGGGGGACGATGGAGTTTCTCGCCGGCGATAATGGCTTCCAGCGCGTGCTCGTCTACGGCCTCCCGGCGGCGATGATCGTCTTCGGCACGATGCAGATCGACGCGAAACCGAGCGTCTGGACGGCTCTCGGCGATGCCTCCTATATGCTCTATCTGATCCACACTCTGCCGATAACGCTGCTTCTGATGGTGTGGACCGCTTTTCCGATTCCTCCGGACCTTGTCATCGTGATCGGCACAGCCACATCAGTTCTTTTCGCTTGGCGGATGTACATCAGGTTCGAGCTGCCGCTGCGCAAATTCCTGCGCCGGCATGATCCCCACCTGGAAACTGGCTTCCGTCCTGCCTAAAAAGGTCGATGGCTGCTGCCCGCAGGCTCCCAGCAGCAATCCTCGACAAAATCAGCTGTGTTTATTCGCGAATGGCCCTGTATCTTTATATTCGCAAGTGCTAATAAATGAGGGTTCGCGGTACCGACGACCCCCCAGTACCCCCAACCACCGCGATCGTCGAGCGTCGGCGAACCAAGCCCTCCAACCCCGGTTTGCCGACGCTCATTCGGGCTTCGGCGGCAAGAATGTTTGCCATTCCAACGGCAATCGATCGCGTCGGCGGTCGCACTGCCGGCAAAACCCCTGAGGCCTGTCGCGAGACGCGATGAAATGCGATCCGAGGGCCTTCAGGCTCCCGTCAGACGTACCCGCGCCAGGCGTTGCCGTGATGATCAAGGTTGGAAGAAGACTCCTGGTTTTGGGTCTGTTGCTGGCGATAAGCGGCTGCCAGAGCGGTCACCGGGCGGGTCCAAGGCCCCGTCAGCCATGCCGACCGCACATGCATCCCGAGCGGCTTCGGGCAGATGGCGCATTGCTTCAGGGCAATTCCAGGAAAAGCGCGTAGCTGTCATGCCACGCGACGGTAGCTGTAGCGATCCCGGATGAATTCGTTGAAGAAGCGGCCTTTCGAGTAAGCCTTCCTGAAAGCGGCATAGGTCGCCGGGGCAACGTCCAGATAGTCATAGCGATTGCCGCTCGGCACGAACCAGACGGAGAGGGTCCTGGTGGCGGGATCGTATTGTGTGTTCCGGATCGCGGTCGACGGCATATCGGCACCTGCTGCCCAGCCGGATCAACCCGCCAGGCCTGGTCCGGTTCCGTGCCGCGCGGTGGCCTACATGGCGCTCATGCCGCCGCGTATGGTCATCAGGCTTGCATCCGGATGCTGGTGGATTGGGTGCGCGAAGGCCCGAGTGCCGCGGCATTCTGGACCAGCGCGCGCATGTAACCTAACGCAAATGCCTTTCCGGCATGCCATGGCGCATCGCAGGACATTTCCGGCGTATGGTCGGGGATCATCACGCCGTCATAGTTTTCATCGCGCAGGATGCGCACGATCTCGGCCATGTCGATGTCGCCATCGTCGACGAAGGTCTCGTGATATCTGGGCACCTTGCCGCGCACGTTGCGGAAGTGGATGTAGCCGATGCGTTTGGTGCGGGCGAAGCGCCGGACATGTCCGTAGATCTCGTCCGTGCCCGGCATTTCCTGCAGCGAGCCGAGGCAGAGTTCCAGCCCATTGGACGGCGAGTCGACGATGTCCATCAGCCGGTCGTATTTCTGCGGCCGGTTGACCAGCCGCGCGGCGCCCCGCAGCGCCTCCGCCGGCGGATCGTCGGGATGCGCCGCCAGCATCACGCCGGCCTCCTCGGCCACCGGAACGAGTTCCCGCAGGAAGCCGCCGAGCCGCTGCCAGAGTTCCTCGCTGCTGACCGTCACCGGTTCGGCATTCGGCCGGCCGGCACGGTAGCGCATGTTCCAGACGACGCCGTCGGGCAGCGGCAGGTCGGGGTCGATGGCGGCGAGATCGAGCCCCACCGACATCGCCTCGCCGCGCGCGAACGGCCCGCGCGACCAGCCCCAGACACCGGCGATCGAGAAGTTGTAGCCGATGCAGGGAATGCCGGCGCGCCCGGCATCACGGACAAGCCGCTTCAAGCCTTCGATCTGCCTGGCCCTGTCGGGACCGCCGAGCAGCACGTCCGACCAGAAGCGCGGCGAGAAATTCTCGATCGCGGCGATTTCCAGACCATTGTCGCGCACCGTCTTCACCAGGCCGGCGAAATCCTCGTAGTTCCAAAGTTCGTCGGTGGAGCAGTCGCCCCAGCCTTCCTTCTCGCTGCCGGCGGACAGCGAAGGATCGCGGCCGCGAAAATAGTTGGTGAGGTGGGCGACGATATGAGTGGCGCCCGCCTGACGGGCGAAGCGGAAATTGTCGGGGGTGAGCGACTCCCGGTAAAGGCCAAGACCGATCTTCATGGTCTACTTCACGCCGATGCCGGCGGTCAGGCCGCCGTCTATTTTGTAGTCGGCGCCGGTGCAGAAGCCGGCTTTCGCCGAACACAGGAAGGCGATGAGCTCCGCCACCTCCTCCGGTTCGCCGATACGGCCAAGCGGATGCGCCGCCCCGAAGCGCCTGTAGGCCTCTTCGACATCGGCGTCGCTGCCGCCTTCGCCGCGCGCGGCCTTCTCGAGGATCGGCGTTCGGATCGAGCCGGGGCTGACCGAATTGACCCGGATGCCGGATGCCGCGTAGTCGAGCGCCAGCGAGCGCGTCAGCGTGTGGATGGCGCCCTTGGTGGTGGCATAGGCGGCCACGTTCTGCTGGCAGGCGAAGCCCTGCACCGAAGCGACGTTGACGATGGCGCCGCCGCCGCGCTTGACCATCTCCGGAATGCCGAAATGCGCGGTCAGGTAGATCGATCCGACATTGACGGTCATTGCCCTGTTCCACGTTTCCCAGTCGGTCGTGGTCGCCGTTCCATAGGGATGGACCGCCGCGGAATTGACGATGATGTCGATGCCGCCAAACCGTTCGACGCCGGCCGCGACCGCGTCGCGAACCTGGTCCGAAACCGAGACATCCACTGTCTGCACCAGCGCCTTGGCTCCGGCCTTGACGAGGCCTTCCTGCATGGCGGCATTGGCCGCCCGGTCGATGCCGCAGCCTATGATGGCGGCGCCGCCCTGCGCCAGCCGCCTTGCGGTGGCGAGTGCTATTCCAGTCGTGCCGGTGATCAGCGCGACCTTGTTCTCAAAATCAGACATGGTGCAAATCCTTGGAAGAAGGCAGATCCCTGGAAGAAGGCAGATCCCTGGAAGGAGTTGGGGTCCGTACGTTTTCGAGGTCGTCGGGAACGAAGCGCAAGCCGAAATCGAGATGCCGGCTCATCAGGTAGCTATAGGCGATGCGGTCCCGCGCGCGCAGCGCCGCGATGATCTCGCCATGGGCGCGGCGTGTTTCGCTGAGGATCGGCCGGATGGATTTGCCGACCGTCATGATGTGCAGGATGACCGGCGACAGGAACTGATAGGTCTGCACCAGCATGCGGTTGCCGGCGAGCTTCACCAGCGCGAGGTGGAAATCGAAATCGCGCTGCGCGGCCTCCTGCACATCCTTGCTGGCCTCTATCAGGCCGTTCACCTCGTCCAAGCCGTCGATTTCGGTGGCGCTGGCGTTGAGAATGACGTGGTCGCCGATGCTCACTTCGATGATGCGGCGAAAGCCCTGGATGTCGTGAAAGGAGGTCTTCGAAATGTCCATCTGGGCGGCGAAGAAATTCTGGATCGCGACATTCTGGCGGTCGGCCAGCACCGCGCCGACACGCGGCTTGGGATCGATCAGGCCATAGGTCCGGATCGTGCGCAGCGCCTCGCGTATCGTGTTGCGGCTGGCGCCGAACAGTTCGCAAAGTTCCCGCTCGGTGGGCAGCACGTCGCCGACGGACATCGAGCGATTGCGGATGAGATCGAGGATCTGCCGTACGGTCTGGTCGACGGCCGAACTGCTGACCACCGCGTCGTCTGTCGGTCCGGCCAGGTCGGAATCACCTTGTTCCACGCGAATACCTCGTGCCATTTGTTGGACCAAGGCTACGTCGAACACGATGAGAAATCAACTGGATGCGGGATGAGATGGCCAAGGGCGGTCTTTGGGAGCCATAGTTCTGGCTTGTTGACAGCCTTGTGGTCCAACAATATGGTTGCCGAAAATGTCGAGGAGGCTTCATGGAACAGTGTTGGCGCTGGTATGGTCCGGAAGATCCGGTGACGCTTGAGCATGTCAAGCAGGCTGGAGCGACCGGCGTGGTTTCGGCGCTTCATCACATCTATGACGGCAGGGCCTGGTCTGAGCCCGAAGTGCTCGAGCGCAAGCGGATCATCGAGGCCGCCGGCCTGACATGGTCGGTCGTCGAAAGCATCCCGGTCCACAATTCCTTCAAGATCGGCGCGCCGGAACGCGAGCGCTATGCCGGCTACTATCGCGACTCGATCCGGTCGCTTGCCAAGGCCGGCATCGCGACGATCTGCTACAATTTCATGCCCGTGGTCGACTGGACCCGCACGGACCTGGCCTATCGGCTGCCGACGACGGGCTATGCCCTGCGTTTCGATGCGATCGACTTCGCGGCCTACGACCTGTTCGTGCTGAAGCGCAGGAATGCCGAGGCAAGCTACACGCCGGCTCGTATCGCGGCGGCCGAGACGCGGCTGAAGGAATTGACGCCTGAGAAGATCGACCAGGTCGAGCGCAACCTCATCGCCGGCCTGCCGGCGACCGAGCGCAGCTACAACCGCGACAGCTTTCGCGAGGCGCTGGCGGAATACGATGCGATCGGCCCGAAGGAACTGCGCGAAAACCTTGCCTGGTTCCTGCGCGAGATCATTCCGGTGGCTGAAGAGGAGGGGGTGCGCATGTGCATCCATCCCGACGATCCGCCCTTCTCGCTCTACGGCCTGCCGCGCATCGTCTCGACCGCCGAGGATGCGCGTTTCATCCTCAAAACCGTCGACAGCCCGGCCAATGGCCTGACGTTCTGCACCGGTTCCTACGGCACGCGCGCCGACAACGACGTCGTCGCAATGGTCAAGGAATTCGCCGACCGCATTCACTTCGTCCATCTGCGCAACATCACCATCGAGGAGGATGGCTCCTTCTATGAGGCCGAGCATCTCGAGGGCGGCACCGACATGGCGCATGTCATCCTCGCCTTGATGCAGGAAGAGACGCGCCGCCGCGGGGAAGGCCGTGCCGACTGGCGGATTCCGATGCGTCCCGATCACGGTCATCTGCTTGCCGACGACATCGGCAAGAAGAAGATCAATCCCGGCTATTCGCTGATCGGCCGCCTGAAAGGGCTCGCCGAACTGCGCGGCATCATGCGCGCCGTGGAGCGGTTCGGGCTGGCATGAGAATGGTCAGCCAGCGATAGGTTCGCTCTTTGCATATGTAAAAACTATTTGTCTAGGTGAAAATACCTGCTACTACAACGGGCCGGGCACGCATGTCCGGTTCCAGGGAGGAATTGCCTGAAATGACAAGACTGCGCGGTCTTGCGTGGGATCATCGACGTTGCTGGGGTCCGCTCGACGCCAGTATCGGGCCGTATTGCGCTGGCAATCCGGGCCTGGAAATCGAATGGGACCGCCGTAGCCTGTATGAATTCGGCGAGGGTGCGCTCGGCCCGCTGCTTACCACTTACGATCTGGTCGTATTCGACCATCCCTTCATCGGCGACATCGCGCAGGACGAGTTGATGGTGCCGTTCGACGCCTATCTGTCGGCGGAGCAAATCCGGTTCTTCGAACGCGATTCCGTCGGTGCCTCCTGGCAATCCTACGAAAAGAACGGGCGCCAGTGGGCGCTGCCCATCGATGCCGCCTGCCAGGTCGCCTCCTATCGCCCGGATCTCCTGGAACGCTGCGGGCCGGTGCCGCGCACGCACGACGACATGGTCGAGCTTGGCCGGCAGGTGCGCCGGGATGGCAAGTGGCTGGGCCTGCCCTCGGTGCCGACGGATGCCATGTGCATGCTCCTGACGCTTGGCCATCCACAGGAGACCGGCGAGCACTTCATCGCCAGGGACATGGTCGAACAAGCCATCGGGCAACTGCGCGAGCTTGCGGCGCTGTCGCATCCGAACTCATCGAAATGGAACCCGATCCGCTGCTACGACCACATGGTCGCGCATGATGATGTGGTCTATGTGCCGTTCGCCTTCGGTTATGTGAATTACGCCGCGAAGACCGACAGGCCCTATCTGCGCTTCGCCGACGTCGCGACCCCGAATGCGGCCGGCGCCTTGCTCGG
Source organism: Mesorhizobium sp. LNHC232B00 (assembly GCF_000502435.1). NCBI lineage: Bacteria > Pseudomonadati > Pseudomonadota > Alphaproteobacteria > Hyphomicrobiales > Phyllobacteriaceae > Mesorhizobium > Mesorhizobium sp. LNHC232B00. Next base: position 104,307 of record NZ_AYWP01000023.1, read on the forward strand.
CGGCGCCGGCATCGGCGTCAGCGCCCAGTCGAAACACAAGCAGGAAGCGATCGACTACGCGCTGTTCCTGTGCTCGCCCGAGTATCAGCGGGGCGATTATGTCAGGTCGGGCGGGCAGCCGGGATCGCTGGCGGCCTGGAAGGATGTCGAGGTCAACCATCTCTCCGGCAATTTCTTCAGTTCGACGCTGCGCACGATCGCCTCGTCCTATCTGCGCCCGACGCATCCGGGCTTCATCGCCTTCTTCCGCGAGTGCGCGCCGCATGCGGCTGCCGCCATCGCCGGCGACATGCCGGCGGCCGAACTCGCCGACCATCTGAACCGCCTCTACCGCGAAACCCGGCAGGGCCAGCCGCAACGGAGCGTTGCGTGATGGCCAGTGTCGCCGAGACTCCAGATGAAAGCGAAGCCGGCCGCAACGGTTACCGCGTGCCGGCTGTGGAGAAGGCGCTCGACGTCCTGGAGTTCATGGCCTCCAGCGCCGAGACGCTGACCCAGACCGAGATCGCGGCCGCTCTCGGCCGCTCCATCCACGAAATCTACCGCATCCTGCTTCTGCTGGAGAAGCGCGGCTACATCTTCCGCACACAGTCCGATCGCTTCCGGCTGTCGCTGAAACTGTTCGAACTGGCGCACATGCATCCACCGGTGAAACGGCTGGTCGAATGCGCGCTGCCTGTGATGCGCGAACTGACCGCCAATGCCGATCAGAGCTGCCATCTCGTGGTGCGCGAGGGCCGGAGCGCGCTGGTGGTGCTGCAGATCGATTCGCCGCTGCCGATGCGTTATTCGGTTGCACTCGGGTCGCATTTCCCGATTCTCGAAACCAGTTCGGGTGCCGTGCTGCTTGCCCATTCGAACCGCGCCGAGCGCGAGCGCATAATCGAGCGCATCGTGGCCGCCGGTGAAGGGCAGGGCACACGGGCCGAGATCGAGGCTCGGCTGAACGAGGTGGCAAGGCTCGGCTACGAAATGCGCGCTTCGCTCGCGGTCGAAGCCTGCACCAACATCTCCATGCCGGTGCGCGATCATACCGGCGCCGTCATCGCTGCGCTCACCGTCCCGCTGCTGCCGCAGAAGGCGGCGCGATTCGACCGCGAAACCGTCTTCGAGCGTACCCGGGCGGCCGCCGAGAAGATATCGGCGGCACTTGGCTGGGGCGAGGCCACCTCTTCGTTACGTGCCGACCCGGAACGGCGGGATTACCCGTTCAGCGACTAACAAAAGCGATAAAACCTGGGAGAAGAAAATGCACCGGTCCAAATCAATCCTGTTCGCATCCGCGGCCCTGCTGGCCCTGGGCGCCGCGGCGGCGCATGCCGAGAACATGCCCAAGCGCATCGGCTATGTCACCAACTACGCCACCCATGAGTGGTATCAGAACGTCATCAAGGGCATGAAGGCTCACGGCAAGGAACTCGGAATCGAGGTCGAGGTCCAGGACGCCAATCTCGACATATCCAAGCAGGTCGCCGCGGCCGAGGATTTTATCGCCAAGGGCGTCGACGTGCTGATCATCACCCCGGTGAATGAAGAAGGCGTGGTGCCGCTGCTGCGTCAGGCCAAGGCCGCCAATATCCCCGTGGTGCTCGAAGGCAACCCCGTCAAGGGCATGACCACCATGGTCGCCATCTGCGACTACGACACCGGCTATATGTCCGGCGTGGAAGCCGGCAAATACGCCAAGGACAAGCTCGGCGGTGTCGCCAAGGTGATGAATGTCGGCCTTCCCCTGCTTTCCGCCACGGTGCTGCGCTCGCACGGCTTCATGGACGGGCTGAAGACCATCATCCCCGACGCGGTCATGGTCCACGACCTTGATGGCGGTGGCAATCCGGACCGTGCGCTCGAAGTGTCTTCGGCCGCGCTCGCCAAGAATGCCGACATCAACATCATCTATGGCATCAACGACTCGTCCTCGCTGGGTGGCCTGCAGGCCTGGAAAGCGGCCGGCAAGTCGCAGGATGGCTTGCTGACCGTCGGCACCGGTGGCGAGGGCCTTGCCTTCATCAACGCCATGCAGAACGAGCCGTCCTACCGCATCGAGGCAGCGATGTTCCCTGAAAAGGAAGGCTTCACCGCCATCGACGCCGCGGTCAAGCTCTTCAACAACGAGGAAGTGCCGGAGCACATCGTCAGCCCGACCGCGCCGATGAACGGCGAGGACTGGAAGAAATACTACGACTATGACGGCACCACCCGCACCATCAAATGGGATGCCGTCAACGCACTGCAGCCGCCGGCAAAATGCATGAAAACCTCGGCTGACCTGAAGAAGTAAGGCCGCCGACATTGCCCTTCCCTCATCGCGGGAAGGGCACTTGGCAAGTGGCCGGGAATGGACTGACATATGAGCGAGCTTACACACGCCTCCGCGCCGAAGCGCTTTATGGGCGGCCAGCTGTTGGGCAGCAGCCAGCTTGTGCTGGGCGTCATCCTGGCGGTGCTGTGCATCGCCATCTCGATCGCGGCGCCGCAATTCTATTCGGAGGCCAACATCATCGCCATCCTGCGCCAATGCGCGCTGGTGCTGATCGTCGCCTCGGGCATGACCATGCTCATCATCACTGCCGAGGTCGACCTCTCGGTCGGTGCTTCGCTCGCCTTCGTCGGCTGCATCGGCATGGCGGTGCTGAATTCAACCCACAGCCTCACACTCGGCATGTTGGCAGCGCTCGCCTTTGCCGGCGGCGTCGGCCTGTTCAACGGCCTGGTCGTTACCCGGCTGAGGGTCAACTCGCTGATCGCCACCATCGGCACGATGATGATGCTGCAGGGTGGCGTCTACCTGTTCACCCGCGAGGCGGTGCAGAACCACAATCAGCTCGCAAGCTTCACCGATCTTGGCGCCGGCTATGTCGGCGCGGCGCCGGTTCCCGTCATCCTGGCGGCGCTGATCTTCGTCGTCGCCTATGTGACGCTGCGCTTCACCACGCTCGGCCGCTACCTCTATGCGGTCGGCGCCAATGAAAAGGCGGTGCGCCTGTCCGGCCTGCGCTCGGAGCGCCTCAAGCTGTTCGCGTTCGTCGTCACCGGGCTCTGCGTCGGCATTGCCGGCATGATCCTGTCGTCGCTGATGAATGCCGGCCAGCCGACCGCCGGCCGCGGCTTCGAACTGACCGTCATCGCCGCCGTCATTCTCGGTGGCACCAGCCTGCTCGGCGGCCGTGGATCGCTGTTCGGCACCTTGCTCGGCGTGCTGGTGCTGAAGGTGATCGACAATGGCATCATCATCCTCGGCTGGAACCAGGACCTGCAGATGGTGGTACCGGGCGTCGTCATCATCCTCGCGACCTATCTCGACATCATCCGGAACAGAGCCAATGTCCGTTGATTTCCTGCACCCCGGCGAAGCCGCGGCCATCGACACCAACGTGCCGGCGCTGGAATTGCGCGGCATCGACAAGCGCTTCCCGGGCGTCGTGGCGCTGGACAATGTCGACTTCACGCTGGAGCCCGGCAGGATCCATGCCTTGATGGGCGAGAACGGCGCCGGCAAGTCGACGCTGATCAAGATCATGGCCGGCGTCTACGGCAAGGATGCCGGGACCATCCGCATGCGCGGACGCGAGGTCGACATCAAGTCGCCGCGCGACAGCCTGAAGGAAGGCATCAAGGTCGTGTTCCAGGAGATCGCTCTGATCTCCGAATTCACCGTCGCCGAGAACATCTTCCTCGAAGGCTATCCGACCGGCAAGATGGGCTCGATCGACTGGAAAAAGATCCGCGCCGATTCGGCAGCGCTCTTCAACCGCATCGGCTTCAATGTCGACCCGGCGGCGCGCACCGGATCGCTGCCGGTCAGCCAGCAGCAGATGGTCGAGATTGCCCGCGCGCTCGCTCATGAAGCCCGCGTCGTGGTCATGGACGAGCCGACCTCCTCGCTGACGCCAAATGAAGTCTCGCTGCTGTTCACCGTCATCCGCCGGCTGGCCGCCCTCGGCATCGCGGTGGTCTATGTCAGCCACAAGCTCGACGAGGTGTTCGAGATCGCCGATACGGTGACGGTGCTGCGCGATGGCAAACACATCTCGACCAGGCCGATCGGCGAGCACACCAACGATACGCTGATCCAGGACATGATCGGCCGGCGCATCGACAATCTGTTTCCCCGCCAGCGCGGCGCGGCAGGCAGCAAGATTGCTCTGTCCGTGGAAGGACTGAGCACGGCGAAGAAGCTGCATGACGTATCCTTCGAGGCCCGCGCCGGCGAGGTTCTCGGCTTCTTCGGATTGATGGGCGCCGGCCGCACCGAACTCGCCAAGGCGATCGTCGGTTACGACCCGATCACATCGGGGACGATCATAATTGATGGCGGTCGCCTCGCGCCGCACGACACGCGTACCGGCGTCAGGCTTGGCATCGGCCTGCTCACCGAGGATCGCAAGAGCGAAGGTCTGATGGCCGAGCTGCCCGTCTACCAGAATGCCAGCCTGGCCTCGCTTGGCGCCTTCGCCCGCCTGGGGTTCGTCGACAAGGCCAGGGAGCACCAGGCGGTGCAGGATTATGTCGATCGCTTCCGTATCAAGACCCCCAGCCTGTTCCAGCAGGTGAAGAACCTGTCGGGCGGCAATCAGCAGAAGGTGCTGATCTCGCGCTGGCTGATGCGGGGCCTGAAGGTAATCGTCGTCGACGAGCCGACACGCGGCATCGATGTCGGTGCCAAGTCGGAAATCTTCGCGCTCATCGACCGGCTCGCCGGCGAAGGTTTGGCGGTGGTCATGATGACGTCCGAGATGCCGGAACTGCTCGGTCTCGCCGACCGGATCGCGGTGATGTGCGAAGGCCGCCTCACCGTGATCATGTCGCGCGAAGAGGCTACGCAGGAAAAGATCCTCAATGCGGCGATCGGGTGAGACCATGGTGGTTCGCGGCCTACCCCGTGGTCCGTACTTGAAAGGGAGCAAGCGATGAGCCTTGCAAGCACGGCCTCAGCAAAAACCCAGCCATCTGTGCTGGCGCGGCTCTTTGCCCGGCAGGAACTGGCGCTGCTGATCTGCTTCATCCTGGTGTTGGCGTTCTTTTCATTCACGGTCGAGAATTTCTTTTCCGTGCGCAACCTGACCAACGTGCTCGGCCAGGCGTCGTTGCCGTTGATCGCCGGCATCGGCTGTGCCGTCGTCTTCATTTCCGGCGAGGTCGACATTTCGATCGGCTCGCTGCTCGCGACCATCGCGCTGCCGCTGATCATCATCATGAACGACACCAACTCGCTGCTGCTCGGCATCGGTGGCGCGCTGCTGTTCGGGCTGATCATCGGGGTGGTGAACGGCTATCTCACCGCCTATGCCGGCATCAACTCGCTGATCGTGACGCTGGGCACGATGTTCATCATGCGCGGCGGCGTCTATCTCTACACCGGCCAGCGCGCGATCCCGGACGACGCCAGTCTCGACAGCTTCATTGCGCTGTCGGACGGCCGCCTGTTCAACATCATCCCCTATTCGGCGGTCATCGCCATCGTCCTGCTCGCCGCCTTCGCCTACATGATGCAGCACCGGCCGTTCGGACGGCAGATCTATGCCGTCGGCGGCAACCAGGAAGTGGCGCGGCTGGCGGGCTATGACGTGCGGCGCGTCAAGTTCATCTGCTTCATCATCAGCGCGCTGCTGGCGACGGTCGCCGGCATCATCCTGGCCGCGCGCGTCGGTTCGGCGCAGCACACGGCAGGGCTGAATTTCGAATTCCAGGTGGTTGCCGCGACGGTGCTCGGCGGCGTCAGCCTTGCTGGCGGCATCGGCAGCCTGACCGGCATGGCGCTCGGCGTGCTGATCCTGCAGTTCCTGTCCAACGGCCTGCGCGGGCTCGGCCTGCCGACCGAATGGCAGCTGGTCATCACCGGCATGATCATCATTGCCGCCGTCGCCTTCGACGAGGCGAAACGCCGGCGCGCGAACGGAGGCTGACATGGCTCGTCTTGAAGGGAAAACCGCTGTCATCACCGGTGCCGCCGACGGCATCGGCCATGCGATCGCGCAGGCGATGGCGCGCGAAGGCTCGCATGTCTTCCTGGGCGATATCGCCGACAGTGCGGGCGAGGATTTCGCGGCCGCGCTTCGCGCGGCAGGCCACCGTGCCGACTATGTCCATTGTGACGTCTCGAAGGAAGCTGACATCGCCGGCCTCATCGATAGTGCCGTCGGCAAGACCGGACACCTCGACATCTTGGTCAACAATGCCGCCATCGCCATCGGCGGCATGCCGGTGCACGAGATGACCGACGAGCAGTGGCACCGGCTGATCGCGGTCAACCTGACCAGCGTGTTTCGCGGCTGCAAATACGCGCTGCCACACATGATCGCGCAGAAGTCGGGCTCGATCATCAACATGGCCTCGGCACAGGGCCATATCGGGCTCGATGGCTGGACCGCCTATGCCGGCGCCAAGGGCGCGGTGATGGCGATGACGCGGCAGATGGCGGTCGAGTTCGGGCCGATGAACGTCCGTGTCAATTCGATCTCGCCGGGCACCATCAACACGCCGATGAACGACAGGCTGATCAAGGAGATCGGCGGCAATCTGGCGAAAGCCTGGGTCAAGATGCATCCGCTCGGCCGCATCGGCGAGCCTTCCGAAGTGGCGGAGGCCGCCGTCTATCTGGCGTCGGACGCCGCCGGCTTCACCACCGGCACCGACCTGCGTGTCGACGGCGGGCTGACCGCTGCCCCCCGCTACGTTCCCGAACTGCTTTGAAAACTTTGAAACGAGATTTGAAATGAACAAGGCCCTCGAAGGCGTCCGCATCCTCGATTTCAGCCATCTGCTGCAAGGACCGTTCGCCACGCAGCTGCTCGGCGACATGGGCGCCGATGTCATCAAGATCGAGCGTGCCGGCGCCGGCGACATGTTCCGCGGCATGACCTTCTTCGCCAAATGGGTGGGCGGCTCGGAGAGCCCGAATTTCCTTGCCTGGAACCGCAACAAGCGTTCGATCGCGCTCAATCTGAAGAGCCGCAAAGTGCATGCCATCCTCATGGAGATGGCCAGGAGCGCTGACGTCGTGGTGCAGAATTTCCGCCCCGGCGTGCTGGCCAAGCTCGGCTATGGCTACGAGGACTTCAAGGCCGTCAATCCGCGCATCATCTACTGCTCGGGTTCGGGCTATGGCGAGGAGGGCCCCTATGTCGAGCGCCCCGGCCAGGACATGCTGATCCAGGGGCTCGCCGGGCTGATTGCCAACACCGGCCGCGGCGACCAGGCGCCGGTTCCCGCCGGCGCCGGTCTTGCCGACCAGATCGGCGCCATGAACATGGTCTACGGCATCCTGTCGGCGCTCTACTATCGTGAGAAGACCGGCAAGGGCCAGAAGATCGAGGTCAACCTGCTGGCCGGCCTGCTGGCACATCTCAATCAGGAATATGTCGCCGTGCTCAACCTCGGCGAGGATTTCGTGCGGCCGAAATCCGGCATCGGCCATCCCGGCATGCAGGCGCCGTTCGGCATCTACGAGACAAAGGATGGCGGCTATGTGTCGATCGCGATGAGTCCGTTCAAGACGCTGTACGAGGTGCTGGAGGCGCCGCAGCTTGCAGTCTACGACGACCTGAAAACCTTGTTCGACAAGCGCGACGAAGTGTTCGACAAGGTCAATGCCGAGACCAAGAAGTTCGGCACGCAGGATCTGCTGGGACGCCTGCTCTCGGTCGACATCTGGTGCGCCGAGGTGAAGGACATCCGCCGCGCGGCCGAGGATCCGCAGGTCACGCACATGGGCATGATCACCAGCTACGATCATCCACGCGGCGGCAAGGTGCGGGTGGTGGCGCCCGCAGTCAAGATGAGCGAGACGCCGGCGACCATCGATCGGCCGGCGCCGCTGGTTGGCCAGCACGGCCGCGAGATCCTGGCCGAGTTCGGCCTGTCGAAGGACGAGATCGCCGCTCTCGAGGCATCCGGCGACATGACCGTGGATGCAGCCTGACGATGCGCGCCTACCAGACACTCACGGTCGAAATGTCGGGCCGCGTCGCGATCGTCACCTTTCGGCGCGCCGATCAGCTCAACGCCATGAACAGGCTGATGCAAGGTGAGATCACCGAGGGCTTCGAGGCGCTGTCTCAAGATGCGAGTGTCGGCGCGATCGTGGTGACCGGCGAGGGGCGAGGCTTCATGGCCGGCGCCGACATCAAGGAATATGCCGCGCAGACCGGCCCTGAATTCGACCTGTTCCAGGCCGCCGGCACGCGCATGTACGCGGCCATCGAAAACAACAGCAAGCCGGTGATCGCGGCGGTCAACGGTTTCGCCTTGGGCGGCGGCATGGAGCTGGTGCTGTGCTGCGACATCGTCATCGCCAACCAGTTCGCCAAACTCGGCCTGCCGGAGATCAAGCTCGGGCTGATCCCCGGCGGTGGCGGCACGCAACGCAGCGTCGCCAGGCTCGGCCGCAACCGCGCCAATCTTCTGCTGATGACCGGCGCCATCGTGCCGGCCTCCGAATTCGTTGCCGCCGGCCTGGTCAACGAGATCGTCGATGTCGAGAGGCTGCTACCGCGCGCGTTGGAACTGGCTGCGATGATCGCCGCCGAACCGGCCGCGGCGATCGAAGGCCTGAAGGCGCTGACGGCGCATGCCGTGTCGGGCGATCTGGCCGACGGCCTCGCCATGGAGCGCGACATATTGGGAGACCTCTACCGTAGCGAGATCGGCCAGCGGCGCGTCAGGGAGTTCGCCGAGCGGAGCACGACAAAGGCGAAGAAGGCCGGACCGTGAAGACCAACGACGCCTATCGCGGGTTGGGCTGGGCGCATGGTGCGCTGACCGTCCAGCGACTCGGCGCGATGCTGGCGCCGGTGACCTTCGTCCTGGACAATGGCCGGCAGGTCTCGCCGATGCACATCGCGCCCTGGTCGGACGACCCGGAGGTGGAAGCGCTGCCGGGCATTCTGCGCAAATTGCGCGGCGAATGGCCTTGCGTGCCCTTCGGTTACTCGGTGCCCGCCGACGGATGGCCGGAGGACTGGGCAGGCGTGATGGGGCCGCCGGAGCGCGACGAAGAAGTCCATGGCCACAGCTCCAACCATGACTGGACATGGCGCGACAGCGACGGCGCATCCTTGTCGCTGGGGCTAGCGTATCCCGAGCGAAGTCCGGTCGAGCGCGTTGAGCGGACGATCACACCCGATCCGTCGGCGCCGGCCATCGACATTGAATTCAAGGTCGTCGTTCGCCGTGCCTGCCGCTTGCCGATCGGTCTTCATCCAGTGTTCCGACTGCCGTTCGAGACAGGTGCCGCCACGCTGGAACTCGGCGGCTTCGATGAAGGCCGCACCTATCCACACGATGTCGAGCCCGGCGCCGCGCTGTTCGCCCGGAACAGATCCTTCACTGAGCTGGCCAGCGTACCCACGCGAGCCGGCGGCACGGCGGATGCCTCGCGGGTCCCGCTAGCCGCCGATACCGAAGAACTGCTGCAGATCGAGGGTCTCGACGGCGCGGTGGCGCTTGCCAACCATGAGGACGGCTACCGGGTAAAACTCTCCTGGCAGAAAGAGCATTTCCCAAGCCTTCTGCTCTGGTATTCCAACCGCGGCCGCAAGGCTGCACCCTGGAATGGGCGTCATGTCGCCATCGGCATCGAGCCGATCTGCTCGCCCTTCGGGCTCGGTCCGGCAACCACGTTGGCCGACAATCCGATCGCCCAGTCCGGCATTGCGACGGCGTTGGAATTCCCGCCGGAAAAACCGTTCATGACCCGCTATCGCATCGAGGCATCCGCGCTGTGACGAACCGTGCCGCAAAGTCGCTGGTCAAGCCGAACCGGCCGCGCTTCACCGATATCGAGGGGCTGGTCGCGATGGTCGGCCAGGGCGATGCGCTCGGTGTCGGCGGCCACCATTTCGCCCGGCTGCCGATTGCATTGCTGCGTGCGATAGCCGGCTCGGGCGTCAAGGAGTTGCGTTACATCTGCTGGGCAGGCGGCTTGCCGCTCGAACTGCTGCTCGAAGCGGGCGCGGTGGCTGAAATCGACCTCTGTTTTTCCAGCCTCGACATTTTCGGCCTGCCGCCAAGGTTCCGCGCCGCGGCCGAAACCGGCGCCATCCCGGTTCGTGATTGGACGGCGCTGGCCATGATCCAGGCGTTGCGGGCGGCGCAGCAGAACCTGCCATCGATGCCGTTTCAGCTTCCCGAGGGATCGGACATGCTCGCGCGGATATCGGGCGCAAGCGCTAGGCCCGATCCGATTGCAGGGACCGCTATGGGGTTCATCCCACCATTACGGCTCGATACCTTCATTGTCCACGCGCAGCGCGCGGATGAAAGCGGCAATGTGCAGATCATCGGGCCGCGCGCACTGGACTTCGCCATGGCGGGCGCGGCGCGCAAGGTGCTGGTCACCGTCGAGGAAATCGTCCCGATCGGGGCGATGCGGAAGGACGGGCGCCAGAGCATCCTGACCCGCAACCAAGTGTCGGCCATAGCCCTGGCGCCGGGCGGTGCCTGGCCGGCCTCCTGCCTGCCGCTTTATGCCACCGATTATCAGGCATTGTCTGAGGCATTCGCGGCCAGGGAAAGGCCCCCGGCGGACAATCTGCGCCTGCCGTCCGAAGGTGTGCCGGCATGGCTTCGAGAGGCTGCGAAGGTCCGCCCTGAGACGGTCCTTGCCATGCCAGCGCTCGCGCGGAGCGAAGAAAAAGCATCTGTCGACGAAATCATCGCTGCCCGCATCGCCGCCGAACTCGACAATGAGAGTTTTGCCAGTGCCGGTGCGGTGTCGCCGCTGGCCAATGTCGCCTACCGGCTGGCCAAGGCAACTCATGCGCCGGACATGATCATCGCGACGATGAGCTGCGGCCATCTCGACATCGCGCCGAGCCCGATGATCCTGTCGCTGATCGAAAGCCTGGATTGCGAGACGGCGGTGGCGCATGCCGGCGGCGACGACACCTATTCGGCCTACTACCAGGCCGGTGCCGTGACGCATGAGATCGTCGGCGCGGCACAGGTCGACCGGCGCGGCCGCGTCAACACCATCGCGCTGCGCAAACCAAGCGGCGGCCTGATCCGGCTGCCCGGGCAAGGCGGGATGGCCGACGTCGCCAACATGCATCGCGACTATCTGCTCTACATCCCCCGTCATTCGGCCCAGTCGCTGGTGGATGAGGTCGAGATCATCAGCTCCGCCCGTGGGCTGCTGACACCGGCCGAGCGCGAACCGATGGGCTATCGCACCGGCAAGGCGCTGGTCTTCACCGATCTCTGCGTCTTCAGGCTCGACCCGACATCCAGGGAATTGACCGTCATCGAAATCATGCCTGGCGTCACGCGGCAACAGATCCGCGACGCCACCGGCTTTGCGGTGACCTTCGACGCCGATTGCCGGGAGGTCCCGCTGCCTTCCGGCGATACGCTCGCCGTTCTGCGAAACCGCATCGACCCGCTCGGTCTGCGTCGCCTGGAATTCGTCAGCGCCAAGCAGCGCGGCGCGCTGATCGCCGAGATTCTAGCCGCCGATCGCGCCATGGTCGGGCGCTGCATCGCCGTACAGGGATCATGATCGCAAGCTGAGGAACCCATGGCAAAGCCGTTGCTCGATATGTCCGCCGCGCGCGTCTTCTTCGACGGCATCTTCACCAATCCGCGCGTCGCGCATCCGGAAGGCGTGGCCGTCCACAGCGATGGGTCGATCTGGTGCGGCACCGAGACCGGCGACCTGCTGCGCCTGGCCGCCGACGGCGGTTCGGTCGAGCACATGGGCGCCACGGGCGGCTTTCTGCTCGGCATTGCCTTCGACAGCGCGGGCAACTGCTTTGCCTGCGATCTCAGGCATGCTGCGATCTTTCGCTGGGATGCCGCGACCGGGCGCATGGAACGCTTCGCTTCGTCGGGCATCCGGGTACCGAATTATCCAATCGTCGACGAGGCGAGGAACTGTCTCTACGTCTCGGACAGCGTCGGCAAGGACAATCGCTCCGGCATCTTCCGCTACGATCTCGATACGGGCGGGGGCGATCTGTGGTGCCGGGAGGCCATGTCCTTCGCCAACGGCATGGCCATGGCGCCTGGTGGCAATGGGCTCTACGTCGTGGAAAGCGATGCGCCCTGCATCAGCCATGTGCCGATCCTCGCGGACGGCACGGCAGGGCCGCGAGAAGTTGTCGTCGAAGGCGTGACCAATGTCCCTGATGGTGTTGCCTTCGCGCCCGACGGCTCGCTGTTCATCTCGTGCTACGAACCGAGCCGCATCTATCGCTGGCGCAAGGATAAAGGCCTCGAAGTGCTGATCGAGGATCCAGCCGCGACCACGCTGGCGCACCCCACCAACATCGCCTTCAAGGGCGACAAACTCTACACCGCAAATCTTGGCCGCTGGCACATCACCGAGATCGATCTGGCGGCGCTGCCTAAAGCAATTCCAGGAAAAGTGTGACACGGTTTTCTGTCCGGAATTGCGTAAAAACAAAAAAGATAGAGCGGTTCGCCGTTTCCGTGAAACGGTGAATTGCTCTAGGTTGGACGGCGACTGTGTTTCCTCGCAGGCGCGCCCGCCCGTTACCACATCATGAAGGACGCGACATCCGCATCTGACACCTTGCCGACACTCACGTCGGCGATCGCCTGGTCGACGATCGCCACGCCCTCTGCCACTTCGTGCTCGCTCAGTGTCAGCGGCGGCATGTGATCGCGAGCAACCGCTCGGCCAGCGAGACCGCTGGTTAGTTCGGGTAGAGCAGCAGGCTGGCGCCCGCCATGTTGCGGATCGAGGATTCGACCGCCTCGACAACAGCTGGATGGCCGTAGCCGAGCACTGCAGGGCCGGCCGATCCCGACAGGTCGAGCAGCGACCGGCCGCCTTCCTCGATCAGCCGGTTGCCCTGGCCGCCAATCACGCTGAGCGGCGAGAACCGCAGCTTGCCGATCTGCGCGATGGTCGCGGCGTCACGCTCGCGCAGGCTGACATTGCTCAAGGGATCGCTTCCGTCTGTGCGGGCAGCGCCGCCGCCAGCCGATCAGCCCATTCTTCGATGCCGGACCTTGTCGACAAAAGGTCCTGTCGGATTTCGACGAGGACTGCGGGGATCCCGCGGTCGTCACCGTGGACGGGCACGGCGTAATCGGCGTCGCGGCTGATCACGTAGGGCACGTTGGCCGCGATGTTGAGTGCCGCATCAGTGCGCAGGGCTGAAAGGATTGCCTCGGCGAGACCGGCTGCATGGTCATGCAGTACGCCCGCATGCCAAGGCCTGGCGACACCGAGGAACACTGGCGTGAAGGAGTGGATCGTCACGATCCGCGTCGGCCGGCCTTCGGCTACCCGGGGGTCGAGATGGGCCGCCACCCGCTCATGGAACGGCGAAAACATGATTTTGGCGCGCCGGTCCCGTTCCGCCTTGTCGAGGCCGACATTGCCGGGAATGCCGGTGTCTTCCGACACCACCGGAATGCTGCCTGGCGTGCCCAGCGGCCGGTTGAGGTCGATCAGCAGCCGCGAGTAGCCGCTGAGGAAGGCCGGCGCATCGAGCCGTGCCGACAACAGGCGCGTCACCTCCGCGGCGCCGATATCCCAGGCGATGTGGCGCCGCAGATGGCTGGCATCGAGCCCGAGCTGGCGATATTCCGCCGGCATGTGATTGGAGGCGTGCTCGCACAACAGGACGATGTCCGAGAGGCCGTGCTCGTTGAGAACCTCGACGGCGTCGGGCCAGTCTTTTCGAGGAAGCAGGTCTTTTTCAGTCCGCGCAGTCATCAATAAAGCGTCCGATAGAGATCGCAGACGGCAACCGGATCGAGGCCGGCCAGGCGCTCGGCCTCGTGCCGCTTGAGTCCGAGGAAGGTCTCGATAAAGACCGGAGCGAACCATCCCGTCACGGTGCTGTCGGCGAGGAGCGCGTCCAGCGCCGCCGGCAGCGTCTCAGGCAGCCGCACCAGGCCAAGCCTTGTCCGTTCCGCATCGCTCATCAGCGTCGGGTCGCCGGTGACCAGCGGTGGCGACGGCAGATCCGCCTTCAAGCCTTCCAGCCCGGCGCGGACGATCGCGGCCAGCGACAAATAGGGATTGCCGGTGGCGTCGGCTGCCCGATACTCGATGTTGTACTCCCGCGCTGGATCGCGCCCGCCGATCGTCACCGTCGGACAGATGCGCAGCGACGCCTCGCGGTCGCGGTCGGCGAGCCAGGTGTAGGACGAACTCCAACTGTGCGGCTTCAGCCGGTAGAAGGACGAGACGCTCGATGCCGTCATGGCGGTCATCCCAGGCAGATGACGCAGCACGCCCGCGCAGAAGGCGCCGGCTTTGCCGGAGAGGCCACCGGGTTGCGCCGGATCGTAGGTTACCGGCTTGCCGGCCTCGTCGACGAAACTGAAATGGATGTGCACGCCATTGCCGACGGCATCCGGGGCCGTCTTGGGCGCGAAACTCGCGCGCCAACCGGCATTGCGCGCCACTTCGCGCGTGATCTCGCGGATGGCGACGGCACGGTCTGCCGCGGTCAGCGCATCGGCGGGCTCGTGCGTCACTTCGAACTGCTCCGCGCCGAATTCGGCGATGACCACTTCGGGTCCGACGCCTCCTCTTCCAGTGCCGCCATCAGGTTGGGGGCGAAGGGATCCGTCCGCCTGAGCGCGGCGAAGGACATCGAATGCGCCGGCGCGAAGCCGCCGTCGGCAATGTGGAATTCATGCTCGAAAGCGGCGATGACGGAGAGCCCGGTCGCCGCCTTCAGCTCCGCCAGAGCGTCCCTGAGCATGGTTCGCGTGCAGCCGAGCCAGGGGCTGCCGTCGAGCTCGACAATGTCGCCGACCACCATGTCGAACGATGTTGCCGATCCGGTCCGTGCGGTGCGAAAGCGCGCCTTGAGATCGGGGATCAGCCGCAGGTCGCCCGACGATCCCCAAGGGTTGGGATCGACGATCGAGTTGAACGGCGTCAGCGACAGGTTGGCCTGCAGCCAGCCGACGCCGGTCGTCGCGGTCTTCTGTAGCTTGCTTTCGACAATGAAGCGGCCCCGCGTGACGGCGGAGAGATCGGTGGTGACGACGGCAACGAGCGGCTCGACGGTCGATGTCATGCTGTTTTTCCCAGGGCATTGAAACGAGCGACGACGCTGTCGGTATCGGTGACCCAGCAATATCCGCCGAAGGCCTTGAGCGCGAGGTCGTGGCGCTCCTGGGTGATGGTGGCGCAGGCATCCGCTACGCAGGTGACGAGGTAACCACGGTCGGCCCCGTCGCGCACCGCCATGTCGACGCACTGGTCGGTGAGCACGCCGACGACGACGAGATAACGGATGCCGAGGTTCTTCAGGAGATAGTCGACATTGGTCGAATTGAAGATGCCGGAAGAGGTCTTGGGCAGCATGATCTCGTCGCCGATAGGTGCCAGCGAGGCGACCGGCAGGCCCTCGGCAAGGCTCGGCGCGACATGGATCGGCGTCAGCTTGTGGTCGAGCGAGCGGTCGCGGCCGTCTTCGGTCATGCTTTGGATGATGGTGTGCAGCACCTCGACGCCGTTGGCCCGCGCCGCCGCCAGCAGTCGTTCCTGGTTGGGGATCGTCCGCGAGGATGTCTGCCGGTAGAAATAGTGGTCGGGACCGCGCTCCGGATGCGAGGGATCGCCGCCCGGTTCCAGCCAGATGCGCTGCATGTCGACGAGCAGCAGCGCCGTCTCGCCGGCACGGAAGGCTTCGTCTCGCTTGGGTAAGGTTTCGGTCATGCTTTGTCGTCCCGCTTTACTGATTTGGGTCCAGGTGTCCTGCGTGGTCCGGGTTGGCCTGCGCCATTCTCGTCCGGGCCGCTGTCGAGCGTGACCGCGTTGGCGTGTCGTACTTTCTCGATCCTCTCGATGCGAGCCCGGGCGTCATCGCCCAGCGTCGAAACGATGTGGGCGGTAAGCGCTTCCATCTGTGCGGTCGCCGGCGCCAGCGTGTCGTAGGGCGAGGCGACTTCGAGCGGGCTGACGATCGTGACTTCGGCAAGATTTGATATCGGCGACAGCCATTGGTCGGTGAAAAGCAGGATGCGCACATCGAGCGCCGCCGCCTGGCTTGCATAGGCCATCACGTCGAGCTGATAACGGCGATAGTCGAAGACGACGAGCACGTCGCGGCGGCCGAGATCGGCCAGCGTGTCGAATGTCTGCGGAGAGAGCACGCCCAGATCGCGGACCCCGGACCGGAACTGCGCGAGATATCCGGCGAGCATGCCGGCGATGTGCCGGCTGAAACGGCCGCCAACCAGGACGATCTCGCCCTTGGCTTCCATCAAAAGGCGCGCGGCCCGCTCGTAGGTCTGCACCGGGGTCGCGGCGGTGGCCTTCTGCAGAGCCGCGGTGACAGAATCGAGATAGGCGAGCACGGCGCTGTCGCTGGAGCCGCTTTGCCGCTTTGCCTCCATCATCAACAGCGGCGAATGCAGCCTCGCCTCGACCTCGGCCAGCAGCTTCGCCTGGAAATCCGGAAACCCGTCATAGCCGAGCTTGACGACCAGCCTGACCACGGTCGGGTCGCTGACGCCGGCGCGCCGGGCGAGCGAGGAAGCGGTGCCGAGGCCGGAGGTCGGATAGTCCGTCAACAGCAGCCGGACGATCTTCTCTTCCGACGGCGTCAGCGCCAGATCCCCGCGCATCAGATCATCGCGTATCGCCATTGGCCTCCCCGAAATCCGTGTTCTCTTGTTTTGTCGAGTTTGTTACAGAGATTTAAAACTCGGTCAAGAATGAAGAGATATCGACATTACGCGATCGCTGGCCTGACCTTGTCGGAAAGCAGCCAAGAGACTGTGGGGAACAGCCATGCGGCCCGGTGGAGTTGAGGGCGCCCCCAGCTCCTGTTCGGTTGCGATCATCATCTGCTTGCCCGTGCTAATGGAAAAATTGTTCCGTCGTGGCCGCGACGAGGGCCGATCGTTCCTTTCCGGGCAGTAGGAAGTCGATGAAACTTGCAAGCATTGATGGCGACTCCGATCGCGGAAAAATGCCTGCATGTTCAATTGGCTGGGTTTTCCAAGTGGAGGTTCATGCCACGTCCCGAAAGACTAGGGGAAGGAGCCTGATATGCCAAGAATAGTGCCTGTGCTCGATCTGAGCCGTCTGGAGCAAGGCGCGTCGGAGCGCCGGACATTTCTGGCGGACTTGCGTTCCGCTTCGCGCGATATCGGCTTTTTCTATCTGGCCGGACATGGCATCTCCTGGGCAGAGATCAGCGAGGTACTCACCGCATCGCGCCATTTCTTTGCCTTGCCGGAGGCCGACAAGCTTGCGATCCAGATGGTCAGATCCGCGCAGTTCCGCGGCTACACGCGCGCCGGTGGCGAACTGACCAGAGGCATGGAGGACTGGCGCGAACAGCTCGACATCGGCGTCGAACGCCAGCCCGTGGTGCAAGGCCCTGGGGTTCCCGCCTGGACGCGGCTGCAAGGCCCGAACCAGTGGCCCGTGGCACTGCCGGAGCTCAAACCGGCGCTGCTTGCCTGGCAGGGCAAGGCGACGGCGGTGGCGATCCGATTGCTGAAGGCCTTCGCACTGTCGCTCGATCAGCCCGAGGACGCCTTCGACCCGATCTATGACGGGGAGCCCAATCACCGCATGAAGATCGTGCGCTACCCTGGCCGCGATGCAACCGCCGGCGACCAGGGCGTTGGCGCGCACAAGGATGGCGGCTTCCTGACGCTGCTGCTCCAGGACGACAGCAAAGGGCTGCAGGTCGACTATGATGGAAGCTGGGTGGATGTGGACCCCATTCCCGGAACGCTCGTCGTCAACATCGGCGAACTGCTCGAACTGGCCTCGAACGGCTATTTGCGCGCGACGGTGCATCGCGTGGTGACGCCGCCCGCCGGGGTCGAGCGCATTTCGGTGCCGTTCTTCTTCAGCGCCAGGCTCGATGCGGCGATACCACTGCTTGGTCTTTCCGAGGAACTGGCGGCGCAGGCACGCGGGCCGGCCAGCGATCTGGACAATCCGCTGTTTCGCGATGTCGGAACCAATGTGCTGAAAAGCCGGCTGCGTTCGCATCCCGACGTCGCGCGGCGCCACTATGCGGACCTGCTGGAACCGGAAACCCGGGCCGGCTGAGCTTCATAGGCTCGAAAGGACAGGATTTTCGCAACTCATGCCGATTTTTAGAAAATCATTCGTCGTATCCGGGTGGAAATCGGCCCAAAAAGAAAAAATCCGTTCAGCGTTTTCCTCCCATTTCGTTGAACGGTGTTCCCCTCTGAAGGTTTTGACCTTCTTTTTGGCCGGGCCGCTTTCGCGCCCGGCCATTTTTCTTCCTGACATGCGCGTTGCCAGGGCCGCGCCGATCCGGCAGGTTTCGTCTGGGTCATTCAGTGATCGGCCGCATTCAGTGGAAAGAAGGAGTGTCTCATGACATCCAATGTCGCCGTCATCGCCGGCGCGGGCTCCGGATTGAGCGCCTCGCTGGCCCGCCTGCTCGCCGGCGAGGGTTTTCGCGTGGTCCTGGCCGCCCGCAACATCGAGAAACTCGGCGCCTTGCAGGCACAAATCGGCGCGCAGGCCGTGGCAACGGATGTCTCCGATCCCGCATCGGTGGAGCGTCTGTTCGATGCCGCCGACAAGGCCGGTCAGCTTTCGCTCGTGATTTTCAATGCCAGCGGGCGCGCCCGCGGCCCGATAACCGAGCTCGATCCCGAGGCGGTCCGGCAGGCATTGCTGGTCGGTGCCTATGGTGGGTTCCTGGTCGGCCAGCAGGCGGCCCGGCGGCTTCTCGCCCTGGGGTCAGGCTCGATCTTCTTCACCGGCGCGACGGCAAGCGTGAAAGGATTCGCCGGCTCCGCCGGTTTTGCCATGCCGAAATTCGGCTTGCGCGGACTGGCGCAATCCATGGCCCGCGAACTGGCCCCGAAGAACATCCACGTCGCGCACTTCATCATCGATGGCGCCATCGCTTCGGCGACGTCGGGCCAGGAGTCCGAGCCGCAGGATCGCCGGCTGTCACCGGATGCGATTGCCGAGGCCTATCTCTCCATCCATCGCCAGCAGCGCAGCGCCTGGACCTGGGAAATGGAGCTCAGGCCGTGGGTGGAGACATTCTGACGGCGCACGCTGACGGGGCTGGCAAAAGGTGCGACTTTCCGCGTCTGGCGGTCAAGGTCGAGAGGAGTCGACATTGAACGGGGATATCACTATATAGCGGCGGCTTCGTAACGCATGCCTGAGGGCTGCACCACGGAAGCGACTGTAAATGTGCTAGGTATTGCGCCATCTTTTGTGACGAAAATCGGCTCGAAAACCGGAAAAAAGCAAATAGAAACAGTGGCGCACAGCCGGCTCGATCCGGCTAAACGGTACCAGCCCCTCCAGAATCAGAAAATGTTCTTCAAACCTCGATTTCCTACGGCTCTGTGGACCTTGGACGGCATCGGCTTGCCGGGGCGTTACGACTCGGTTGGAATGGGGACAGGCATCCTTTGCGGGATGTCGGCGTTTATGATTACCAACCGGCTTTGCCGCCAGGGAACAGCAGTATGAGTGAACACGCGATCGAGTTCTTGCAGGGTTGGATCGGCGAAAAGGTCCATTGCCAGTCCCACGCCAGGATCGAGAAGCAGGCCGAGACTCTGGCCAAGGAATGCGCTGCCAAGGCAGCGGAGGTCGGCATTCCGTTGGAGGACATCCAGGAAGAAGTCGGCGATATCAAGGAACTCATCGCATCCCGGCTCGAGGAAGCAGCCGAGGCGGACGGGAACCAGCAGGCGTCCAGCAAGGCCGCCGAATAGACTTTAGGGGCGACCCTGTCTGAATGCGCGGGCCCTTCGGCCCGCGTTTTCGTCTCAGCCGAACGTTTCTCTTAGCCAAGCCTTCGGCAGTGCCGGCACGAAATTGCCGTCGCGCCCGGTCATGTCGTCATTGGCGGTCAATGCGTTGAGGATCGCCTCTTCCACGGCCTGGATCACCGCGTCGAAGAACGGGTCGATGTCGCTGTCCGGGATGAAATCGGCATTGGCGATGCGGCCCGACGGCGCCAGCGCCGCAGCGGGATTGGCTGTCGAGAAGGCGAGAAAGATGTCGCCCGAGCTGTGATAGCCGAAGCCGCCGGTCATGGCGACGCCGAGCGGCACGCGGCGGGCCAGCCGTTTCATCTGGTGCGGCAGGAATGGCGCATCGGTGGCGATGACAGCGATGATCGAGCCTTTTTCGGCGCGCGGCGTGCCCTCGCGGATCGCCGGTTCCACGAGCTCCGGCCCGGCACGCAGGCCGCGAAGGGCAAAATTGCGCCGCTTGCCGAAATTCGACTGCACGAAGGCGCCGACCGTATAGGCGCGGCCCTGCCATTCGACGATGCGCGACGCAGTACCGGAACCGGCTTTGAAGGCGAAGGTGATCATGCCGGTGCCGCCGCCGACGCTGCCTTCCTCGATCGGCCCGCCGGCGGCGCCGTCGAGCGCCTGCGCAACATGCTCCGATGTCAGATGGTGGCCGTTGATATCGTTGAGAAACCCGTCATAGGTCTCCGCCGCCACCGGCAGGCCCCAGGCGCTGTCGAGTGCTGCCGGCAGCACGTTTTGCATCCAGCGCAGCGTGCCGTCGCGTGAAACACCGCAGGAATGCGTGTTGGTGATGGTGATCGGGAAGTTGAAGGCGCCGGTTTCCTCGATGATGTGCGAGCCGGTCAGTTCGCCATTGCCGTTCTGGCTGAAAATGCCGGCAAAGACCGGCGTGGCCAACTCGGCGCGCGGCCTGGGCAGGATCGCGGTGACGCCGGTGCGTACCGGCCCCTTGCCGACGACGAGCGCGCCGTCGCCCGATATCAGCGTCGCATAGCCGACCGCGACGCCCGGCACGTCGGTGATCGCGTTGAACGGCCCTGGCGTTCCGTCAAAGCCGATGCCGAAGCTTCGCGCGCGCGGCTTGCCGGATGGCGTTGCCAGATGATGCGGACTATCGGTCATGACCTCAGAACAGCGATCCCTGATTGCCGCGTTCCCTAGTCTTGGCAACTGAGGTCTTTGCGGATGGCTTGGCAGCCGGCTTCGGCCGGGCCGCACCGCTGGTTGCCACCGCATCCGCGGTGCCATCGGCGAACTCCAATGAAAGCGCCATTCCCGACGCCACGTCGGCGGCCTGCTTGATGACCGCGCCGTCGGCATCCTTCACCAGCGCGAAGCCACGCGCCAGCACGGCCTTGTGCGAAAGCGTCGCCATCAACCTGTCGGCCTGGACAACACGCCCGCGCAAGCGCTCCAGCCGGATCAGTACCGCCTGCGTACCGCGCCTCGTCAAGGCTGCCAGAAAATCCCTTTGCACGCGTTGGCGCCGCGCTGTCGGCTCGATCGTGATGCGGCCTTGCAGCAAGGCCAATTGCTGCCTGTGCCGCTGCAGCGATGCCCTCGCACATTTCGGCAACTGGTCCGCTGCCCGATTTAGCTCTGCACGCCGGGCTCTCGCCAGCGCGCGCAGCGCTCCTTGCGCTCGCAAGAGATTGCGTTCGTTGGTGCGCCGCGCCTCGGCAATGCGCTGCGAAAGCATCGTCGGCGTCAGCTTCACGGCAACAAATCGTGCCCGCTTGCGTTCGGTGGAAACCATCAGGCCGCGGCCGAGCCGGCTTGTCGCCTCGTCGAGGCGCCGGCGCGGCAGCGCCAGCAATTGGTCGGGCGAGGGCAGGGCACGGGCCGCCGCACGGGCGGCCTGCCGCTTGCGTTCGAAGTTGCGCAGGACCGCCGCCTTGAGCCGCGCGCCCAGGCTGGCAAGCGTCGCTTCGAGGTCTGCCTTCACCGGCACGGCGATTTCGGCAGCACCCGTCGGTGTCGGCGCCCGCACATCGGCGACAAGGTCGATCAGCGTCCAGTCCGTTTCATGGCCGACGGCCGAGATCACCGGAATGCCGGAGGCGGCAACGGCGCGCGCCAGCGCTTCGTCGTTAAAGCCCCACAGATCCTCGAGGCTGCCGCCGCCGCGCGCCACGATCAAGAGATCGGGGCGCTGGATGGCGCCGTCCCATGCCAGGGCGTTGAAGCCGGCGACGGCATTGGTCACTTCCACGCCTGACGTCTCGCCCTGCACTCGGACCGGCCAGACCAGCACGTGCAACGGAAAGCGGTCCTTGATGCGGTGGATGATGTCACGGATGACGGATCCGGTCGGCGAGGTGACGACACCGATGACGCGCGGCATGAACGGCAGCCGGCGCTTGCGGCCGGCATCGAAAAGCCCTTCTCCCTGCAGCCGGCGCTTGCGCTCTTCAAGCAGCGCCATCAGCGCTCCGACGCCGGCCGGCTCCAGATTGTCGATGACGATCTGGTAGTTGGACTTGCCGGGATAGGTGGTGAGCTTGCCGGTGGCGATCACCTCCATCCCTTCCTCGGGACGGAATTTCAGCCGGCTCATCGTGCCTTTCCACACCACGGCATCGAGCCGGGCGCGGTCGTCCTTCAGCGCGAAATAGGCGTGGCCGGAGGAGTGCGGCCCGCGATAGCCGGAGATTTCGCCGCGCACCCGCACATTGCCGAAGACGTCCTCGACTGTGCGCTTCAGCGCGCCGGAAATCTCGCTCACCGTGTATTCGGTGGCGTTGGTGCGTGATTCGGATGCTGCTTCGCTCATCGCTCGATTGGGGGCTGGTTGGCGTTCCGCGTCAAGGCGCAGTGTCGGTCCAGGGACTCATGGTCCGCATATGCCTGATCCCTCCTACCAGCCCGGCAGGATCTGGTTCGGCTTGCTCCGCTTCATCTTGGCGAAGGCGAGTGCCGCGAAGTCGAATGTTCCCGTCTCCTCGCCAAGCGGCACCGAGATGTTGTCCAGGCTCTCCGAAATATGGCGGGCGAGCGCGTCGACAATCTCCGGCCGCGACGTCTGGCCGCGCATGATGCCGATGCGGCAATCGGGCAAGGCGCCAAAGCCGTCGGCTTCACCCAGCACCCGCATGCCGGGCCTGAGCGCGCATTCCGGCAGCACCGAGATCGCCAGGCCCGAAAGCACCGCGGCGGTGATCACGGTCGCCGAGAAGCTGGTGAACAGGATGCGGTAGTCGCGGTTCTGCTGGTCGAGCACGTCGACGGCGGCGCGCCGCCAGATGCAGTTCGGCCGGCCAAAGGCCATAGGCAGCGTTACCTGTTCATGCGTCGCATGGTTGGCCGAGGTGACCCACAGCAGCGGCTCGCGCCGCACGACCTCCGACTGGCCACGGACATCGTTGTGCGTCACCAGCGCAAGGTCGAGGTTACCGCGCTTGATATGCTCGACCAGCCCCGGCGTCGGCTCGCAGATGACGGTCAGCTCGACGCGCGGATTGGAGCGCGTGAAGCGGGCCATGATCTCGGGCAGGAAACGGTCGGCATAGTCGTCCGGCGTGCCGATACGGATCGTGCCTTCGAGGCGCTGGTCGTCGAAAGCAGCGAGCGTTTCGCGGTTGAGATAGAGCAGCCGTCTTGCATAGGAAAGCAGCTTGTCGCCTTCCTCGCTCAGCCTGTTGGTGCGCCCCTCCTTCTCGAACAGCGGCTTGCCGATCCGCTCCTCCAGCCGGCGCATCTGCATGGACACCGCCGACTGGGTGCGGTGAACCTCCTCCGCCGCGCGGGTAAAACTGCCGGTATCGGCAATCGAGATGAAGGTCTGCAACTGATCGAGATCGAGCGGCGCTTTCATCGGTCCAATCCATCATTGTTGTTGATGTCTATGATTAGAAACATTCGTTGGATTAATCAATTGGCTGGTGGCAAATTGGCATTGTCCACATGAAGGCATGTGAATCGAAGCCGAAACGGCCGCTGTCGCCAGCGCCGATCGCTTGGCTTTGTTCGCTCGAAGGAGATTGCTATGACCACGTTTGATGTCGCCACCGAGACCTCGCGCATCACCTCGCGTCCGGCCGTTGCGACGCGCGTGGCAAACACCGTCTCCAACGCCTATCGCGCCTGGAAAAATCGCCGCGCCTTCTACCGCCTCGGCGAGATGTCGGACGCCGAGCTCGCCGACATCGGACTGACGCGCGCCGACCTGCATGTCGCCATCGACGTGCCGTTTGGCCGCGATCCGACGGCGATGTTGCGGGAAATTGCCAGCGATCGTGTGGAAACGATCGAGGACATTGCCCGCAAGGTTGCTTGATCGCTGAGTTTCGGTCCGGTGAACCTATTCACGGTTCGGCGCGACCAAAGGTTCTGCAGGCTTCCCACTCCCTGCCGGTCCCCCGCCGGCCTGCCTGCACGTTGCCCGGTCCTCCCAGGACCGGGCTTTTCTTTTGTGGCTCAGAACTGATCGATTAGCTCAATCAGCCATCTGTCTGTAAAAATGAGAATCCCGAAGGCCAAAAGGCTGACGGCAAAGATCCCATAGCCGGCGCGATTGCTCTCGTCCAAGGGCTTCCATTGCGACGGAAGCGGTTTTCCGTATCTCAAGGCGTCGCGAATGTCTCTCTGTAACCGGGAGCATCGCCCGGACTAAGGAAGTCATACCGATAAATTGAGTAGACACCCCCAATTAGTGCTGCAGCCATCAAGCCGTTCACGACTATTTCACCTAAAGTCATTGCTCGAACTACCGCCGGCCCATGTCCCGCTTGAACTGGTCGAAGATCGTTTCCATGCCCTTCTGGTACTCGTCACGCTGCTGGGCGCCGGTCTCGAACATTTTGCCGAACAAATCGTCGAACGGGTTCCTCGCCCTACCGCTCGGATTGGTCTCTGGCTGCGGCGCCTGTCGTTGCTGCGGCCGTTGCGACGCCTGAGGTTGTGGCGCCGGCTGTCCGCCAGGCAAGCCGCCACCTCCTTGCCGTAGCATCTCCTCGAAGATTTTCCCGAGCGGATTGTCGCCATAGGGACTCTGGGTCTGCTGCGGCTGTGGCGTTCCACCGCCGAACATGTCCTGCAGCACCTTGCCGAGCGGGTTGTCGCCATAGGGATTGGGTGCCGGTTGCGGCTGGCTTTGCGGCTGCGGCGTACCGCCGCCGAACATGTCCTGTAAGACCTTGCCAAGCGGGTTGTCCATCGGGTTCTGAGGTGGCGGCGCCTGGCGTGGCTGTGGAGCCGGGGCTTGCATGCCCCCGCCTTGCCGCATCATCTGCTCGATGATCTCGCCGAGCGGATTGTTGCCGCCACCGCCGAAACCGCCGGCGGCCTGCATCTGACTGGTCGTCTGCTTGAACAGCCCGCCCATCACCATCGAGGCGATCGCGGGCAGCATCTGCTGCAGGATCTGCTGGCTGACGCCGCTCGCTTGCGCCGCCTGGCTGGCGACCGCACGCGACAGGTCCTTGGAGCCGAACAGATGCCCCAGAATGCCGTTGCCCTCGTCGACCCCTTGCGGCGAGAAGGCCCGGGTCGTGTCCTCGAAATATTTGGCGTGCTGGCCGCTTGCCATCGCCGTCATGAAGGCGCCGAGCCCATAAGGGTCGGCGGTGTTGCGTTGCAGCCCCTGCGAAAAGGCCGGCAGCAGTGCTGCGACCGCCGCCTGTGTCTGTTGCATCGAAAGCCCATATTGTTGGGCAAGCGCCTGCATGCCATTGCCGTTCTGGGCCTGGGTCAGCATGTCGAACAAGGTAGGCATCGGCTTCTCCTCCGGGAAATCCTGGGCGGAGAGCGTAATTCGTTTCAACGCCCGATTGAAGCAGCTTTTGTCGCTCGTTATGGCCCGCGGTTAATAGGCATATTCCATGAACACCGGCTCGATCGAACCGCCCCAGCGCGTGTGATAGGCGGAAAGCATCTCCTCGGCGCTGGTGGTGCCGCGCGCAACCACTTCGTCCAGTGTATTGAGGAACGAGGTCTCGTCGTAGCCGTCACGGTTCTTCTTGCCGCGGTTCTTCAGCCCCGTGCGCGAAATGGCCAGCACGTCGCGCGCGATCTCGCGCAGCGTGGTGTTGCGGAAAGGCGCGGAAATGCCGAGTTCAGGCACCGCATTGCGCATGGCCAGTGTTTCTTCATATGTCCAGCTCGAGGTCAATGCCTCCGCCGCGTCGAGCGCGGCCTCGTCGTAGAGCAGTCCGACCCAGAAGGCCGGCAGCGCGCAGATGCGCCGCCACGGTCCGCCATCGGCGCCGCGCATTTCGAGGAACCGCTTCAGGCGCACGTCCGGGAATAGCGTCGACAGATGGTTGGCCCAGTCGCCCATCGTCGGCAGCCCATCGGGCACTTCATTGCGCGCCGCCCCGGCCATGAACTGGCGGAAGGTGATATGGGTCATGTCATGATAGCGGCCGTCGCGGATGACGAAATACATCGGCACGTCGAGCGCCCATTTGACATAGTCGGCGAACCCGAAATCCGGCGAGAAGCAGAATTCGAGCAGGCCCGAGCGCTGGTTGTCGGTATCGCGCCAGATGTCGCCGCGCCAACTCTGCAGGCCGTTCGGCCGGCTTTCGGTGAAGGGCGAATTGGCGAACAGCGCCGTCGACAGCGGCTGCAGCTTCAGCGACACCTGCATCTTGCGGCGCATGTCGGCCTCGCTCTCGAAGTCGAGGTTAACCTGGATCGTGCAGGTGCGGTACATCATGTCGAGGCCCTTGGTGCCGACCTTGGGCATGTAGCGTGTCATGATCTCATAGCGCGACTTCGGCATTTTCGGCGTCTCGGCCAGCGACCATTTCGGGCTGCCGCCAAGGCCAAGGAAGCGGATTCCCATCGGCTCGGCGATCTCGCGCACCTGGGCCAGATGTGCATTGCCCTCACGGCAAGTCTGATGGATGGTTTCCAACGGCGCGCCGGAAAGCTCGAACTGGCCGCCAGGCTCGAGCGAAATCGCACCTTGGCCGGTCGGCTCGACCAGGCCGATGATGCGGCCGTCATCCATGATCGGGTCCCAGCCGAGCTTTGACTGCATGCCTTCGAGGATGGCGCGGATACCGCGCTCTCCGCCATAGGGCACCGGCGCATTGCCATCGACATAGAAGGGGAATTTCTCGTGCTCGGTGCCGATGCGCCACTTGTCGCGCGCCTTGTTGCCTTCGGCGAGGTGTTCGACGAGTTCGTCGACGCCTTCGATCGGCCGGAAATCGGTTGTGTCGCGCGCCATGATCTTAGCCCTCAGCAGATGACCCCGAAAATCGACTTTCGATTTTCGGAAAGGATCATGTGCCCCAATCGAATGCTACAGCGTCCTTTGCGCGTCCGAAAGGACGCGCAAAGGACGCTGTAGAGCGGACGGACGACCGCCGGCGCTAGATGGACGAAATGTCAGTAGCCGATCAAGCGAAAAATCCTGAGCCACAGGTCAAGAGGAATTGAACTGCGGCTTCTTTCCTTCTCCCCTGTGGGCTAGCGTGCGCACACATTTGCTTCGTGCTTTGATCAAGCGTGAAGAAGCGACGCCGGAAAATGGCTTGAAGCGTTTGA